>NZ_JBSFEP010000009.1:0-350742 GCF_053594495.1 Streptomyces sp. NPDC001920
GTGCGGTCAAGAGGGTGTCTAACTCGGTCGTCACAACCCGATGTTGGACACCCTCCCTGCGTCCGTGAACCCCGCAATCGGAACTACTCGTCTAGTGGTGCAGGGGTACGGATTGCAGTAGTTGATCACGGCATCGACGCCGAGATGGTGCCTGTTGTCGCCGGCAAGAACCTAGTCAGGGGCGAGCCCGAGGACGACTACGGTGACGACGGGAGTGGGCACGGCACCCACGTGGCCGGGGTCATCGCGAACTTCCTGAGCCGAGGACCGGTAGGCATCGCTCCCGCTGCCGAGATTTACAGCTACCGGGTGTTCGGTGCGAACTCAGATGAGGCCACCTCATTCGCGGTACTCATGGCTGTGGTGGCAGCGGTACAACAGGGTTGCCACCTGATCAATCTGAGTCTTGGCGGTCTCGCCTATGACGCCAACCTACGTGAACTTGATATCTGGGCTGCCGACCGTGGTGCCATCTTGATGGCAGCGGCCGGCAACGAATGGGGCGGCACCATCACGCTGCCTGCCGCACTCCCCAACACCATGGCCGTAGCCGCAGCAGGGCGGATCGGCACGTTCCCAGCCGACTCCCTCGAAAAGAGCTTTGTCGGGCCTCAGTCCGTCCGCGACCCCGATGACTTCTTCGCAGCCTTCTCGAACTACAGACCCGAAGGTGCCGTAGACCTTATCGCTCCAGGAGCCGGAATCTTGTCTGCCCAGCCAGGAGGAGGGTACGGGCCCCGCAGCGGCACGTCACAAGCCTGCGCCGTCGCCACAGCAGCCGCAGCACGCGCGCTCACCGGAACCCAGTGGCTCACCGAACCGCCCAGTCGGCAGCGCACCACCGACATGAAGAATCACCTGCTCAGCAACGCTGTTCCGATCGGACTTGCACTAGCCCATGAAGGAGCGGGACGAATCCCGTAAGGTGGTGTCGTGCGATTGGTGATCTGGTATCGCGGAGCGCAAACGGTCAGCGCCGAAGAGCTCCTAGCGGTGCTTCCCGCAGGGTCCCGCCTGGTCGACCAACAGATGCCAAACATCTTCCTGGTCGAGTCAGACGAGGACGCGGTCAAGCGCGCCCTGCCATCATCAGAAGAGTGGACCGTGGCCCCAGAGCAGGTCGCTCGTTCGTTCACCGGCTGACCGCCGCCCTCCCGGCTTCTACGCGCACGGGCTCGGAGTTTCGCCCCGATTCACGCCGGAAAGCGCCTTGATTGCTCATTCTTCCACTTGGGTCGAGGGCACACCGAAAGATCTATTGTGTCCCACACCCCCACCCTACCGTCACACAGAGTAACCATCAGACTAACGCTGCGAACGGTCAACTAACGCTGAGCGTCATAGCCGCCTACCCGCAAGCATGCGCCGTAAATCGAACACATGATGCAATAGCTGGTATGCGTTGCTCTGCTCTCCCCGAGGACCTGGTCGCCGCGCAGTGTGCCTGGGAACGGACGTATCGGAACCTAGCCGACCCGGCGAACAGGTAGCGGACGACAGCCCTGCGCCGCCGCCTGCTGGAGCTGTCGGTCCAGGTGTGGTGGCACCCCTACTGGCAGCAGGCCGGAACCGGGCAGCGGGCAGCGCTGCGCTCCTCGGCGCGGGAGCTGGAACCAGGGGCCCGGTAGGTGACCAGCCCGCACGGTGACCGGCGAGCTGTTGGATCCCCTCCGGCCGACATATCGCTGACCCTGCCGGACGGGCAGACCGTGCGGGTCCGGCTCCACGCACGCCGGGAGGTGGCCGGTCCCCATCCGTGGCGTTACCTCGTGGGCATCCCGTCCTGGGTCGCGCGCCCGGACGGGGTCGAGGCCGCCGAGTACACCGTCTGGGTTACCGATCGGCAGCTGACGCCCATCGAAGGAGCGGATCTTTCCGGCGTGCCGACCCGGCGTCTGCCCGGCCCTCCGCCACGGCCAGCCCACGGCTGGGTGGTCCGCCCCGTACCCGGGCACCGGGACCGGACGGTCGTGCATGACGCCACGTGCCGTCACGCAGCGGGCGGCGGAACGGAACTGGGCACGCAGGAAGCCATGGATGCCCTGATGCGAGAGGGGGCTCGGGCCTGTACCGACTGCGACGCGGCGGCTGTGCTCGTCCCGGCGCTCGAATTCGGCCAAGGGAACGGATAGCAGAAGGTCCGCCGCTGGCTCCGAAGGCTGACCATCAGGGCGTCGGGCCGAGACGCCAGCAGGCCCCCGGAGAGCGCTCCCGGGGGCCTGCTGGCGGTGGTTGCTCTTCGGTTAGCTGGTCTTGCCGCTGTCCTCGGGCTCGGAACCGGTAGACGAACGACGGCGGACAGCGACCAGGGTGATGGCGCCGGCGACGACAAGGCAGCCCGCGCCGGCGGCGATCCACGGGGTGGCGTCGGCGCCGGTGTGGGCGAGGGAGCCTGCCGGCGCCTTCGGCGTGGAGTCGCCGACCGGGGCCGCGGCGGACGAGGAGGCAGCATCCGGTGTGCCGGTGCCCTGCGGGGAGGGCTTGGCCCCTCCCGTCCCGCTACCCGGCTTGTCCGCGGGGGTGGACGGGGCGCCGCTGGGCTTGTGCGTCGGCTTGTCCGAGGGGTCAGGCTTCGGGTCGGTGGCGGTCTTGGCGTTGGTGACGGTCACGGTCACCGGATCGCCGGGGCCTGCGGTGAACGACTTGGACGGCTTGTAAAGGTCGTACCCGGCAGGGGCTTTGATCTCCTTGACCCAGAACTCCGTCTTCCGGGTCGACACCGGCAGTTCTCCGGAGGCCGTGCCCTTGGCGCTGGTGGTCAGAGTGAGCAACGGCGAGGCGCCGGTGCCGATGTTCACCGTCGCGCCGGGCAGAAGTTTGCCGGTCTTGTCGTCCTTGGCCTGCAGTAGGACCTTGGCTGCCTTGAACGGGTCGGTGATCGTCAGCCGTGTGGTCGCGCCCGGGGTGACGATGACGTCCTGGTCGGCGACGACCTCGTGGAGCGGGCTGCCGGAGGCCGTCTCCTTGAGCCGGTAAACGCCCGGCGCAAGATCGGGGAAGGTCACCTTCCCCTGCACGTCGGTCTTCCCACGCCCGACTTCTTCGCCGGCGGCGTCGAGCAGCAGGAACGCGGCGCCGGGGAGCGCGTCCCCGGCCGTGTCCTTGGTCGTGATCTCGACGCTGCCCGCGTCCGGGGCCGGTGTGTCGGCAGGAGCGGCAGACGCCGAGGGGGTCGGCTCGGAGGGCAGGGCGCTCGCGGCCGGCGCCCACGTGAGGGTGCCGGTCACCGCGACGGCGACGGCGGCGGATCGGACGAATCGTGCGTGCACGAGGAAGAGGACTCCTTGGTCAGGGGGGCGGGGGGAGGTCATGGGGTTCGGCCAGGGACCGGAGTGGGAGGCGGCGGGGCAACCGGTGTGCTGCCGTGCTGCTGCTTGGCTGTCGTGGTGGCGACGTAGAGGGCGCGGCGAGTATGGACGGGTACGTCCTGGACGGTGCGGTGCAGTGGCTCGGTGGAGAGCGGTGCAGGCGCGGCTCAGCGGGCGCGGGTGCCGCTGCGTGTGACCGGCACGGCGGGAGACCTGTGCGCGGTCCGGCCTGCAGCGCGGCTCGGCGCGGACGCGGTCCAGGCGCCGGGGAACCAGACGGCGGTGTACTGCTCGATGGCGTCGCGCAGTCCGGTGGTGACGGCTCCCTCCCACGGGGGCCGGCCGGGGCGGTGGTACGTGTCGAAGGTGGCGTACTGCTTGGTGTTCGGCCGGGTGTTGGTCGCTTCGTCGCGGCGGTGGAAGGTGCCGTGGTCGAGGAAGCTGAGGGCGACTGCGTCGATCTCGCCGCGGTCTGGGTGGACGACCGCCAGGCGCAGGCCGCCGTAGGTGTCCGCGTGGATGGTGCCGGTGAAATCGATCCGCAGCCGCAGCGGGACACCGGGGACGGGGGCGGCGAAGTAGGTGTTGCCCACGACGGTGCTGTCGTGGAAGGGGAGGCACAGCTCGGCGAAGAACTCCGGGGTCTGCAGGGACAAGAGGGATCTCCAATAGGAGTCGGGCTGGTCCTATCGACGGGGACCGGGCAGAGCCGGTCGGCTGGTGGTGCTCCAGCGCGGGACGCTGGCCGCGGAAAGCGCGGCCGGGCGGCGGGACGCGGCGGCGCGCTGCACATCGAGCGGGGTGGGGGCCGGCGGTCCGGGCGGAAGGATCGGGGTGAGCTGGGCCATGCCCTTGATGTAGCTGAAGGTGTCCTCGCGCCACCGGGGCAGCGGAGCCGGATCGGCAACGCTCTGGGTGACGGCGGTGAGCAGGGCGACGGGGGTGTCGGTACTGGCCGTGGCGTACCAGACGGGCCGGTCGATGGAGTTGCCCGCCCACAGCTGCCAGCGGGCATCCCGTGTCGCCAGTTCGGCTTCCGGGTCGAGGTCGCCGGTGGTGAACTCCAGGCCGGCGAGTCCGTCCGGGGCCTGGATGGCGAAGACGCCCCAGCGCGGGCGGTCGATCTCCCAACCCTGTTTCAGCAGGGGCACGACGGCGAGGAAGGGATCGTGCTCGTCGGTCCCGGAGACCGGCCGAGCGAGGTAAGCGTCCGGCCCCTGCTTGTACGCCGTGGCGAGGACAGTGGTGAACGCCTGGACGAACTCGGTCGGGACTCGGTCGTTGAAACAGACGCCCCAGGTCGGTGGCCCGAACGGATCGCGGTAGGCGTTGATGCGCCAGAGCCCGTCATCCTCCCCCTCGGGGAGGTAGCCCAGGCGGACCTTGCGGTCGGGGGCGTTGACGTAGGCGTTGCCGAGGTCGTCGTTATGGAGGTCCCAGCCGAGGTCGATGAGCGGGGCGAGGGCTGGGTCGCCGATCCCGGTGGTAGAGGCGAGGTGGCGCGGAGAGGCGAAGACGTCTCCGTCAATCGTGCGCAGGTCGTCGTGAGAGGTCACAGGTTCCTGAGTGGTGAAGGCGGACGGGTCAGGCAGCGAGCACCAGGGCTTCTTGGAGGACATCGCTGGAGCCGGTGTAGTGCAGCGTCCGCAGGCCCAAGCGGGCAGCGGCCCGGCAGTTGTCGGCACGATCGTCCACGAACAGAACGCGTCGTGGATCGCGAACTCCGGTGGCCTGCAGGGCGGGTTGGTAGGCGGCCGGGTCTGGCTTGCACACCTCAAGTCGGGCTGAGTACAGCGCCTGGGTCATCACGCGTCGCCACCCGTGGGTGTCAAGCACGGTACTGAGGTGGGCGGGTGCGTTGGAGAGCAGCACCATTCGCAGTCCGGTGCCGTGGGCGCGGCGTAGGACGGCCAGGACGTTCTCGTCGGTCTCGGTCCACATGGCGGTGTCTGCGGCAAGGAGTTCGCGCAGCAGGCGGGAGCCGGGGTGGGCGCCAAGGACACGCGCCCAGTACGCCAGGTCGCTGAGCTGGCCGGCGTCGTAGAGGTCGCGGGCGTTCCAGAAGGCTCGCCGGAAACCTGCGAGATCGTCTTCGGGCCAGGAGGCGGTGCGGGCCAGTCGGAGCCAGTGGGCGCGGGTGGGCTGAAGTCCGATGACGCCGTTGTAGTCGAGGATGACGGCGTCGAGGCTGGTGGGGTGGGTCAAGGGGCGGTGTTCTCCAGGGCGCGACGGGCGAGGGCGGCGAGGGTGGCTGCGAGGAGGGCGGGCAGCAGCAGGGCCGTGGGCAGGGTGGTGATGCTGGCGAGGGCGCCGATGAGGGCGGGGCCAGCGAGCAGTCCGAGGTAGCCGGTGACGGAAACCGTGGCGACGGCCCTCGGCCCGTGGCTCCCGGCGGCGGTGATCAGGGAAGGGACGGTGCCGGACAGGCCGAGCCCGAAGACCGCCCAGCCGGCCAGCGCCGCGGCCACACTGTCGGCCAGGACGCCGGTGGCCAGTCCGGCTGCGGCGAGCACCGCGCCGGCGCGGACCACGGCAGGGGCACCGAAGCGGGTCGTGAGCCGGTCGCCGGTCAGTCGGCCGATTGCCATGCCGGTGCTGTAGAGGGCGAAGGAACTCGCAGCGACAGCCGTACCGGCGTGCAGGGCGTGCACGTGCACGGCGGCCCAGTCGGCTGCCGCTCCCTCCCCCAGCAGGCTGGCAGCCGCCAGCCCACCCAGCAGCCATACCCTCCCCGGAGCCCGGTCCCGACCGGCTCCCTGGGGGCCGAAGGTCTTGGGGTCGGCGCCGCTCAACGTGAGGGTGCTCGGCACGGCCACGAGTACGCTCGCTGTCAGCGCAGCGTCGACCGTCAGGAACAGAGCGCTGTGGGCTG
This sequence comes from Streptomyces sp. NPDC001920, assembly GCF_053594495.1. NCBI lineage: Bacteria > Bacillati > Actinomycetota > Actinomycetes > Kitasatosporales > Streptomycetaceae > Streptomyces > Streptomyces sp. NPDC001920. The sequence goes on from NZ_JBSFEP010000009.1 coordinate 6,181, forward strand.
TGCCGGCGGTGGCGGCGGCCAGGGCGGCGCCGCCCAGCGCGCCGATCGAGTACGCGGCGTGCAGGGACGACATGATGGGCTTGCCAAAGGCGTTCTGGCAGCGGACCGCCCCGGTGTTGACGGCGACGTCCAGGACACCGTGCGCGGCGCCGAAGGCCAGCGCCGCTGCGAGCAGCGAGGCCAGCGTCCGGCATTGCCCCAGCAGGGCGAGGGCTGCTGACAGTGCGACAGCTCCGCCGATCAGGAGCGCGGGGAGGCGTTCGGGCCGGGCGAGCCGGCCGCCGGCCTGCAGTCCGGCGACCATACCGACGGCGGCGGCGAGCAGGACAAGGGAGAGGCTGCCGGTTGTGAGGTGGGTGGCGTGCTGGACGGCCGGTATCCGGGCGCCCCAGACTGCCATCACCATGCCCAGGCCGAGGAAGTAGCCGGTCAGCAGGGCGCGGCTGCGTCGGAGGGAAGCGTCGGTGCGGTTCATGCGGGGCGCCCAGCGGTGACAGGTTCGTCGGCCGGGCGGGGCTCGACGTGGACCTGGATGCGGCGGGCGGTTTGCTCGGCGCGGGCCTGTGCGAGGTCCGCGGTGGGCGCGGTGGTGATCAGGTAGCCGATCCGTGCGGTCCACATGTTGCCGTCGTCGGCCGGGAGAAGCAGCTGGTCGCCGATCTGGTGCTGGAAGTGCACGCGGTCCAGCCAGTCCGGGTTGAAGCTGTCGAAGCCGAGGTGGAGCAGGGTGCCGGAGGTGTCCGGGTAGAGCAGCTGGATCGCGGCGGCCGATGACCGGGCGGGGGTGAGGTCGGGGGTTCGGCCGCAGGCGATGTCGGCGGCGGCGCGCGGCAGGTCGATGCCCGTGGCGAGTCGGACGAGGTGGCCGATCATGTCGCCAGCGATCCGGCCGTTGACCTCGACGAGCCGCGGTCGGCCGTCGACAAGCCGCATCTCGACATGACAGACGCCGTCGGTGATCCCCAGAGCGCGGATCGCGGCCCGTGCCACAGGGGTCACTACGTCGAGAAGAGGGTCGGCGGCGTCCACGCAGTGGGCCAGTTCCTCGAAGAAGGGCGGAGCGCTGACTGTCTTTCGGGTGACCGCGACCACGGTGGTCTCGCCGCGGTAGGTAACGCACTCGACCGACACCTCGGGCCCGTCGAGGTACTCCTCCACGAGCACGCTGGTGGACTCCCGCCCGGGCCCGGCCGCCTGGTCGGCGAACGCGAAGGCTGCGGTGAGCTGTTCGGGGGTGTCTACACGGATCACTCCGATACTGGCCGCGTGCGCGGCGGGCTTCAGCACGAGCGGGTAGCCGATCCGTTGGGCCGCCGCCTCGGCCTCGGCCAGGGTGCGCACGCTCACCGAAGCAGCCGACGGCACGCCGTGCCGTGCGAACAGCGCACGGGACGTGGCCTTGTTGCGGCACGCCTGCATGGCCTCCGGGGCGGTGGTGGGCAGGCCGAGCTGGCGGGCGAGGCGGGCCACGGGGACGAGGTACCACTCGGTCCAGGTGACCACCCCGGCCAGGTCGTAGCGTTCTGCCAGGGTCCGGCCGGCTGCGGACAGCGCCGCCTGATCGGTCGGATCGGACACGACCACGCAGTCCCGCAGGTACGGCACCTCCCATGAGGGCTCTTCGCCAGTGATCAAGACAACGTCATAGGCGGCGGCCACGGACTGAAGGCAGTACCCGCGGTACGACTCGGCCTCCATGTCGGCTGCGGCAACTACCAGGACGACAGGACGGTCGGACAAGAGCTAGCTCCTCGGGATCGGGAGGGGTGGGAAGGCGGAGGGCGTGGGGCGGCGGACCGCAGCGGCGGAGGACGGCTGCTCGGCGAGCAACCGACGCGCGGCCAGCGGCGTGGTGGGACCTCGGGCCGAGGCTGCTCATGCAGCCCGGGAGCCTGCACGTGTCTGACGAGGGCCTGCTCGGCGCCCCGACCGGCCGCCTTCGTCCAGCCGAGGGAGGGCGCGGAAGCGATGGGAGAGTGGGGATGGTCAGACACCCCATTAGGCGGCGCGGCGGCGGCGAAGTTCGAACACGCCGACCCAGTGGGGGTGATCGCCGATCAGTCGGCGGGCGTAGAGGGCGGTGAAGTCGTTGTTCAGCCCGGCGACTCCATAAGGGAGTTGGCGGCGCAGGTCTTCGAAGAGGTCCTTCAAACTGACCCGTGTGGCTCCGGAGGCAAGGCGGCGGGCGGCCATGCGTTCCAGGGCGCGGTAGACGTGCGGGTTGTGCGCGTCGAAGGCGTTGAACTGCTCGGTGATGGTGCGACCGCTCGCGCGGTTCGTCCCGAGGACGGCGGTGGGCATGAGGTTCTCCACAGGCTGGGGGCGCAGCAGGGTCAGGTGCGCAGGGCGGGATCGGTGCGCAGTCGGGCGAAGGCGCAGAGCAGGCCGAGGGCCTGCAGGACGGCGCAGGCCGTGATGACGTGGCCCATCGCGTCGGGCGGGGTGAGCGCGGTCAGTACGCCGGCGACGGGGAACGGCAGCAGCAGGATGAGGATGGTCGCCGACAGGGTGCTGCCGAACTTCTGCGCTGAGATCAGGCGGGAGCGCACGGTGCGCAGGACTACCGTCATGCCGCCGTCTGCCGCCATGAGGACCGCGACCAGGACGAGGTAGGAGAGGTAGTCGGGGGCTTGGGCGGCGGCGAGAGTGGCGAGCGAGGCAAGGGCTGCGCAGGCGGCGCCGACCGGCCACAGGCCCAGGCGGTCGATCGCAACCCGGCAGAGGGTGACGCTGAGGAGCGTCGCTCCGGCAGCGGCGGACCAGACCAGGCCGACGTCGGTGGTGGACTGCCCGAAGTGTTTGACGACGATCACCGGGCCGGCCGCTTGAAGGAGCCCGGTGGCGAGGTTGGACAGGGTCAGCCCGGTCACGAGCCAGCCGAGCGCGGGTAGCGAGCGGATGGTGCGCCACCCGGTGAGCAGCCCGGCGCTGGCCTGCCGCTTCGGCGTGCGGGCCGGGGCGACGGGCGAGGGGGGTGTGCGCAGGGCGAGCAGCGCGGCGAGAAGCGACAGCACGGTGATCACCGCGAGCATCGGCGGTGGCCCGGCGAGCAGGAGCATTGCGGCGAGCGCCGGTCCGGTCAGGGTCGCAATCTGGTCGATGCCGAGCAGGACGGCCTGAACGCGATGGGCCCGCTTTCCCGCTCGGCGGCCGGCGGCAGCGCCCGCGGTCTCGGCCGCGATGTAACTGAACTCGGTGAGCACGCCCGTGACCGCCGCGAGCACCATCACGGTCACGCTCGCCACCGTGCCGGACGGGTGAAGGCGGAGCAGGACCGCGCCGGCGGCGAGAGCCATCGCACGTCCCAGGGAGGCGAGGTGGAAGACGACCGACGCCCCGCGCCGGTCGACGATCGATCCGGCCCACCCGAAAGCCGCCAGCCTCGGGATCCACTCCAACGCGAACGCCGCTCCCGTGAGCGCGGCGGAGCGCGTGGTGGCCAGGACCAGCAGCGGGATGCCATAGGTGGACATGGCGAACGCCAACGCATCCGCCGTACGCGGCAGGTAGATGCCGCGCATCAGCCCGGCGGTGTGGCGTGCGTGCCGGGGTGTGACCGCTGCGCTCACGCGACCGGCTCAGGCTCGAACGCCCTGGCCACCTCGGGGTTAGCGGCCAGCCACTGGATCAGCAGCGTGCGGGGACGGGCAAGGTCCGCCGCCGCCCCGGCGCCGGTCACGGCGGACAGCGGTGCGAGGCCCTCGCCCTGCTCGGTGGTGAGCGAGGGCGCCAACAGGTCGAGGACGTGCCGGATACGGCGGCTGAACTCGCAGACGGGGGCCGGGAAGGCGTGACGCCGGGCCCAGCGAGCCATCGCGTCGTACAGGTCGGCCAACTCCATTCCGCCGTCGGTGAGTTCCAGACCGGAGCCGGGCGCGATCCGGACGAGGCCGTGGGCGCGGGCCGTGTCGGAGGCGCTCTGCAGCTGGTGCGTGGAGAGGTCGGGCAGGTTGCCGGCCAGCCGTCGCGGCGGTATAGCGCCGTTGTCGTCGATCTCGGTGACCAGGCGGATCAAGGAGCGCGAGGCCAGCAGTTCGACAGCGTGGCGCACTTCGGCAGGAGTGAAGGGGATGCTCATCGGCGCGGGCCGCCCGTCGGCATGGCTGCCTTCGGGCGGGCGGTCGTGGCGTGCGAGAAGAGATCGCGGTGGTGCCACGCCGGAGAGGATCCGGTCGTCCGAGCGGGTGGGAGCACCGCGGAGGTCGGCCGTGGCTGGCTGCTGAGCCACGGCCCCGGCGCGGGCTTCGCCTGCGGGTGTCCCCAGACCGGATGGTGGGCCGCCTGGTCGAGGCTCTGCCCGGCGGACCAGGCAGACAGGGCGCCGAGCACGGGGCCAAGGCCGTCACCGGCCGCGGACAGCCGGTAGGGCCGGCCGAGGCCCTCGGTGTCGACCAGGCCGTCGGCGACGAGCTGCCGCAGCGGCGGATAAATGTTGGTCCAGTCGCTGCTGGGCATCACGATCCGGGCCAGAGCCCGGCCGCTGACCTCCTCACGGGACTTCAGCACCCACAGAATGGCGGCGGCGTGGCGCCGGGTGAGCAGGGTGAGGCTGTCCTCGATCTGCTCGATCGCGGGCAGCGGGCGGTCCGCCTTCTCCAGGTGTTCCTCGGCCCAGGTGACGATCACCGGCAGAACCGGCAGCAGGGCCGCGCCACGTTCGGTGTGGCGGTAGGTCACGTGCCGTGCGGTGTGTTCGGTGCGTTCGACGAGCCCGGCGTCGCACAACGACTTGAGCTTGGGGTGGAGCTGGCCGTTCTGCAGCCAGGACACCTTGCCCGCCAGCTCGCTGTAGCGCAGCGGCGGGCCGGAGAGGGCCAAGAGGATCCTCACGTTCCAGCGCGGGGTGATCATGGCGAGGGCCTCGGTGACCCGGGCGATGTCGGCGTCGGTGTCAGGGGGCAGAGCGGCAATGGCCAAGGGAGGAACTCCTGGGTGAAGGAAAGAGAGGGATCGCCTGGGGGGTCAGCGGCTGGGCGCTGGGCTCGGCGTCGCAACAGGCGGAGCCGGAACGGGCGGCGAGCAAGCCGGCGGGGCAGGCGTCGGGGCCGGGACGCGGGCCAGGCTCTGCAGGACGGCGGCGGCCGACTTGGCCTGGACGTCGCGGACGGCGACGGCTTCGGCGAGCCGGCGTGCACCGTCGAGGAGGTGGGAGACCTCGTGCGGGCCGATCTGCCGCTCGGCGTGGAGGAGCCGGGCGAGACGGTCGCGGTGGACGTCGATGCTGCGCTCGGCGAGGGCGAGGCCCTCGTGCATGCCGAGCAGGGCGGAGAGCATGCCGGGCGGCTGGTCCTGGGCGTGGGCTTCGAGGTCGGCGAGCGGCGCGCCGTACAGGTCCTCGATCCGTCCGGCTATCTCGGTGGACGTGAGATGGGGCAATCGGGGGCTTTCACGGTCGGCGGGCCCGGGCCGCCCCGGCACGCTGGGGTGCCGGGGCGGCAGACGGGGGCAGGGATGCGGCGGCCGTGAGCTGCGTGCGGGCGGGCCAGGCCCGCTGGCCGGGCGGGGGCATGGTGCACAGCAACTCGCGAAGGGCGGCGCGGTAGCCGTCGCGGGCGTCGAGCGCCGCCTCCAGCCACTGCGCGTCGAAGCGGAGCTTGTCCGCCGACAGCTCACCCATGTCGCGGTCCGGATCCATGTCGGCGTAGACGCGGTCGCGGACGCGGGCGACCTGCTCCTCGGTGAGCGCCAGGAACGAACGCAGCTCCAGGGCACGGGCGAGCGCGGGCGAGGCATCCTGGCCGGCAGCCGCCTCGTATAGCTCGGGCACCGGCCTTCCGAAGATCATGTGCAGGTCGGCGTCCATGGTGCTGGCCTTGTCCCGGCTCATCGGGCGGCCCTTGCCGACCGCCACGCCGACGCGGGTGCGGCTGTACCGGCGGGCCGGTGGGGAGCGCTGGTCTGCACCGCCGGGCCGGTGCGGGGCCGGAGGCGAGCGAGGCGCTGGGCGGCGAGGTCCTTCTTCCCCGGAGCGTCCGGGTCGAGGAGCCACCGCACGACCAAGGCCCGTCCGTCGCGGGCGGTAACGGCCGCGTTCACCCGGTGAGCGAGGCCCATCGTCGGATCGTCAACCTCGCTGGGCTGGGTATGCAGCGCAGCAACAAGATCGTCCTCCGCACGGTCCAGCAGGGACTGGGCCTCGACGAGAAGACCGTGCCACTTGACGACGTTGGTGGCGTCAGGATTCGCGGTCGGCGCGGCGCCGACAGCAGCCTTCAACTGCCCCATGTCCATGCCGAAACGCGCTTCAATCCGTTCGGTGAGCACGCCCACGACATCCTCGGCGTCATCGGATATGTCATCGGACAAAGGGAAATCTCCTGTTCTCAAAAGGCCGATCGCTGGGGAATGGGAGGGCTGCCGTACCCGGTGGCTAGGCCGCTTACGGGCGCCTGCTGTGGGCCTGTCAGTCCGTGCACATTCGGACGTCGCGGTAGACGTAGGTGCCGGAGACCCAGCCCTTGACCCCGGTGGTCTTGTCCGTGATGTAGAGCCAGTTGCCGCTCTTCTTGTGCACGGTGAACTTGTGGCTCTTGTAGAGCACGCCGAGCGCGGTGGAATGCGTGGTGGCCTTGGACCGGATGGTCACGGCCGCGGTGTGCACCTCATACGGCAGCGGCGGCTGGGACGAGCAGCTGCTCGCGGGGGTCGCGCTGGCGGTGGTGGCGGACAGCACCGGCAGAGCGAGTGCGCCGAGCATGGCTGCGGATACGGCAATTCGGGTGGAGCGCATGCGGAAGAAACCTCCGTGAAGGCATAGGGATTGCGGGGAAGGTGCCGCGGGGTTGTACCGGCGGCTGTATAAGAGTCCGGAGATTCGCCGGTTTGGCTAACCGGCGATCGTCGGCTATGTTGCGCCGCCCTGGTCGGCTTTGAGGCTCAGCGTGAGCGGCCGGGCGGGCGCGGCGCAGGGGCCTGGACCACACCGGCCGGGCGGCTGGCGGCGGCTGGGCGGACCGGCGGAAGAGGGCTGGCCTGCCCGGCAAGCCGGTCGTCGCACCACTGCAGTGCCTTGCCGAGCGTGTCGAAGCCGCCCTCGCGCAGGGTGTGCGTCCACGTCTCGGTGTCGACCTCTTCGACCACGACGCGGAACGGTGAGGGGGCTCGCTCGTCCAGGGCGCGCAGGGCCACGACGATGACCATGTCTTCCGGGTCGTCGCTGGTGTAGGAGTAGCCCATGGCGTAGTGGTCGCCGTCGCCGGCGAGGCGTCGCTCCAGGGCTCGCGTGGCCTCGTCCGCCGGCGGCGGGCCCAGCGGGGCGAGGGCGATGGCATCGGGCGGACAGCCACGGTGGATGAGCCAGGACTGTGCCATCGCGGGCAGCGGCAGAGGGGCATGCTCGAAGCTGAACGTCCGCTTCTCGTGGTCCCGTTGCAGATGCACGGCGAGCACCTGCGGCACGCCGGGGTGTCCCCAGGTGGCGGTGCGGTCGAACAGGACGTAGTAGCTGTGCGGGCCGTCGTGGTGTTCGGCGAGGGGAACGAGCATGTCCTCGTGGACGGCGACCTTGCGGTAGAAGTCGAGGTATTTCTCCTCGTCGGCGTCGAGGTCGTCCAGGTCGAAGTCGACTTGGGGGATGGACTTCCGGTCCGGCGCCGGGTCGGTGGGAGACAACAAGAGCCTTTCGGTGAAGTCAGCGCCGCTGCGCCGGGGTGGGCCGCGCTGCGCCGGGGCGAGCCGAGACCTTCGGCGCCTGCACCGTGGGGGCCCGGCGGGCGGCGAACAGCGCGGCCCGTCCGGCATCGGTGAGCGCGACCGGCTGGCCGGCGTGCAAGGGGTGGCCGGTGTCCCGGACGACCAGGCCGGCGTCTTCCAACTGCTGCAGCTCAGCGTGGGGGGTGCGGATATCGGAGGCGGCTGTGACGGACATCCGGCCGGTCAGCAGGTGTTCGTAGAGCTTGGCGCCGCCGGCGATGGCGAGCAGCGCCGCCTGATCATCCGTCGAGAGCTGCCGGGCGTCGGGCGCGCAAGCCGCCGCTGCTGCTTCGATGGGCTCCAGGGCGGCGAGCACCTTCCTAGCCGCGGCGTCCCGCGCGGCGGTGGCCTCTTCCAGCTGGTCCACGGTGCGGTCGATGCGCGTGAACAGGGCGCTGTCGACGTCGAACTCGCCGCTGGACAGGCGGTTGAGGAGCCGGAGGTAGAAGGTGACGCTGGTCTGGGCCTTGGCCAGTTCACGGTGCCGGTCGACCAGGTGGGCGTGCTGCTCGTCGAGGATGCCGCGGTCGCGGTAGGCCCACACGGTGTCGATGTCGTGCCCGGTGACGGCTTGGAGGCGGTGGTCGAGCGGGGAGACCGCACGCCGGGTGGGTGCCGGCGCGGGTGGAGGGTGCATAGGCGGACCTCTGTGCGTTCAGCGGGTGTGATGGTGCGCGGGGTTAGGGGCGGGACGGGGCAGCCCCGGCAGTGGGGTGGGCGGCGGACCGGGCCGGGGTACGGGAGCGCGGGTGGTCAGCTGCGGGGAACGCGAGCGTGCCGCGTGGGTGCGGGCGCTCAGCGGCCGACGAGGCATCCCTAGGCGGCGGCCGACCTCGTCGTAGACGTCGTTGCCTGCTCGCGGCCGGATGGCGACGACGTGGATCTCCTTGGGATGCGCGGACTCCGCGGGTGCCGGGCGGACACCGTAGACGACACGCCAGTCCTTGCGCGAGTCCACGAACAGCTTCCTGAATCCCTCCAGGTCACCGTCGAGACGCAGGCCGAAGCGCTGCGCGTTCACGACATCCTGCAGGTAGGCGAGGGTGAGGTCGCGTATGTCGCTGGGGGCCTGGAGGAGATCGGTCAGCGCGCGGGGGTCGAAGCTCAGTGCGAAGGCGGGCTGTCCCGCTCCCGCGGTCATGACGTCGGCTCGTCCGGTTCGGCGGCTTGTGTCGTGTTCGCCGTCTCCGTGCGCACGGACGGCGGCGGGCCGGGCAGAAGGCGGTGCGCGGGCCGGTCGGGCGAGGTCATGCAGGCCGACAGCGGCCCACCCGGCGCGCGGATCGCCGCGACGGCGTGGGTGAGGAAGTCCCGGTGCCACACGAACAGACCGGACAGCCCGGCTTCGGGATCCTTGTGCTGCTGGTAGGCGAGCCACAGGGCGTGGAGCCAGGCCACCACGTCGTCGTGCTCCTGCCACTGCAGGCACCAGGGAGCCGCGGTGGTGACCTCCGCCCCGTACACCGGGAGGAAGAAGTCATCCACCCAGTCGGACAGGGCGTCGAGTTCGTCCTCGCGTTCTTCTCCATCGAGTTCCAGGATCGGGCGGGGCTCCGGTGGAGCGGCGGGAGGCGGCCCACCGAGTCCTGGCATGCCGAAGGCCGCGAACGGTGATCCGCTGGACGGCGAGGCGGACGCGAGGTGGTCGAGCTGCTGAGCCTGTTGCGCCGACTGCTCCATGAGCCGCCGCACGCTCGCCTCGATTCCCTCCAGCTGTCGGTCCGGAATACGAACCGGCTCCAACTCGCCATCGTCAGGCGACTTTGTTGATTCGGGCATTGAAAAGCTCGGCCTCCTACGAGACACGGGATGAGAAAAGGACGGAAGCGTCTGCGCGCGGCCCATCCGGCGAGCTGCACGGCCACTGCGGCGGTATGTCGCCGACGGCTACGCTTGGGGAGCCGGTCGCCTTGGCAGCAGGCAAGGACGGGGCTCAGCCGGTAAGGTCCACGTCGTCCTGCGTGAGGGTTTCGCGGATCGTCTCGGTGAGCCGGTCGGCCGCGATCGACGCGTAGTGCTCGGTCTTCTCCACGCCGATGAAGTCCCGGCCTTCCAGCAGAGCGGCCACGCCCGTGGAGCCGGAGCCGGCGCAGAAGTCGAGGACCGTGCCGCCCTCGGGGCTGATCTTGACCAGCTCGCGCATCACCTCGACCGGCTTCTGCGTGATGTGCCGGCGCTGCGCGCCCGAGGGCTGCGACGCCGAGTACATGCCGGGCAGATAGACCGGGTTCTGGGAGCCGTCGATCGCCCCCTTCGACGCCCAGACGATGAATTCGCAGTTCTGGGTGAACCGGCCCTTCTGCGGCCTGGCCTGCGGCTTGTGCCAGGCCAGCACACCGCGCCACAGCCACCCTGCGGCCTGGATCGCGTCCGTCGTCGTCGGGAGCTGACGCCAGTCGGTGAACAGCAGCGCGGTCCCGCCGGTCTTCGTCAGACGGTGCGCTTCGGTCATGATCTGCGTCAGCCAGAACGCGTAGGACCTCTGGTCCATGTTCTCGCCGGTGAAGTCTGCGAGGTCGTTCTTGGCATCGGCGGAGGTGTACTTCTGCTTCGCGGAGCGGGTGGTGCGCTCCTTCGCGGTCCGGCCACCGCTGTTGTACGGCGGGTCGGTGATGACGGAGTCGACGCAGCCGTCCGGAAGGCCGGAGAGAACGGCCAGGGCGTCGCCCTGGTGAAGGGAAAAAGGCAAAGAGGGGCCCCTATTCGGGTGCGGATTCACGGTGGGAACTAGCCGCCTCGCACAGGAGTCCTCGCAGGCCGGAAGTGGGCGTGCAGAAGCCCAGGGCCGCAGACCGAGGAGGCGAGGGGAGTCCAAAAACTGTAGAGGTGAATCCGCCGACGACCAAGAAGTGCCGTGCGAGGGTGCCGGATTCCGGCACCTCGCGCCAGCTTTTTGGTCAACCGCCAATCCGCATCTAATGTTTTTGAACCGCCCGGCGCACACCGCCGCTGGCTACTCCCCCGCCACACCTCACGGAGGTACCCCCTTGCCCCGGCACACCTAGCTCACGGCCCGGCCAGCTGGGTGCGAGCGGCAACTCGCCCCGCATCGGTCCGCCTTGATCGCCCACCCCGGCCGCCGCGCCCTTCCACCACGCCTCGCGCACGCGGCACGTCGGACACCGCACCCCCCGAAGGACACGCTCATGACGTCTCGCTACCCACCCCTGCCCGACCTCGCTGACCCACGAGCGGTCCGCTCCGGTTGAAGGCGCTCGCCGCCGGCATCGGCATCGTCTTCCTCTCCCCGCTTCTGCTCGCCGGCACCGGCATGATGATGGCGTCCTCCGCGGACGCCGTTCAAAGCAGCAGCAGCTCCCTCATCTGCCTGAACGACATCGACACCGGCAAGGTCGCCGAGCAGGTCACCAAGATCCTCGACGGGGCGTCCGGCAAGAACGTCCACGTCGAGGGCCTGGACCTGCCCGCCGAGCAGGTGCCCAATGCCCAGACGATCGTGGCCACCGGTATCAGCCTCGACGTCCCCAAGAAGGGCCAGGTCATCGCGCTCGCCACGGCGATGCAGGAGTCGAGGCTGCGCAACCTCAACTACGGCGACAGGGACAGCCTTGGGCTGTTCCAGCAGCGTCCCTCCCAGGGCTGGGGCACCGCCGAGCAGATCCGTGACCCGACGTACGCGAGCGAGCAGTTCTACAAGCACCTGCTCAAGGTGAACGGCTGGCAGCAGATGACCGTCACCCAGGCCGCCCAAGCCGTCCAGCAGTCCGGCCTGCCGGACGCCTACGCGCAGTGGGAGCACCTGGCCACCGCGCTGCAGGAAGCCATCGCCAAGACGTTCCCCGGCGCCGGCAACAACAAGGACGCCGTGGAGCCGAACCCAGGCAAGGAGCCGGGAGCTGGCACTACCGGCTGCGCTCCGGGCCAGGACGGCTCCGGCTTCGGCCCGATCCCCGAGGGCAGCGTCCCGAAGGGATACAAGATCCCCAAGGACGCCGACCCGAAGGCACTCAACGCCATCGAGTGGGCGATGCACCAGCTCGGCACCCTCTACCAGTGGGGCGGATCCTGCACCAACGCCCACGGTCCCGACCCGATGGGCCGCTGCGACTGCAGCTCGCTGATGCAGCAGGCGTACGCACACGCCGGCGTCACCCTCAGCCGCACCACGTACACGCAGGTCAACGAAGGCAAGGCGGTCTCGCCCGCCCAGCTCAAGCCCGGTGACCTCATCTTCAGCCGCGGTACCGCGAGCCGGCCTGAGCATGTCGGCATGTACATCGGCGAGGGCCTCGTGATCGAGGCACCGCGCACCACCAAGCCGGTCCGGATCACCCCGATCAAGGACTGGACGATTCTCGCCGCCCGCCGCGTCATCTGACGCCACCGCCCGGCCACCGCTCCAGGCCGGCCGCCGCGGCGATCTCCCGCGCCCCGAGCGCATCTCCCCGCCCCCTCTGCTTCCCTCTCCCCCCCGCCGGCCCCTCGTCTGGCCCGCGTATGCAAGGAGCCCGCCACACCTATGTCCCTCCCTCTCGCAGACCGCGTCATCCAGCTCGCCTACGACCCAGGGATCTCGCCCCAGGGCGGCGGCCTGCCCGGGCTCAGCGTGCTGAAGAACGTCGTCAACTCGATCAACATGTTCGGGATCATCGCCGTCGTCGGCGCCCTCGCGGTCTCGCTCGGCGTGTGGGCCTGGGGCCACCACACCGGTGGCCACCAGGCTGAGGCCAACGGAAAGAAGGGCGCCGTCGTCGCCGCGGGCGCCGCCCTCGGCCTCGGCGCCGCGAACGGAATCGTCGCGTTCTTCTCCACCCTCGGCTCGCAGGTTCACTGATGCGGAACCGATTCCCCACCCTCTCGCTGTCCTCTTTCGGTGTCGGCTGGTCGGCCAACCGACGCATCGCCATCGTCGCTCTGGTCGTCACCGTCCTGCTCGCCATCGCCGCAGCCGTCGCCTGGCTGTCCGGCAGCGGCAACGCCCACCGGGATCCGACCGCTGCCGGGCCGGCCGCGACGCACAGCCCGTCCTCTTCCGAGGCCCCCGCCCCGAAACCCGAGGCCGGCTCCGGTTCCGTGCCCAAGCCTCCGCAGATCGCCGAGCCGGTCGCGTACGCCAAGGCAGCAGCCCAGATGCTGTGGTCCTACGACACGCGCGACACCAGTCGCGACCAGCAGCTCGCCGGCATGCGCGCGTGGATGACCAAGGAGCCCACCTACGCCGACTGGGCGTCCGTCTCCGGCCAGGTCCCGGATCCGTTGCTGTGGTCGCGGATGACCGACCAGGACCAGCACGCCTCCGCCCGCGTCACCGAAGGCCACTACCCGGGCGCGTTCAAGCAGGCCCTCGCGGAGGACCCCTCGGCGATCACCGAGGCGTACATCTACGTCGTCACCGTCAACGGCAAGCAGCAGATCGCCTGGAAGAAGGGCGGCGGAGCCGAGGACCGCGCCGTGACCCTCGCGGTGCAGTGCCGCCCCGGCCACGACTGTTCCCTGGCCGCCATCGCTCCGAGCGTCACGCAGTGACCCGCGCCTGACACGAGATAAGGAGGAGTAATTCCCCGTGGGTTTCTGTGATTACCCCCTGGCGGACAAGCTCTGTGCCGTCGGCGACGCGGTTGATTTCGCCTCGGACCCTGGCAAGGCCATCGGTGACTGGATGGCGAAGTCCGCAGGTGAGCTGGCTGCGGCAGCGGCCGACTTGGCCGCCAAGGCGGTCAACACGACCACGAGGGTCGACCTGAACGCCGGATGGTTCCGCGACAACTACGAGATGCTGCTGCCACTGGGCCTGGTCCTGCTGGTCGCCACCTTCTGCGCGCAACTCGTCCGGGCAGCCGTCAGACGCGACGGACAAGCCCTCACCCAAGCGTTCACCGGCACCATGTCAGGGGTCCTGTTCGCGTTCTGCGCCATCGCCCTGACCACGGTCGCCGTCGAAGTCGTCGACGCCGTCAGCGACGGCCTGTTCAAGACCGCGCACATGAACATCGAGTCGGCCGTGCGCCGCATCGTCAAGGTCAGCCAGATCGGGGCCCTCGCCGGACTGGGATGGCTCGTCCCGGTCGTCGTCGGGCTCGGCGCCGCCATCGGCGCCTTCCTCTACTGGTGCGTGATGATGGTCCGCAAGGTCGGCATCCTCGTCATGGTCACCCTCGCCGTCTTCGCGTCCGCCGGCGGCGGCTGGGAAGTCGCACGGCGCTGGCGCAAGGGATGGATCGAAGCCACCGCCACCCTCGTCGTCAGCAAATTGCTGATGACCGTGATCTTCGTGCTCGGCATCGCCGCCATGGGCAAGACCGACGCCAAGGACGGCATCGCCGCCCTCGCCGACGTCATGTCCGGCATCGTGATCATGGTCCTGGTGCTGCTGTGCCCGTATGCCGTGTTCAAGTTCGTGCACTGGGCGGCCGACGGCACCGACGGCGAGTCCATCCACCGCGCCGGCGGCGCAGGAGCGCAGATCGCCAAGGCCCACGCCGAGAACGCCGCCCGCAAGGCCGCGGCAGCAGCGGCCACCGCAGGGAGCGGCGGCGCGGCAGCCGGAGCGGGCGTCGCCGCCGCGCAAGGCCCCGACGCTGGCGGAGGCGGATTCCCCGGCGACATCGCCGCCAACCCGACCGGCGGCAGCGCAGGGGGCCAGGGCGATGCGCAGGGTGGCGGAACGGGCGGCTCGCCCGGTGGCGGTGCCATGAAGTCCGGCCTGGACAAGGCCGTCCAGCCCGCGCCGACGAGCGTCTCCGACGACACCAGCGGCCAGGTGGGCGGCAGCCCGGGGCCGGGCGGATCCGGCGCGAGCGCCGCGTCCGGCCAGCAAGGCGGCTGGCAGTCCGTGCCGCCGACCACGACCCCGCCGCCGCAGGGCGCACCACCATCACACGGTGCACAGAACGCCACGCCCAGCGGAACGGGCTCACCGCCGCCGCCTGCGACCGGCCTCTGATCCCCTGTCCGTCTACCGGGGGCGGGACGTGTACTGCACCTCCCGCCCCCGGGTTCCACCCGCGCCTTCAGGACCCGCCCCTTGACTGATCTCTCCGTCGCCCCGGTCACGGTGAAGTTTCCGCACCGGTCCCGCCGCGGCATCCTCCTCGGCCTCTCCCTGCCCCAACTCGTCCTCGTGTCCTGCACGCTGGCACTGCTGCTGATGACGGTGGTCTCCACCGGGCTGGTCGGCGCCGTCGCCCTGACCCCGCTGTGGGCAGCATCCGGTGCGCTCGTTGTGATCCGCCGGCACGGACGCTCCCTGATCGACTGGGCGCCGATCGTCGCCCGCTACGCACAGCGCCGACGCACCGGCCAGACGCTCTGGCTCGCCCGGCCCGTCACCCGGCCCCGGCAGGACGGCCTTCTGCATCTGCCCGGCACGGCTGCCTCGCTCAAGGTGGTCACGCCCGGCGACTCAGCCAACGGCGCCGCGGCCGTGCACGACCCGCACCGGCAGACCCTGACCGCCATCGCCCGGGTCAGCAGCCGCGCCTTCGCCCTCCTCGACCCCGCCACCCAGAACCACAACGTGGGCAGCTGGGGACGCACGCTCGCGGGCATCGCCCGCACCGGTCACATCGCCACCGTGCAGGTGCTGGAGCGCACCGTCCCCGACAGCGGCGACACCCTCACCCGCCACTGGGCCCAGAACGGGCAGCCCCAGACACCGGTCGCCGGACAGATCTACTCCGAACTGGTCGCCTCGGCCGGCCCCGCCGCCGCACCCCACGAGACCTACCTCGCCATCTCCCTCGACCTCAAAGCCGCCCGGCGCCTGATCTCGCAGGCCGGCGGCGGGCTGCCCGGCGCGTTCACCGTCATGGAGCAGACCACCGCCTCCATCGCCCAGGCAGCCCGCAACGCCGGACTGATGGTCACCGGGTGGCTTACCGCGCGGGAGATCGCCGCCGTCATCCGCACCGCCTACGACCCGAAGGCGCTCGCCGCACTCCAGCAGTGGTCCCACACCGGCCGCGCCGAAGCCGACCCCGCAGCCGCAGGTCCCGTCGTCCAGGTCGAGGAGTACGACCGCCTCGCCACCGACAGCGCACGGCACGCCACATATTGGGTGGAGAACTGGCCCCGCACCGAAACGGGAGCCGGATTCATGCACGGCCTCATGTTCACCGCTGGCGTGCGACGCAGCCTGTCCCTCATCTACGTGCCGCAAGGGCTCGAGTCCGCCCTGCGGGACGTCCAGCGCAAGAAGGCCGCGATCATCGCCGACGCCAACGAGCGCGCCCGCCGCGGGCAGGTCGACAGCGAGGAAGACTCCGTCGAGTACGCCGACGTCAAACAGCGTGAGCGCCAGCTCATCGCCGGACACGCGGACGTCGCCCTGACCGGCCTCGTCACCGTCACCGCCGAGACCGACGCCCTCCTGGACGCCGCCTGCGCCCAGATCGAGACCCACGCCGTCACCTCGGGCGTCGACCTGCGACGGCTGAACTACCAGCAGCCCGACGCGTTCGCCGTCGCCGCACTCCCCCTGGCCCGCACCACCCTGTAGCTGCCAGTTCGCCCCCGCACCCTGCTCCCGCCTCTTTGGCGGCAAGGACCTCCCATTGATCCATCCCCGTCCCAGCGAGCCCGACGCGCACCCCTACCTTCGGGCCGCCACCGCAGGCGTCCGCCACCACGCTCGTGCCCTCAACCGTGCCGCGCCCCCGGATCGCGGGCACCTCGACACCCTCCACGCCCACGTCACCGAACTTCACCGGTTCATCGACCAGTTGGCCGAGGTAGCGCGGCTCCCGCATCCTGCAGCAGGCCGCCACCTCGCCACCGCGCACACCCGGCTGTGGCAGGCCGCCACCGAGCTCCATGCCGCCTTCCACCTGCTGCCCGGCAACACAGCGCAGGCAGATACCGAGACGAGCGCGTGCCATCCGGAACGGCTGCCCGAAGGGCCGCCCGTGCTGACCATCTGCCAACGCCACCTCGCCGCGGGGCACAGCATCCGGCGCAAGACCACCCCCACCGACCTCCGTCCGCATACCACGGCCTGCGTGCGATGAGCACCACCCGCAGAATCGAGGGCCTCCGATGAGCCACCGGCCCGCTCGCCGCGCCCGCCGCGCCTCCGCCAGCCCGCTGTTCACCCCCCACGGCACCGACCGGGCCAGCCGCAAGGCAGCCCGCCGCAAGCTCGCCGAAGCCACCGCCAAGGCCCGCGCCGAAGCCAGCGCCCACCAGGCCGAGAGCACACCCGCCGAGCACGAGATGCCCGCTCCGCTCTACCCTCCGAGCGGACGTCCCGGGCCCGCCTCCGCGCGCAACAACCGGCTGAAGCTGCCCGCACACCGCATGACGACTGCGGTGGCCGCCGGCGCGTACCCGTTCCTGGCCGAAGGCGGCCTCGGCGCCGAGGGCATCTACATCGGCCGCGACGTCCACGCCGAGGCATCGTTCGTCTTCGACCCGTTCGCGCTGTACGGCAAGGTCGAGGGATTCACCAACCCCAACCTCCTGCTCGCCGGAGTGATCGGCCAGGGCAAGAGCGCGCTCGCCAAGTCCTTCGCGCTGCGCTCGGTCGCCTTCGGCTACCGCGTCTACGTCCCCTGCGATCCCAAGGGCGAGTGGACGCCGGTGGCACAAGCCCTCGGCGGCCGTTCCGTCGCTCTCGGCCCCGGACTGCCCGGACGCCTCAACCCCCTGGACGCTGCCCCCCGCCCGCAGAGCGTCACGGAGGCCGACTGGGTCGGCGAGATCCGCAAACGGCGCCTGCTCCTGCTCGGCTCCCTCGCCCGGACGGTCCTGGGGCGAGACCTGATGCCCATGGAGCACACCACCCTCGACGTCGCCCTCGACGCCGTCGTCACCCGCGCCGCCGCCACCGGCCGCACCCCGCTGCTCGGCGACGTCGCAACCACCCTCAACAACCCCAGTGCGCTCGACGAAGCCGCCGGCATGATGTCCGGCCAGCTCGGCGACGCCGCCCGCGACCTCGCCCACGCGACGCGCCGCCTCGTCCACGGTGACCTGGCCGGCATGTTCGACGCCCCCTCCACCGTCGCCTTCGACCCGCACGCGCCGATGCTCACCATCGACCTGTCCCGCCTCGGCGGCTCCGGCGACGACACCGCCCTCGTTCTAGCCATGACCTGCGCAAGTGCCTGGATGGAGTCCGCCCTCTCCGATCCGAACGGCGGCCGGCGCTGGATCGTGTACGACGAGGCGTGGCGGTTGATGCGGCACGTCGGTCTGCTTCAGCGGATGCAGGCCCAGTGGAAGCTCAGCCGTGGCCTTGGCATCGCCAACCTCATGGTGATCCACCGGCTGTCCGACCTGCTCACCGCCGGCGACGCCGGATCACAAGGCCGCGCCCTGGCCGAGGGCCTCCTCGCCGACTGCAGCACCCGGATCATCTACCGCCAGGAGACCGACCAACTCCACGCCGCCGCCGCCCTGCTGGGCCTGACCTCCGTGGAAATGAACGCCATCGCGCACCTCAACCGGGGCCGTGGTCTGTGGAAAGTCGCTGGCAGATCCTTCATCGTCCAGCACCTGCTGCATCCCCACGAGCTGGCGCTCTTCGACACCGACGCCCGAATGCATTGAAAAAGCGTCGAGTTCACGAATCCTGACAACACCCCATCGAAGGACTTTCGTATCTCCCCGCGTGACCCGGACTTCGAGCTGTACGACAACGTCGGCCGCGACGCCGACCAGATCCACGCCGCCCGGTACAACCTCGCCACCCGCGGCGACCTGAAGCGGTGGGCGCCACGCGACGCGTAGCCCTTCCGCAACGCGCATCCGCTGCCGGACCAACCCTGGCCCGCACCCGACCTCACCCCCTACCTGGACGCCCTCGCCGCGGCTCAGACTCCGGCAGAGATCGAAGCAGTCACCGACCACTTCCTGGACGCCGCAGAACCTGCATTGCGCGCCGTGAGCGACTACCTCGTCGCCGCCGCCCGGTGGCGGCGGGAGAACCGCGGTGCGGCCAAGGGATCTCCTTCAAACCTGCTGATGACGGCGGCCAGCCGGGCGCTGTCGGTCCTGGCCCTCGCCGACGAGGCCGGCCTGAGCAGGCTGCGCGCCGCCTACGACCCGGCCCTCACCCCCGCGACACCGACCGGCGGCCAGCCTGGGGCTAGCGCAGGTGTCCCACCCGCTCCTCCGTCCCCCGGCACCGCACCCCGCCGATAGCTCTCTTTCTGCGATTCAAGTCCCGCCCAATTCTCGCAAACGCGATCCCGAGGGACCACCACTGTTGATCGACACGGCACCGCACCGCCTGCACACGGAGTCCTCTTGAAACGTCCCCCTCACCTGAACGCCACCGAATGGGCCGAATACCAACAACGCCGAGCCGAACTCGACGACCTCATGGCACAGGTCGCCGACCAGGAAGCCCAGATGGAACACGACCTGATCGCCACCCACGATGAGTACGAACTCGGCTTCAGTCAGGAGTCTCAGCCGGGCGTCACCCCCGCTGGACGGACGCCTTCACCGCACCGATCGCCCGCCTTCTCCCGCGGGAGGTGCCGTGGCCGTTGACGAAGCGAGCACTCCAGACGCCCGCCGCGCGGCTTCGCTCGCACCGCTTCCCGACCATCGCAACGTGGAGACCCCGTGGTGGCAGGAGCTGTGGCGTCGCCACGCGCACATCACCACGCCGCTGCGAGCGCGCGGCCTGCAGTGCGACATCGAGTTCGGCCTCAGCGCCTACATTGTGCGCGTCTCGCTCCCCGACGACAGCTTCCTGATCATCGGTCCGCCGCAGGAGCGGTCCTCCGAGCGCCCGCCGGGAAACCCGGAGGGCTGGATCGCGACGCGCGAGCACCCCGACGACCCGTCGCTGTTCGAGGTCCTCTACGACTCGGCCCCCTCCGACGACCCCGGTGCTCCGCAGCGGCCCGAAGCCCTCCACGGCGGCAGCGCCCAGCCCCTGATCGGGGCGATCGACCAGCGCCTGGCCCAACTCGGGCTGCTGCCGCACCCTGTCTTGCCCGGCGAAAGCCCACGCGTGCACTCAGCCCGGCCGACGCCCGCGCCCCAGGCCCAGGGCGTCCCCGGCACACCGGACCGTGCTCCCGTCTACGTCTATGGCGACGCGCTGCGCGCTCTGACCGACCGGCTCAATGGAGCCGAGTCACATGCGGATGCCGCTGCCCTGCTGCACCAGATCCTGGAGCCCGCCGACGGCCTGCTGGCGCAGCTCGGCGAGTTTTTCGAAGCAGCCGGGGAGAAGGCCAAGGAAGCGGAGGAGGACGACGGGTTCGACCTGTCGTACGACCTCGCCCACGCCGCCGCCGAGATCCGCAACCTCGCAGAGGTCCTGCACGTGGTCGAGGACAGGATGCGGGCCCTCACTCCGCTCGCGTCGGCACCGCAACTGCCCTCCAGCCCGGCCCGTGCACCGTCCCTTCCCCCGCGTGTGCTCCCGCCGGCACAGCCGCGGCACACGCGCTGACCCCGGACCATCGCCTCCCTCCAAGAACACATGACCTCACCCCGCACCGACCTGGCCGCCTTCGCCGCCGGCCTTGCCGCGCGCCTGCCCGGCACCTGGACCAGCGAGTACCAGCGCCACTCGCAGTACGCCCACCAGTTCCCCCGCACCGAGCAGCTCTGGGACACCGGCCACGTCGACTACGTCGTCAGCCAGTACGTCCTCACCCACGACGCCGTGCTCCACGGGTCGGCCAACCAGCAGTTGTACGTGGCCGACCGCCCCCGCTACCCGCACCAGTTCGTCGTCGCCCCGCTCACCCCCGACGGCACGCACATCAAGCCCCACCACTTCGCCGGAGTCGAAGAACCCAACGGCATCGCCGTTCCCAACGAGCCCGCGCGGGCGGCGGAACGAGTCGCCCGGCGACTGCTGCCCCGCTAAGAACAGGCCCTGCAC
The DNA here is from genome assembly GCF_053594495.1 of Streptomyces sp. NPDC001920. Lineage (NCBI taxonomy): Bacteria > Bacillati > Actinomycetota > Actinomycetes > Kitasatosporales > Streptomycetaceae > Streptomyces > Streptomyces sp. NPDC001920. Next base: position 26,684 of record NZ_JBSFEP010000009.1, read on the forward strand.
GCGGTCCTCAACAACGCGGAGCACCAGCCCCAGCCTCCGCACCGGCCCGCCCCACCGCAGGTCGACCAGATCCTCACCCTGACCCTGTACAGCGACGGAGCCCTCGGCGCGCCGTACGCGAGCGTGCCAGTGGATGCCCGCATGACCCTGTACGCCCACGGCTTCCAGTACCACCCACACCAAGCAGCGTTCCTCCTGCCCGCCACCTACGGGGACACCGGTCGCGCCCTTCGCGTCCACGGCGTGGTCCAGCAGCTCACGGCCAGGGCATCGGCGTGAACCTGCGCCACTCGGCACCCACCACCAGCGCCGCCCTTCCGTCGGCCTCAGCGAAGGCCGCTCCCCCGATCCGCCGTACGCGCTGATCCGCCCCCCTCAGATCCTTGGAGTCTCCATCCGCATCACCCGCCGCACCCTGCCGCTGCTCGCCGGCGCCGCCTGCCTCGCCCTGGCCCTCACCGGCTGTGCCGACGACGGCACCGCTGCCGCCAAGCAGCCGCCCAACGCCAGCAGCGCGCCGAAGCCGGCACCTGCCCTCAGCGCCGCCCAGGTCCGCGCCGTCATCACCCACTACTCGCAGATCAACAACGAGGCCAACGCCGACCGCAACCGCGCCCTGCTCGACACCATCGAGGACGGCCCGCTGTACGCCATGTCCGTCTCGGACTACATCGAGACCGAGGGACTTCCCGCGGCCGACCGCACGCCCTACAAGCCCTGGTCCTACGACACCGCCAGCGCCAAGCTGTACATCCCGCGCCTGGCCGCCGGACAGGATCGCTGGTTCGCCGCCGCGCTCTCGGACGACAAGGGCAAGACCCCCTCGCGGCTGGCGGTGTTCGCCGAACGACCCCAGCACAAGCGCTGGGAGATGGTCTCCGTCGTCGACCTCGACAACCCGAAACTGCCGGACATCGCCCTCGACCGCGACGGGTACGCGACGGCCGTTGCCGCCGACGGCAACAAGCACCTTGCCGCCGACGCGAACCTGCTGCGCACCGCAGTGCTCGACAACTTCGCCACCGGCGGCACGCACACCGGGACGAAGGTCTTCACGCCGACCACGGCGAGCAAGCGGCAGATCGAGGTCCACGACAAGACCGGCACCCGCTACGGGGACCAAGGCACCACCGTCTTCGCCGGCACCGCCAACCGCTACAAGGACGCCTACGCCCTCAAAACCGTGGACGGCGGCGCGCTGATCCTCTTCTCCCACATGCACACACAGACCGACGCCGTCGCGCACTCCGGCCTGCAGATCAACCCCGGCAAGGAGGACCGGGCCTGGCTCCACGATGTGCCCCGCACCTCCATCACGTACACGTTCGTGTGCAACGACGCCGCCGCTGTCCCCGCGAAGGCCGCCCCGTCCCGCCTGTTCGGCTACACCTGCGCCCGCACCGACGCCTCCGGCCCGCCGGTCCCGTCCTGGTCGCAGCGCGCGTAGGCGCACCCGCGCGCCACCTGATGGCGCCGACATGTCTCGCCCCTGCTTGCTGCGGAGAACTCCCCTGTCCACTCGCTCCTTCATCGCCCGTCCCACCGCCAGCACGGGCTACACCGGCATCCACGTCCAGCTCGACGGCGTGCCCAGCCACCACCTCCCCCTGCTCCTGGCCGCCTACCAGTACAAGTTCGGACGCGACATCGAGGCCATGTGCCGGCACCTCATCGACGACGTCGCCGTCGGCTGGGACGAACTCGGCACCGATCTCCTCGACGATGCCCCGCTCGCACTCGTGGCCGCGCTGACCGGCGGCGAGCACTGGCCCAGCCGAACCCTCGACCACCTGGTCACCCCGGACGGCTCGCCGCCGGTACGCATGTCGGTCACCGACGCGACCGCCGACGAGCAGGACATGCAGTGGGGGTACGTCCTGCACAAGGAGGGCGTCGAGGTGATCAGTCTCCTGCACGAGGACATCGGCCCCATCGTGAGCTGGGCCATCGACCCGCGCACCGCCTTCAACGACCACCCGGCGGCTTGGTCCTCCCTCGACTCCCCGCCCGCTCTCCGGGCATCGCGGGGCAGGCGGCCTCAGAGCACTCCTGCCGCAGCCCCTGCGAAGGCCGGCCCCTCTCGCCCCTCCGCCCGCCGCTAGTTTCCCCTCGTCTTCCGGAGCCTTCTCTGCCCCCGCACACCACGCCCTTGATCACCGTCGTCATCGCCAGCCGCCTGCGCGAAGACCGGCTCGACTACCTGACCGCCATGCACGCCAGCCTCACCCGGCAGACGGTGCCGTGGGAGGCCGTGATCGCACTCGATGGTGCCTCGCCCGACCGCCTGCCGGCCCCGCTCGCACAAGATGCCCGCGTTCGCACGCTGACGCTGCCCCGGCCGGTCGGCGCCGCCTGCGCCCGCAACCTGGCCCTCGGCCACGTACGCACCCCGTACACCAACTGGGCTGACGATGATGACGAGTTCACCGACGATGCGATGGCCGTACGGTTGAACACCTTGGAGTCCACCGGGGTCGGCTGGTGTGCGGGCTGGAGCGAGGACAAGTACCCCGACGGCTCGACCACCCTGTGGCGCTGCCCCACGCCGCCTGGCCGGCACGAGGCCGGCGACGTGTGGACGTACTGGAAGTCGCCGGCGGACACCATCCCCATCGGACCGACCACGATCCTCGCCCGCACCGACCTCGTGCGCGCCGCGCCGATGGGCGGCCTCGTCCAGGGCGAGGACTACTGCGCGGCCCTCGGCGTGACCGCTCTCGCGCCCGGGATCCTGCTGCCGGTCCCCGTGTACCGGTACCGCAAGTGGAACGGGCAGATGACAGCCCAGGTCGGATACGACCAGCTGGAGGCGGCGGCCCGCGAGCACGCCTGGGCATACGGCCGCAGCCTGCGCTCCGTCCTGCACGGCGAGGACCTTCTAGGATCCGCGAATTCGTGAGCATTTCCGCGTGATCATGAGCATTGGCAACGTTCAGTAGTTGTCACTTTCCTCAAGCCCGGGTGTCAGCGCGGGCGCGGCCGACCTCCTCCTGGATGCGGTCGCGCAACCAGGGCGGCATGTCCACCGGGGCACCCTCTGCGTCAGCGAGATAGATGCAGAGTTGCCCACGCATCTCGTCCTGGCGCGGATGACCGAAAGCTTCGACGACCCGACGACCCACCTCATTGAGATCTTGGTGTGGAGCATCCACGTCCGACTGGTCATAGAACATGTGCAGGCCGGGAACACCGGGCAGGGGTCGAGTCACCTTCGGCCCCGCATCCCCGACAATCCGGCTCTCGGCGTCCCAGTACCGGATGAAGCGCAGGTTGTACGCGCTAACGACGGCCACCATCGCCAGGTCGCTCATAGCCAATCTCCTGCCTCGCAAGGGAGTTTGGACTCTAGCCGCCGCGCCGACCTGCTGGGCCGAGAGCGACCTGGTCCACCAGCGTCAAGGCCGACCCTGGTTAACGGAACCAACGTTCACCGCGGCCATTAGTACCTCACTCGCCGTTACCTATCCGAGCTAGGAGAACCACCGATTGCTCAATCTCCACCTACAGCGCCACTGCTCACTGCGTGCGGATTTCGATGTTTCCGCGGGAGCCCGTGCTCACGAAGTCGCGCTCCCTACCCCTACAGACCTGGTCCATGGCTGAGGCGCAGATCATCCTGACGCACAGCCGGGAGTCCGGGATCGTCGCCATCGCCTCGGGCGAGCAGTACCCCTGGGCGCACACCGCCCTCGCGGAGAACGGCTTCCAGCGGGACGACGACGTCTGGCACCTGCCCGCGGACGGCACCAAGACCACCGTGGTCGACCTGATCAGGTGCGCGAAGCGGCACCGCACCAGCGTGCACACGAGCAGCCGCCGGTTCATCGGCGACGCCGCCCGCGACCTCGCGCGCCTCCTGCCCGGCCAGTGGCACGCCTCGGTCGAGATCTACTCGCACCCCGCCTGGCAGGAAGACCTCGTCCCCTGGATCTGGGACAGCGGCGAACTCGGCCGCGCCGTCCAGACCGAGCGAATCCCCTACGCCGCGCTCCTCACCGACGCGGTGCAGCGCACCGCGCTGCTGTTCATCGAACGTCCCGGCCGTCAACTCGACTACCTGGTCGGAGCCTTCTCGCCCGAGGGCCTGGAAGGGGGCTACGGCGATCCCCACGCCCCGCGCAGCATCGTCCTGCCGCCGGTTGCCGGGCGGGCTGCCCAGGCCCTCACCGGCCGGTACCACCCCGCCTACGAGCAGGCCGTCCACGCCCGCCAGACGGCGGCCATCGCCGCCGTGCTCGGGGACATCCGCTGCGAGCACGACACCTGGCAGGCCATGAACGCCTCCGGCCGCTACAGCGACGCCACCCCGCTGAGCGCCGCCGCTCTCGGCGCCGCGACGGAGTTGTTCCTCGACCACGCCTGGCGCCGTTTCCTGACCATCGTCGACCACGCCCCGGCGCTGCTCGACCGGTGCCGACCCGCGAGCAGCTCGTGGCCCGACGACGCCGCGGCCCTCTCCCGTCTGGCCGACGCCGTGATCGATGCCGAGACCCTGGTCGACGAGATCGTCCACGGCGGTTTCGTGCCGGAGCAGGAGCGCCGAGCACGCGCGTGGCCGGCCATCGAGAACTGGCTCACTGACGGCGAAACGTTCTTGCGGCAGGCCCGCATCAGCGTACCCCACCGCCGCCCCGCCCTGCCCGTCGCCGCGCCAGCCCGCCCCTTCACCACGGCCCGGCCCGCGCACCGCGGCCCCTGACCCCTTCCGCCCCACGCCCCGAGGAGAACACTGCCCCCTTGCACCCCGGCACCCACTTCGCCTTCGGCGACCACGAGGAACACGGCTTCGTCGCCTCCTTCACCGCGTCTATGCCCGCGCACCTCGCCCACTGGTACCTGGAGCGCGAGCAGTTCGAGCCCGTTCCCGGAGAACCCGGCCTGTACCGGCTCAGCGAGCCCGAGCGCGACGGAGTCCGCCGCACCCGCCAAGCCGTCCACGACCTGCGCCGCCAGGGCTACACCGTGCAGGCCGACATCCGGCTTGACCCGTCCCTCTCGGCCGGACCGGTACACCCCGCCCGGCCCCACAGACTCGAGGAGCGCCGCAGCCGTCTCGCCCGGGCCGCCGCCGGCCGGACGACGCAGCGCTCTACACCGCCCACCACCTCCCCGCCGGCGGCCCGGCCGATCCCGCGGAAGCCCACCTACGCTCCGACCGTCCACCTGACGGCCGCGACCGGCGGGCGGTCCCGATGACTCCCGCGAGCCGTCCGGCCCCCGACGGCCCCTTACCGACCGCTCCCGAACTGGCCAACGCGGCACGCGACTTCTGTTTGCGGCTGGCGGTCATCGACCGCGAGACCGAGGCCGCGCTCGATAGGACACGCGACCGCTACGGTCGTACCGTTAACGCGGGCGCCGCGGCTGCCGCACGAGCCCACCGCGACAAGGCCGCGGTGGAGGCGTACGCCGCCCGCCTAGCCCCGCACGCCGAGGCTCTCCTCGATGCCGCCCGCCTGGTGCTCGATGAGCTGCCACCCGCTCGGCACCTGGCCGGGTGGCGGGCCGTCCTGGACGGCCTGGCCGTTTCGGCCGCCGAGATCCGCCGGGCGCTCGACCGGCCAGCCTCCCCCGGTTCCCCGGCCGCGCGCGCTCAGCACGCGGCCCTGTGGCCGCACCTGGCCGCCTGGGCGAACCACGGCTCCATCGCCAGCAACCTCGCCGACCAGCAGGGCGGCCAGCACCACAAGGCTCCGCTGACCGACGAGGAACAGCAAATGTGGACCAAGAAGGCCCAGGCCGCGCAAAGACGCGGCGAGCTGGAGCTGACCGAGTCGTGGTACGCCGCCGACGGGCAGCCGATCACCCTCGCCTATTTGGTCGAGGATGACGACTCGACGGTGGTCGCGCTGCGCGGCGACCCGGACGCACCGGGCTGGCAGGTTGTCGGGCACTACGCCCACGAGTACGAGGCGGGCAGGTGCTGCCCGCTCCGGTTCCGCCCGGCGTGCTGCGCGCGGACGTCTCCCGGTTCAACCGCCCGGCACCGGTCCCGGAGGTGTCCCTGCAGGACCTCATCCGCGATGTCGTCGAAGGCCACAGTGCCGGTGACGCCTCCAATGCGCTTCTCAGCGCTGTCCAGCGCGGCTATGACGCCGGACCGATGGTCCGCCTGCAGGAACTCCTGGAGATCAGCGGCTAGTTCGCCAGCGCCCTGGAGACCGTGCAGGGCCGCCAGATCGCCGCCCGTCTGGCAGCGCTGAGCCGGCAGATCGAGTTCCTCACCCGCGAAGTCGAAGAAGCGGCCGAGGACCTCGGCGCGACCGTCGCCGTCCTGCCCCCGCACCGCACCCCCGTGCTGCGCACCCGTCCGCGCCCCGCCGTGGACACCACACCGCCCACGCCGCCACCCCGCGCCAGCACCACCGCCCGACACCGCTAAGCCCATGTCCCACCTGGTCTTGACGAACATGAGCCCATGGAGCAGTACGCGATCAACCTTGCCTTCGCAAAATACGAGCACGATTGTGAGCTGTCTTGAGCGCCCACGGCCTAGGGGCGGCCTTGCCAGCCGCCCCGGAGCAGCGGCTACTGCTGACGCTTACTCACGTGTGACACGGCGGTCATGCCGGCGCCGTAGGTGAAGGCAAGGACGGCCCCGCCAGAAGCGACGGCGGTGAGGGCAGGCTGCCCCAGAACAGCGGAGCCGATCCCCGCAACCAGCCCAGCGATGACGGATACCAGCGCAACGACGACAACGTGATACACGCGGTGGTCACAGGTAGAAGTGGTGGCAGGCAAGTAGGGCCCTCCCATACTCCGTGGGAGCGCCGTCACCTGAATCAGGGCAGGGTGCATCCTGCGCTGGATTCACGTCACAGCGTCGCCGCCCAGCGGGCGTCGCGATAGGGAAGCGCCGGCCAGGCGCGCCTATCGCTCCTCGGATGGAGCGCCGTAGCGGTTGGCCATCATCACCGATGCACCATGCCTTTCAAGGATCTCGTCGACCACGTCCATAGTAGCCAACCCCACTGACACACAGACAAGTTGGTGACCGCTTCGGGGGAGCCCAAGCGCCGATCTGCAGCGACTCCCACTTACCTGGTCTTCACGCGCGAAGCCTCGTTGCAGGCACTGGTGGCCGTGCTCCTGGCCAAGCGTCCCGCCCGCCGCACCGCCCTCGCCGGACACCTCGCCAAGCAGCCGCTTGCCGACCCGGCGCTCCCTGGCACCGGCGCGGCCTTCGCTCTCACCGTCCTTCTCGCCGCGCGCCGACGTCTGGGCCCCGCGGGCAGTCGCGGTGCGGCTGGCGCCGGTGCCTGCTCCGTGGCCGGCATAAGACGCCCTGATCAGGGCGCAACCCCCACCTTGCAACCCCTTTGAGGAGATCGAATTATGGCTGTTCGTACGCACTGGACCGTGGAGCACGCCTGCTCCCACCGCGTGGATCACGACCTGTCCAATCGCCCTGCCGACAAGCGGGCAGGCTTCGCCCGCTGGCTCGCGTCGAAGGACTGCACCGACTGCTGGAAGGCGGCGCGCGACGCCGACACCGGGTCCAAGGAGGAGTGGCTCGCGGCCAAGCGGGCCGAGGAGCAGGAGGCAGCCCTCGCGTGGGCGAAGCAGTTCGACATGCCGCAGTTGGAGGGCCCGGCCAAGGCCCTGGACTGGGGCGAACGCTCCCGCCACCAGCTGATGACATCCGCGCACACCGCGCTCGTCATCGAGGGCACATGGGACGAGGCGGACTGGGCGGAGCTGGAGGAGAAGGCCCGCGCCATCACCCGTGCCGGATGGTGGATCGACCAGCGCGACGCCGAAGGCACTGACCTGCTCGAACTCCTCGACGCAGCCAGTGTGGCGGACCGCGGGACGGAGAACCCGTTCCACTGACGGCTGGGCAACATAGCCGGATAACGCCGGTTAGCCAAACCGGCGTTCCTCCGGACTATTGATGCTCCCACCCCGCCAGCATCTGCGTGGAAGGAACTCATGTCCCAGCTTCCGCCCACCTCGGCGTTCGCACCGACGCCCGACCCGCTCACCCCCGATCGAGACATCACCCACGCCCACTTCCAGGCCGGTGACACTGTCGTCGTCCTGAAGGGGATGGCCGGCGGAGAACTGTGGGGCGATGCGATGCGCGTCGTGGCCCCGTCCTGGCACACCCCGACCGACGAGGACGGCTGGCGGCTGCGTGATGCGACCGGCGGCGCCCAGTCCTACGTCACCGCCCACCCCCGCTACCTCGTGCACCTCTCGCGCCGCTGCCCGGACTGCCTGATCTACCTGCGCGCCATGGAGGATGCCCTCTTTACACGGTTCGCCGACCGCGACGAGCTGATCGACTGCGGCTGGTACACCACCACCGCCCTGGGCCAGCTCGTGCACATCGCGGACATCCGGAGTGGCCGATGACTTCCCCCACGCACCGTCCCGGCCGTTCCGCCGCGCTCGACAGAGCCAGGGCCCGAGCCACCGCATCTCCGGTCGATTCTTCCTGGCCGCTTCACCTGGCCGAAGACCTCCGCGACATCGAGGCCGACTGGAGAACTTCGGCCGAGGTGTGCGCGGATGCTGCCTGGGCGGCACGGTCGGCCGGCCACAGCGTCCTGGCCCTGCTGTCCCCGCAGGACGTCACCGCAATGGGCCTTGACCCGATCACCGCCCGCACCTTGGCTCATCTGTACCTGAGCGCCCTGCGGTTCGACTTCCGCTGCCCCACCCGCCAACGCATCGTCGAACAACTCGCGGAAACCGCGCGTCAGCCGCTGGACTGCTACACCCGGGCCTTGTACGCCTTCGCGCTGCTGGGCCAGTCCCGCCCGGAGGGCCTGGCGGTCATGGACGAGGTCCTCGCGGAGGCCGGGCAGCACACCAAGACCCTGCACGTCCTGCTGCACGGGCTGTGGCTCGGCCAGGACCTGGACCAGGGCGCGGAGCGTCTCCTGGCCCTCAGCTCCCGACCGGCCCTCGCCACCGGCAGCGACCCGATCGTCCTCTTCCGCGTGGCGGGTGCCCTGCGCCGGCTGGGCCGGTACGACGATGGGCTGGGCGCCATCGACAGGGCGATCGACTGTCTCCCTCCGGGGGACACCTCGGTGAACGCCGACCTGGTCCGCGAGCGCTCCCTGCTCTGCACAGCCCGCGACCTTCATCAGCACCGGCCGCCCGCACGTCGAGCGGGGTGCCGTCATGATCCCCCGCCTGCACGCGCGGACCCACTCGCCGCGCGACCCGCTCGCCGAGGCACTCGGGCGGCCCCTTTCCCCGAACGAGGGTCCGACGAAGTACACCATCGTCGCCCACTGGCCGGACCTGGACTACTACACCCCCAACGACGAGCAGAGAACCTGGACATCCGCTCAGTGGGCCGAGCACCTCGAAGATCCCTACCTGGAGCATCCGTTCACTGCCAGTGCGGACGACGACCGACGGGCGATCCTCCATCTCGACATCCGCCTCCACCCGGACGACCGGGAGCTGACCGGTCCGGAGTGGGCCGAAACCGCTCACCGGTTCGCGCGAGCCGCCAGTATCGAGATACCCGGCGCCGCGGAGCACGGCTGGCGGTGGATCGCCGTCCAGGCACAGCCCGGGCGCCTGGACCTGATCGCCAACCTGATCCACCTCGACGGCACCTGGCGCACCCCGCCCTCAGACATACTGCGGCGCCTTGCGGACGAGGCACGCCGCATCGAACAGGACCTCAACTTGATCCCCGCCCGCACCGGACCCGCGACACGCCCCGCTGTCCGTACGGCGCCCACCGCATCCGCGCAGTTCGCGAGCGTCCTTACGCAGCTCGCCGACGAGCAGGCCGGCCCGCTGGCCACGGTCCGCGGACTGATCGAGCACACCGCTCACCGCATCGCCCGCCAGCCCGGAGCCGCCAGCACCGAAGCAGCACACGGTCTGGAGCTGATGGCCCGCCGGCTCCACGCGATCCAGCAGGACCTGGACACCACCGCGGCCCACCTGGTCCGCCGGTCCCGGATCGCCGCCGCACCGCCCGTAGCCCGGCACACCGCCCACAGATCTCCGTAGGAGTAACGCCTTCTTGCCCCATACCGGCCGCTTCATGGACATCCGCCGCGACTCGAGCTCCAGCGAACTCCTCGCGCGCGGCGGCGACTTGGAGGCCCACAGCATTCTCCAGCGCGCGGGATTCATCGCGGTCGTCCGCCTCCACGAGACCTACCACCGCGCCCCCGCCGGCCTCACCGAGGACGACGAGTCCCGTCTCGCCACCGATGCCGTAGCGCGCCTGCAGGCTGCCGGGTACCACGTCGACTGCTACGAACCTTTCGACACCGACGCCCGCCCCGCGCGCTATCCCACGCTCGGTACCTCGGTCTCCCACCTCGCCGAACGCCTGCGCGAAGCCACCGACACCGCCGAGGCAGCCGACATCCTCACCGAACTCACCGCACCCCACGACGGCATCCTCGCCGGGTTGGAGGAAACCCTCGGCGCTCTGGCGGAGTTCTTCGACGGACTCGGCAACGCGACCGATCCGCACACCGCCCGGCGCCTGCGCTACCTCGCCGACGAATACGTCCGCGTCATCCACTCCGACCTCGCGTACACCCGCGAACGGCTGGCCGACCGGCACGCCCCTCACCCCGGCCGCCGCCCCTGCGCCGAGCAGGTGCCCGACCACGAGCCCGAACGCTCCGCCGTGTGCGCCTGCCCACCCCCGCCGCGTGCACTGCCGGCCCCGGCACCGCCGCCCGTCGGTGCCACCCGCCTGCGCCGCTGAGCCCCTGCAACTGCCCAAGGACACCATGCACGACCACGACACCTCCGAGCACCTCGCCTCGTACGCCGACGTCCTCGCCGGTGAACTCCCCGATACCTGGACCAGCACGCACCTGACAGCCGACGCCAAAGACGACCTCGCCGAACTCGCCGACCGGATCTGGGACCTGGACCTGGTCGCCGCCTCCCTCGCCGAGCACCCGCTGACGCAGGCAGCCGTCCTCAGCCGCCCCGACGGCGCCCAGCTCGTCCTCCTGGACCGGCACGACGGACGCGACGGCTTCCTTCTCGCCGCCGTCGCCCCTCGCGCCCTGCCCGACGAGGCGTACCGGGCTGTCCCTGAGCCGAACGGCGTCGCCCTGGCAGACGACCCGTTCCTGAGTGCCGAGCAGGTCGCTGGCGATCTGCTCGCCCGCTACGACCGTGCGCTCGCACAGGTCCGGCACAACGCCCTGGGTGGCATCCAGCCCTCCCAGCCGGACCGGATCGTCCTGACCTGGCAGCCGGACGGCAGCGTCGCCACCGCCCCCGCCGACGACCGGGCCGGCACGATCCTCGTCGCCCACGGCTTTATCCAGGACCCGCAGAGCGGCATCTACCGCCTGGGTGGTGATGACACCCAGGTCCAGGCCCGCGCCCTGCGCGAGATCGGCCCGCGCCTCAACGCGCTCGGCATCGGTACCGCCCTCCAGCACACCGCCGGACGGACCGCGCCCACCTCCGCCCCGGCATCCATGCCGCCGGCCCCGGCCGGCACCCGTACGCCAACCGCCAGAACCCGATGAACCTGACGGAGGCCGCCCTCGGTATCCCGCCCTGCACCTATCGGCGGGCCGTGCACGGCCTCCGCACCCGAGCGGCCCGTCCCTCCCCGCAGCAACCGATACCGGTCCGCCGTACCTCGTAAAACGCCCGGGCGGCCCCGGCACCCCGCCAGGGCCGCCCAGCACACCGCCCGACTCCGGGAGAAATCCGTAGCACCCCGCACACCCCCACCGATCAGCAACCGGCTCAAGCCCCGACTCGCGACCGCCCTGTTCCGCCGCTATCTGCGCGCCTGTATTCCGACCGGCCCCGACCACGCCACCCCGCTGGCCGGCGCCCGCCCGGAGGCCGTCCTCGCCGAGGCACAGCGCGTCGGGCAGCGCCACCACCACTGACCGTCCACCGACCCGGAGGAGCATGTCCCACCCCGCCCCGTATCCGGTGAGACTGGCCGACGAGATCACCCGCCAGCTCGGCCAGCTCGCCGACCACCTCTCGCAGCTTCCCCCGCCCCAGGCCGCGCAGGTCATCGCCCGCGTTCTCGACCCGGACGTCGGAGTCCTCGGCGGCGTCACTCACCTCGTCGCCACCGGAAGCGTGTTCGCCAAGGACCAGGCAGAGCGCGGCGCGCTGCCCGCGGAGGTGTGGCTCGCTCTGGGCCGTGCCTCGAACGAACTGCACGACATCACCCTCGACCTGGACGAACACAAGGACGCCCTGCAGCACGTCAGCACCCAGCCCACCACCACCGCGGCGAAGCGCCCAGTGCCCGCACCGCTCGTGGTCCGGCGGCGCCGGTGAAGAAGAAGCAGTGGCAGGGCTGGGGGCCCGGCGAGCAGGCCGAGCAGCACTACCTCGTCCAGCCCCGTGCCCTGGCGGGCGGCGGCGACGTCCGGCACGTCTCGGAGTTCCTGCGTGCCTCGGGCTGGCGGGACAAGTCCAAGACTGGCGGCCCTTTGTTCATGGAGAGCCCGGACCGGACCGTCCGCGTCGCCTACGACCCTTACGTCCTTCCCGGCGGCTGGACCATCCACGGCCGGGCAGACGGTGCCAGCGGCGAGTGGTCGGCGCACTTGGGCCGTCAGGCCCCGGTGGAGATCGTCGCCGGTCTGACCGACGCCCTCACCCGTCCCCGTTCCGCCCACGCTCCCAACGTCTGGGCTCCGCTGCAGGAGCAGAACTGGCACACGCGTTTCGAGGGCGAACACTACGTGGCGACCGGCCCCGATGGCGCCGCATGGATGCAGTACCGCCAGAACCCCGACGGGGCGGCGATGTGGTGGAGCGGAGCGCAGGACAAGCAGGGCAACGGCTGGACGGCCCACTTCACGCCGAACACCCCGATGCACCTCGTGCAAGCCTTCTCCACCGAACTCGCCAGCCCCGACCCCGTGATGCGCCCGCGCGGACGCGTCCCGCACAGCGCGCAGATCCGCACCTGGTCGGTATCCGTCAAGCCCTCCCAGCTCAGCGCCTGGCAGCAGGCCCGCATCACGGCCGCCCGGGCCGCCACCTGGGCCCGCAACAGCGCCCGAAGCACCAGACCGCGCACCACCGCCCGCCCCCACGCCGCCGCCGGCGGCGCACGAACCCGCCGCTGACCACGACACCCACCACCCCGAGGAGCCCGATGCCCGCACTCACCCCGGACACCATCCGCGCCGCGACCGACACCCTGTGCCGCCTCACCGAATACCTGCGCGAGAACCCCGACCCCAAGGAGGCGCTCGCTCTCGTCGAACCCCTCCTCGACGAATACACCGGCCTGCCCATCCAGCTCGGCGACACCCTGCGCGCCCTCGCCCGCGCCGTACAGAGCCACCCGAACACACCGCGCAGCGAGAAGATCAGCGATCTGGTCACCGAGCTGCGTGCCGCAGCGTGGGTGCAGACCGACCAGTACATGCTCCACTACGTCCTGGACGAGCTGCGCAAGCAGATCGTCAGCGCCGCCTCGAGCGAGCCGGGGTGCGGCCGGTGCCGCTGAGCGAACGGCAGCTCGCCGCGTTCGCCGACAAGCACGCCTGGCGGATCCCCTTCGACACCAGCCCCCGCCACCTCGCCGGCCCCGGGGATGCCCGCCACGTCACCCACGGCCTGGCCGCCGCCGGATGGAGCGCCGTCTCCGACCCTTTGAGTGCCGAGATCGTCCTGCGCAGTCCCGACCTTCGCCACAGCCTCCAGTTCGACCCGCAGTCCGCCACCTCCGCGTGGTGGCGGCTGCGGGCCGAGCCCACCGGCACCGAGCCCGGCTGGTACGCCGAGTTCGGTGAACTCGTGCCCGCCGAGGTCCTCGCCGGCTTCACCGACGCCCTCATCGCCCCGCCGCCACAACAACCAGACCCGTGGCAGCCGGTGACCTCGGCTAACTGGCACCGCGACTCGGACGGTACAGCGCGCTCGCCTGACTCCATGTGCCACATCGAACTGCGCCCGTTGAGCGAATTCAGTGGCCGGTCGTCCTGGCACGTTGAGACCTGCGAGCCCGGCGACGGGCAGTTTTCCGGCCCGCGCATCTGGCACGCCTACTTCGACGAGGACGTCCCCGCCCACCTCGTCGGATCGTTCCTCACCGCGCTGGCCGACCGCAGCCCGCTCCAGCGCGGCATGTACGACCGCACCGGCCACTACAGCGCCGTGCAGGCACCCAGCCCGCTGCGCCCGCAGCAGGTGGTCGACGCCCACACCGCCCGTATCGAGTCGCTCCGCGCCCAGGCACGCTCCGCCCGCAGGCAGCAGACGAAACCCGCACCGACCCCGGCCAAGGCCCACACCGCCCAGCCGGCTCCTCGCCGCTGAACCGACAGGACCCCTTTCCCATTTCCGCCGATCACCGCACACACCGCGACCTCCTCCGCCACCTCGACCATTACGTGAGCGACAGCAAGAAGATCCTCGACGCCTGGGACGCCTACTCCGACGAGCACACCGACCTCGACGGCTGGCCCTACGACGACCACGCCTACGGAAGGCGCGCGAGCCAGCGCGACGCCGACACCGCCGAGGCATTCGAGCCGCTCCGCTACGGCGCCCGTCACCTGCTGGCCACGGCCGAAACGCAACTGGCCCAGCTGCCGGAGACCTACGTGCAGAGCCGCTGGGTCTACCAGCTGGGCGTCCTGCGCGACGCCCTCGACCGACTCGACGAACTGCACGAGCAATGGCTGGTCACCCGCGACGCCCTCCCCGCCACCGCCAAGCCCGGCACCCCGGACTTCGACGACGCACTCGCAGAACATCACGCCGAATCGTGGAGCTACCTCGACGACTGGGCCACCCACGGCAAGGCGCTCCGCCAGATCAACACGGCCGCCCGCGCAGCCCCTTCATCCCTGGCTCCCACACCGACACCGGCCCCGGCCACCGCGCCCGACCGGCGAGCCGCCGCACGGAAGTGACCATGCCCCCGACTCCCGAGACCGTCGAGGTCGACTTCATCACGCCGCGCCACCTGGCCGGCGGCGGTGACCCCGCCTGGATCACCGTCCCCCTGCACCGTGCCTGTGGCTGGAGCCACGGCAACGACCCCCTGATGCCCCGCGTCCTGCTCTCCAGCCCCGGCCAGAAGGCCCTCCTGCGCCTGGAATCCGACCCCGACGGACAGTGGTGGACCCTCAACCATGCGGCGGAGGCGGACCGGCCCGCCTGGTACGCGAGTTTCGGCGCCCGCACCCCGGTCGAACTCATCGCCGCCTTCACCGACGCCCTCACCGACTCCGCCCCCGCCCCCGCCGCGAGCACACCCTCGGATCCGTACGAACCGCTCCGGCAGAGCGCGTGGCAGCCCCCCGCCATCGGGGCTGACGGCCTCGTGTCGCCCGACAAAACGGCCTACGTGCAGCGCCTGGGAACCACACAGGAGCCGGGAGCCTGGTTCGTCACCGCCACCCTCGGCCCGGAGCGAAAGCCGGTATGGCAGGCGCGCTTCGCCGAACACACCCCTGCACGACTGGTCGCCGCGTTCACCACCGCGCTCACCGATCCCCACCCCGTTGCGCGTACCGGCAGCTTGCGCAGTCTTCCGACCCGCGACCCGGACGTCGTCACCCGCCACACGACGGGCGTCCTCGCCGTGCACGTCGCCGCCGCCCTGGAAGAACGCGTCCACGCCCTCGCGGCCCGCCGCACCGTCCCGCCAGCGACTCCAGCCCCGCCGCGCCGGCCGCCGGCCAGGAACAGCCGCAGCCGCTGAATGCCCCGCCCCCGCCCGGAAGGCAGGTAACTCTTTGCCCCCCACCTCCTCCAACAGTTCCACCGACGGGTACGACCTCATCCTGCGCCTCCTGATCGGCGTCGCAGCCGTCGTCGTCCCCCTGTCCCACCTCGCCTGGCTGTCCGGCAACATCACCGCCTACCTCACCGGTGGCGGCTGGGCGCCGTACCAGCCGACCACCGCCCTGCTCCACCCCGAGCGTCTCTGGCCCTACATGGGAGAGACGTCCCTGCTGATCGGGGCACGCGTCGTGCCCGTTCTCCTGCTCCTGGCCCTCGGGGCAGCGGCGGGTGTTTTGTGGGCGCGGCACAAGAACCGCAGCGGCGGCCGGAAGAAGAAGATCACCGGCATGGCCAAGGCCCGGGACATCGAACCGCTGATGGCCAAGGCGATCACCGACAAGGCCCGCTCCCTGCGCCCGAGCCTGAAGGACGCCAAGCACATCGAGGCCCGGGACACCGGCATCCTCCTCGGCAACCTGCAGGGCACCAAGCACGAGGTCCGCATGGGCTACGAGGACGTGGCCGTCGCCATCATGGCGCCCCGCTCGGGCAAGACCACCTCGCTCGCGATCCCCTCCATCCTCGCCGCGCCCGGCCCGGTCCTGCTGACCTCGAACAAGGCCGCCGGCGATGCGTTCACCGCCACCTACGACGCCCGCGCCGCGGTGGGACGGGTGTGGGCGATGGACCCGCAGCAGATCGCGCACGCCGCACGCGAGATGTGGTGGAACCCCTTGGCTGGCGCCAAAACCCTCGACGGCGCCGGGCGGTTGGCCGGCCACTTTCTCGCCGCCTCCGTGGACGCCAGCCAGCAGGGCGACTTCTGGTCCAAGGCCGGATCCAACATCCTCGCCCAGTTGTTCCTCGCCGCGGCCCTGGACGAGCGGCCGATCACTGACGTCATGCAGTGGCTGGCCTTCCCCGCCGACCGTACCCCGCTCGACATCCTCCGCGACCACGGATTCACCGCCGTCGCCGCCCAGCTCAAGGGCACCGTGGAAGGACCGCCGGAAACCCGGGACGGCATCTACGAGACCGCCCGCCAGTACGCCGCCGCGCTGCTCAACAGCGAGATCGCCGCCTGGGTCACCCCGCAGAAGAACGTCCCTGAGTTCAGGCCGTCCGAGTTCATCACCTCCACCGACACCCTCTTCCTGCTCAGCAAGGACGGCGGAGGCGGAGCCTCGGCGCTGATCGCGGCGTGCGCCGACTCGGTGATGCGGGCCGCGACCGCCCAGGCCGAACGCGCCGGCGGACGCCTCGACCCGCCCATGCTCGCGATCCTCGACGAGGCCGCCAACGTGTGCAAGATCTCCGATCTTCCGGATCTCTATTCGCACCTCGGGTCGCGCGGCATCATCCCGATCACGATCCTGCAGTCCTACCGCCAGGGCCAGAAGGTCTGGGGGGACGCCGGCATGGACGCCATGTGGTCCGCCTCTACCGTCAAGGTCATCGGCTCCGGTATCGACGACCCCGACTTCGCGGACAAGCTGTCCCGCCTGATCGGCGACCACGACGTCGAGACCACCTCGACCTCGCACTCCGAGTCCGGCAAGTCGACCTCGGTGTCGATGCGACAGCAGCGGATCCTTCCCGCCGACGAGATCCGCGCCCTGCCCAAGGGCACGGCCCTCTGCTTCGCCACCGGTCTGCGCGCCGCCATGCTCGACCTGCGCCCGTGGTACCAAGAGCCCGGCGCGGCAGAGCTGTCCGCGGCGTCCGACCGCGCATCCAAGGCGATCACCGCCCGGGCCATCGCCAAGCACGCACCGGTCCAGTCCGACTTCGGGCCCGCCGCGTGAGCGAATCGCGCCTGCACCTGGTGCCCGTCCGCTCTCGGGACGCCAAGGAGTTCGTCCGCCTCTGGCACCGCACCACCCGCCGCCCGCCGGACAGATCTTCTCCCTCGGTGCCGCCGACGAGCCCAACATCCTGCGCGCCGTGGCCGTGGTCGGCCGCCCTGTCGCCCGCCATTTGGACGACGGCACCACCCTCGAAGTCACCCGCACCGCCAGTGACGGCACACGCAACGCCAACTCCCTGCTCTACGGAGCTGCTTGGAGAGCGGCCAAAGCGCTCGGATACCGGCGGCTGATCACCTATACGCAGGCAGGGGAGAGCGGAGCCTCGCTGCGCGGCGCGGGGTGGCGCGTCCTGGCCCACCGTCCTCCAAGGCCGGGCTGGCACACGCCGTCCCGGCCGCGGACGGACCGCGGAACCTCGCAGATCGCTCGCACACTGTGGCAAGCGCCCTGACAAGACACGCTCATCGGCACCTATGCATCCCACGAACGCGACGATGACGTCCGTCAGCAGCGCTGGACGCGGTCATGGCCGCGGCCGTCCCGCTCGGCAGCCGCGGTACCACCACGTGCAGGCTCGCCGGGCCCGCTGAAACAGCCACCAGATCCCGTTCCCCGATCCCCTGGACCACCGTGTCTCTTTTGGACATCCCCGATGTGTTCATCGGGTCCACCGACGACGGGCACACCTTCGTCATCATCAACCGCCGCATCCACGATGCCGACCGGCTGCTGACCGAGGCCGGGTTCCTCGCCCGCGAGCACCTCGGCCGCACGCTCTACCTGCTCCCCCCGGGCACTGCCCAGGACGCGCACGATCGCGCCGGGGTCGCCATGTACGGGCTCCTGGCCCACACCCACGACCTGATCAATCTCTGCTGGACGACCCGCTGGAGCCCCGGCAGTCCCGTCGCCGATCCGGAGATTCGTTTCCACTTCTGTGACGGCACCGTGGCGGTGACGGCCAGGACCGCCGCCGCCCGTTCCCTCTTGGAACGGCACGGCTTCACCCCGAACGGCTCTTCCTATCGGCCGCCGGACGGACTAGACGAGCGCCGCCTGCTCGGCGCTGTGACAGCTGCCGAAACCCACGCCTACACCCACGGTCTCAGTGTCCGCGTCGACCTCGGCATCCCCACGCCGTCCGACATCCCTCCCGCTCCCCGCCGCCCGTCAGCTGCCGCCCCCGGCTCACCGACCACGCCTGCGGCCCGCCGTCGCACCCGCTGACCCCACGCGGGGGGTCGGGGTGTGAACGATCGTCGAGCCGCGGCCAAGGGCGCGCGACGGTACACACCTTCGCACTCCAGCCGTTGACCGCTTTCCCTCTTGGAGTCTTGCCACGTCATCCGACACCCCGAGCGCGCATGACCTCGCCTGCGCGCTTTCCGACCAGATCCGCCCCGGCGCTGCTCCCCGTGACGTGGTCGTCAGTTTCAGCGTCCGCCGACAGGCGGCAGCCAAGTACGATCACGGCTCCTGCGGCGGCCCCGTGACAGTCTTCGCCCAAGCACTGCACGCCCGCCTCTACGGCCTTCCCACGGACGACGATCCGCTGCCCACCGCCCTGGACGCGCTCCTGCAGGCCACTCACACCGCGACCGCCCCCGAGCAGCAGACCGCGATCCTGCAACAGCTCGCCGAGCAGCTACGCAACGCCACCGAGATCATCCAGCGCTACCAGTACCAGGCCCAATGGGACCGGCTCCCCGACAGCGTCGCCGAGCAGCTCCGGGACGCCCACGACCAGGCCGAGCAGGTCACCAAGACCCTCGACGCCGTCGCCCCCGCCTTCAGCAGCCAGCCCGCCGCGCCCGTGCCGCCTGCCGCGCAACCGCGCCACACCGCCAGCCCACCCGCGCCCACGACTCCACCGGCCGGGCGCCGCCGCTGACCTCCGGCGACAGCCCACCCGCCGGGAAAGGCAGGCTCCAACCTGGCCACCGCCGATCCCCTCCACACCCGCCTCACCCAAGGACCCCGTGCGCTGGGCGTGTTCGTCCCCGCCGGCCTGTACCCGGCAACCGCACAGCGCCAGCACCTCGACCAGCTCGCGCAGGCAGGTGCCGACCTGTTCGAGGTCGGCCTGCCCACCGACGACGCCGCCCTCGACGGCCCCGTCATTCAGACCGCCTACCACCGCGCCCTGCGCAGCGGAAACGCCCTCGACCACGCCGTGCGCGCCGTCGAACACGCCGCCAGCCTCCGGCCGACCGTTGTCATGACCTACTGGGAGCCCGTGAGCCGCCACGGCCCCGCGTACGTGGCCCGCCTGTTCGCCGACGCCGGCGCCGCCGGCGTGATGATCGTCGACCTGCCCGCCCACCAAACGGCCCGCTGGCACAAAATCGCACGAGCGACGGGCCTTCGCACCCCACACCTCATCCCGCGCACCACCCCTGACCCCCTCCTCCCGGCCGCGGTCGCCGGCGCCTCCGGATGGCTCTACGCACCCGCCACCACGGCCCCCACCGGCTACCGAGGCCCGCTCGACATCCCCGGACTCGCCGGCTTCACCCAGCGCCTACGCGCCGCGAGCCCACTGCCCGTGGTCTCGGGAGTCGGGATCTCCACCCCAGCCCTCGCCGCACGCGTCGCCCCGCTGGTGGACGCCGTCGTCATCGGCACCCCCGTCGTCCGCGCCCTGGCCACCGACCCTGCCCAAGCCCCGGACCTGACGGCCGCGTTCGCCCGAGCCCTGCACCCGACCACCCTCACGGAGACCCGTGCCTGATCGCTCTGATCGCTCCACCCTGACCGAGGCCCTCGACCGGATCGTGGCCGACGCCCTTGTCCTGCACCGAGCCCTGCGCACCAACGCCATCGGCCACGCGCACGCACTGGCCGCGCGGATCAACGACGCCCAAGACCTCGCCAGCGCCGCCCTGCGGCTGTTCCTCGACCTCGCCCAGCACACGCCGCACACCACGGCCGGGAAGCTGCTGCTCCTCGACCACATCGCGCAGATCGCCAAGGCCGCCCAGGACGCAAGCGCCGAACTGACCGCAGCCCTCGCCCGCGCCGTGGAGAACCAACGCCGCCGAGCCAACGCCACGAAGGGGCCGGCCATCCTCATCCGCCCCTCACCACAGCAGTTCATCGAGTCGGCCACCGACCTCCTCGACCGCATCCCCACCCTCCACCACGCCATACACCGCGACCGGCTAATCCCGCCCAGCCGGCTGACGCACCAGCCTCATTGAGGGCGCGCCCCCCATTTCCCCATCTCCAGGACAGACCATTTCAGATCAGCCTCAATTCCGTGCCCTTTCCCTGGGCGCGGGAGTTCAGTCCAGCACCCTGCTCGCCCTTTCCGCCGAAGGGATCCTCCCGAAGGTCGACTACGCGATATTCGCCGACACCGGATGGGAACCCAAAGCCGTTTACGCTCACCTGGACCGACTGGAACAGGAGATAGCCAAGCCCGCCGGCATACCGGTCCTCCGCGTCTCAGCCGGAAACATTCGCAGCGACGCCCTGAATCCGGACCACCGCTTCGCCTCCATGCCCCTGCACATCCTGAACAAGGACGGGCGGCCCGGCATGACCCGCAGGCAGTGCACCGGCGAATACAAGGTGAAACCAATAAAGCAGAAGGTACGCGAACTCCTCGGACACCCCTACCCCTCGCGCATCCCCAAGGGCGTGTTCGTTGAGCAGTGGGTGGGGATCTCCACCGACGAGTTCCACCGCGCCAAAGACGCCGACGTGAAATACATGCGCAACCGGCATCCACTCCTGGACCTTGGCTGGAGCAGAGCGGACTGCGTTCGTTACCTGACCTCGCTCGGGCTGGCGAAGACACCGAAATCGAGCTGCCTGGGATGCCCGTTCCACGGAAATGCGCAGTGGAGGCACATCAGGGACACATCCCCTTCCGAGTGGGCGGACGTCGTCGAATTCGATGCGGCCATCCGGCAAGGCAATGCCCGCGCCAACGCCTCGGGCAGCCGACTGCTCGGCGAGGCGTTCCTGCACCGCTCCCGCGTCCCGCTGAGCGAGGCGCCGATCGACCACGTCACCGCCGCCGAACGGGCAGCACTGCGCATAGACGCGGACGAAGCCGACGCGCTGGAGAACGGCGTCGTGGACGGCTGCTCCCCCTGGGCGTGCCGCGGGGACACGGACGTTCTCACCCGCGACGACTTCGGGCTGGCCACGTGATACTCGACCTCTTCGCGGGGCCGGGCGGCTGGAGCAGGGCACTGGGCGTCTTCGGTGTGCGCGACGTCGGCCTGGAATGGGACGAATGGGCCTGCAAGACGCGCGTGGCCGCCGGGCAGTTGACGATCCGGACCGACGTGGCCATGTATCCGACGTGGCCCTTCCTCGGCCGCACGCGCGGGCTGATCGCCTCCCCGCCGTGCCAGGCATGGAGCATGGCCGGCAAACGCCTCGGCCTGCTCGACCAGCCGCTGGTGCACACGGCAGTGGAGGACCTCGCCGCCGGACGCGACACCCGCGAGCGCCTCCTCGCCGCCTGCCGCGACGAGCGCTCCCTACTCGCGGCCGAGCCGATGCGCTACCTGCATGCCCTGAACACGGTCGGCGAGCCCGAGTGGGTCGCGATGGAGGAAGTGCCGGACGTCCTGCCGCTGTGGAAGCAGTACGCGGCCGTTCTGCGGTCCTGGGGGTTCTCGGTCTGGTACGGGATCCTCAACGCCGCCGACTTCGGCGTTCCACAGACGCGCAGGCGAGCGATCCTGCTCGCCTCCCGGGTCCGTACGGCACAGCCTCCCGCCCCCACGCACGCCCAGGTCGCCGAGCCTGACTCGCTGTTCGGTCCGGGCCGCGCCCGCTGGGTCAGCATGGCAGAGGCCCTGGGATGGGGCGCGACTGACCGGCCCGTTCCCACCGTCTGCGCCGGCGGCGGGCCCGGCGGCGGACCCGAACCGTTCCCTTCGGGCTCCCGCAAGTCGCTCTCCGACGCCCGGGAGCGCGGCACCTGGATGCCCAGGCCGGACGGTGTTCTCCTGCAGTCCCGCCGCGAAGGAACTGGCTGGAAGGCACGGCACGGCGCACGGCAGAACCGTGCCGCCGACGCTCCGGCGCCGACGTTCACCGCCGATGCCCACCGCTGGTCCTGGTCCCTGCGCAGCAACAACCAGGCCAACGCCACCGTCCGCCCGCTGTCCGAGCCGGCGGGCACGCTGTTCTTCGGGCACCGCGCGAACGAGTGCACCTGGGTCGCTGAACCAGCCTCGCCTCCGACCGACGACACGGACACGTCGGCGGTGCCGGAGCCGATCCGGATCACCGCCCGCGAGGCCGGCCTCCTGCAGACCTTCCCCGCCGATTACCCCTGGGCCGGCAACAAGGGCCAGCAGTTCTCCCAGATCGGCAACGCCGTGCCCCCGTTGCTCGCCGGCCACCTCCTCGCCCCGCACCTCGGCGTCACCCTCGACCCCGACGACTTCACCCTCGCAGCCTGATGCCCCACGTCCCCGAACCCGAAGAAGACCACCTCGACGCCATCGCACCGCCGCAGCCGGTGTTCCACGTCGAGCAGGCCCTCCTCGGCGCCCTCCTCCTTCATCCACACCGCCTCGGCGACGTGACCGGCATCGCCGCCAACTCCTTCTCCACCCCCGCGCACGCCGCCCTGTTCGCCGCCATCAGCACCTTGCCTCCGCCCGACCCCGCCGAGCACGCGAAGAACACCAAGTGGCTCGACCAAGTGCTCGCCACGGGGCGCGAGCAGGCGCGCGGACTGACCGCCTCCTACCTGCACACCCTCGTCCAGGTCTGCCCCTGGCCCCGCCATGCACCGGCCTACGCCAGGATGGTCGAGGCCGAACACGCCCGCCGGCGCCTGCAGACGGCCGCCGAACGCCTCACCCAGATTGTCAACGACGCGTCCCTCCCGCACCCAGTCGAGACAGTGCTCGCCGAGGCCGACGCGCTCGCCGCGGTCGTGGACGACATCACGAGCCGCTTCCCGCCGCGCGCCGGAGTGCTCCCCCGCACCGCGGCACCGCCGCCGGCCATCACCACCGACCACACCGAGGCAGCCGAGGAGGAGCAGCTGCTCCTCGCGACCGCCACCGCCCACCCCGCCGACATCGAGTCCGTCCGGTGGCTGCTCCCCGACGACCTCACCCGGCCCCTGCACGCCGGCCTGTGGCAATGCCTGACCGCCCTGGCCCGCCGCCGCGAGCCCGTCGACCCCGTCACCGTCCTATGGGAAGCCCAACAGCGCGGCCTGCTCGACAACGCGAGTGAACCCAGCAAGGTGCTCCGCCTGCTGGCCGAACCGGCCGGATCCGTGGAGCACTGGGCCGAACGCGCCCTGCAGCGCTCCCTCCTAGCCACCGCCGACCACGCCGGCCGGCGCATCTCGGCGTACGCAGGAGACCCGGCGAACACCCCGTTCCAGCTCGTCGTCGGCGCCCGCCGCGCCCTCGCCGACATCAGCGCCGTCCGCACCCGCTGGCAGCACGCCACCGGAACCGTCCCGCCACCACGACCGCGCCCGGCACCCGCCACTCGCGCCGGCCCGCCGACCACGACGGCCGCTCACGCCACCCGCGCCGCGCGAGCAACCCGATAAGCACCCCCCACACGCCGGTGGCCGGACCCGAAGGCCCGGCCACCGGCAGAAGAGACGACACCCCCACGTGACTCCCCCCATTGACGCTCACGTCCGCCTCGACACCCACCCAACCCATCCCAGCGCCGTGACCGCCGTCCTGACCGGCAGTCAGGCCCGCATTGCTCTCATGGCTCTGGAGGCAGCCGACTGGACCGTCGCAGCCGACAACGTCCTGGTCCTGGCCCGCATCGACCACGAGGAGCCCTACTGGGCCAGGGACGCAGCCAAGCGCCTTTCCGCCGACGGCATCACCGTCGAAATCACCCCTCGACTCCGGGAGGCCATGGACGAGGAATGGACCTGGGCGAACTATCCGATGCCGTGGTGCACCCGCAGCGAGATCCGCGAGGTCTCCAACCAGGCGCAGAAGATCCACGACGACATCCGCCACGGCCATCTCCTCATCCACGCACACGCCCACGACGGCCACACCACCGTCGCGGTAGGCAC
Source organism: Streptomyces sp. NPDC001920 (assembly GCF_053594495.1). Classification (NCBI taxonomy): domain Bacteria; kingdom Bacillati; phylum Actinomycetota; class Actinomycetes; order Kitasatosporales; family Streptomycetaceae; genus Streptomyces; species Streptomyces sp. NPDC001920. The sequence goes on from NZ_JBSFEP010000009.1 coordinate 51,212, forward strand.
GTACCTCCACCGGGGCGGCAAGTCCGTCTACCTCCACGGCGAGGACCACCTGCGCCAGGTCGCCGACACCTTCGACTCACCCGCTCAGGCCCTGCTCGCCTTCGAGAAGGTCCACGGCACCGACATGCGCCCCGGTCCGGCACCCCTGACCGAAGCCGAGCGCGCCGCCGTCGAGGCCCGCACCGCCTTGGACCTCGGCGCAGCGAAACCCGGGCCTCACCGCCCGGAGCCGAAGACCGTCCCCGTCTACCTGGCCGATGCAGGCGACCACGACGCCCTCCTCGACTCCTTCCTCGACAGGCACGGTGAGTTCGAGAAGTGGCGGACCTGGTCCGACGAGACAACCCACGCCATCCACGAGTCGCAGACCCTGCGCATCGAGCGCGTTCACGAGGCCCCGGCCCACGAGACCGCGTGGACCGTGGCTGCCTACGAGACGCCCGTCTCCGACCGCATGTGGGTCCTCGCCGCGACCGGCGCCACCCCCGCCCTGGTGATAGCGGAACTTCTGAATCACCTCGCCGACGGCGACGGCTGGGACACGACCACCGGCGTCCCGGTGGACGAGAAGATGGTCACCGCGGCCACCCAGCCGCTCTCCGACGCCGCATGGAAGCACACCGTGGACGGGCGATGGATCCGCTGGACATCCCCCGACGGGAACGTGGGCGTCCAGTTCGACGCCTTCACAGCACAACACCCGAATCAGAACCTGGCCACCTGGACCGTCTGGGCCGGCCCTGGACCGGACCGGCCCACCTGGGCCATCACCGCGTCCCCACACACCCCGAGTTCACTGCTGGCCGTCCTCGCCGCAACCCTCGCCCACGAGACCGGCACGCACCAGGCACAGCCTGCGGGCCGCGAACACAGGACCAGCCTCGCTACCAGTCCCCCGGCCACGCCCATGTTTACGGCCGACCCAGCCGTCAGCCGTTCACGCTGATCATTGGCGCACACGAGCGCGGCAACGTAGCGCGGGATCGCCGGTTGGTAAAACCGGCGATCCCGCGCACATTCGTTCGCGGCGCACTCTGCCCCGTTCCATCAACGCCGGGTCTGGGATTCCGCGGCCTCGGTCGTAGCACGCTCAGGCCGCTCTTGATGTCAGTGACACCCTTTAGGATTCGGTCCGAGGGTTGAGCTGTGCTTCCTGAACGCAGCGGCAGGAACTACGGCAGGCTTACAGACACGGACGGGGAGCCGCATGCTGGAAGACCGGTGGACGACGGTCACCGAGTCCGAGTATGAGCACGAGCGCCGTGGTCTTGAGGCGATCCGCCGACGTCTGCCAGATGAGGAGCCGTGGCGTGCCTGGACGAACTTCATGTTCACCGCGAACAGCGGGCACGTCCGTGAGGTCGATCTTCTGGTGGTAGCGCCGGCCGGGGTCTTCCTGGTCGAGTTGAAGGACTGGCACGGCTCGGTCCACGGCGGCGGCAACGACTGGGTGCAGACCACGCCCAGCGGGACCAGCCGTCGGCACGGCAATCCGCTGCACCTGGCGAACCGGAAGGCCAAGGAGCTGTCGGGCCTGATCAACGGCGTCTCCGGTCGGCCCGCGCACCGAACGAAGATCTGGGTGGGTGAGGCTGTCTGCTTCACGGACGACAAGCTTCAGGTGAACCTTCCGGCTGCCGACATGAACGGCGTGTTCACGGTCAAGCAGCTGGTGGAGATGCTGGCCGTGCCGCCGGGAGACGCCCGCTACCAGATCACAGCCGAGGCATCCCGCTTTGTCGATGCAGCCCTGAAGAAGCTCCGTATCGCACCGATCCGCCGCCAGCACGAGGTGGGCTCCTACCTCCTGGAGGCGAAGGCGTTCGACTCCGGGCCGTCCTGGGCCGACTATCTGGGACGCCATTCCCAGCTGCACGATCTGGCACGGGTACGGGTCTTCCTCAGTGAACGTGGTGCCTCCGACGACGAGCGGCGCTCGGTGGAGCGTGCCGCCGCCCGCGAGGCATCGGTACTCAGCCGTTTTCGTCATCCCGGTGCGGTACAGCTGAAGAATTATCTGCCGTCGGGGCATCCCGCCGGGCCCGCGATCCTCTTCGACTACCACCCGGAGACGCTGCGCCTGGACGATTACCTGGTCCAGCACGGTGAGGGTCTCGACCTGCAGGGGCGCCTCGCGCTGGTGCGGCAGCTTGCCGAGACGGTGCGCTCCGCGCACTCCCGGCGGGTCCACCACCGCACGCTGTCGGCGCACGCGGTGCATGTGATTCCGCGCGACCGCGGTCCACGCGGGCGGGAGCTCGGCGAGGAGCAGCGCTGGCTGCGTCCGTGGACGCAGATCGCGGATTGGCAGATCGCCACTGGGCAAAGCTCCAGCCGCGGCCGGCCGCTGACCCTGGCTCCGACTAACGTGACGGGGTTCCATGTCGCCGAGCAGGCAGATCCTTATCTGGCTCCGGAGCTGAGGATTCCGAAGGCCGATCCAGTACGCCTCGATGTGTACGGGCTCGGCGTGCTCACGTATCTGCTGGTGACCGGGCAAGCGCCTGGCGCGAGCCAGAGCGAGGTCATGGCACGTCTGGAGGCCGGTGAGAGTCTGCGTCCCAGCGCGCTCGTCGACGGTCTCAATCCGGACATCGACGATCTGGTGGAGGCTTCCACCGCATACGAACCGGGTCGGCGTCTGTCCACGGTCGACGACTTCCTGGAGATGCTGGAGTACGTCGAGCAGGCATTCGTCGAGGAGGTCCCGGGCGGCGGGGATGCAGCTGCAGTCGCGGGCGGGGACGGCGGTTCAGCCGCAGGCGTGGGCGAGGAAAGATCCGAGCCGGAGAAGGACCCGCTGGAGGCCGTGGCCGGGGACGTACTGGCCGGACGCTGGGAGGTCGTGCGCCGCCTCGGTACAGGCTCGACCGCGCGGGCCTTCCTGGTGCGGGATCTGGAGGGCGAGCCTCGGCGCAGCGGCGGCCTGCCGGTGGCAGTGCTGAAGGTCGCGCTGAGCGAGGCCAAGCATGCTGTCCTGGATCGTGAGGCGGAGGTCCTGGGCCGGATCCACAGGGACTCCAGCATCATTTCGCTGTACGAGCCGCAGCCCCTGACATTGGCTGGGCGCCGGGTCCTGGTCCTGGAGTACGTGGGCGACAGCCGGGAGCTGAAGGACCAGGACGGCAGTGCGAGTAAGGGGCCGCGCCGCAGGGAGGACACCGTTGCGCGCCAGCTGCGGGACAACGGCCGCTTGGGCATGGACCAGCTGGAGGCGTACGGGAAGTACCTCTTCGGTGCTGTGGAGCACTTGGAGGCGGAGGGGATCTGGCACCGGGATCTGAAGCCGGACAACATCGCGATCCGGGTCCGCCCCAACGGCACCCGTCAGCTGGTGCTGATCGACTTCTCGCTCGCCGGGTACCCGGCGAAGGAAATCGAGGCGGGCACCGAGGGCTATCTCGACCCGTTCGTGGGCGTCATCACGCGCGGCTCGTACGACGGGCACGCCGAGCGGTATGCGCTGGCCGTGACGCTACATGAGATGGCGTCGAACGAGCTGCCCCGCTGGGGTGACGGCTCGGTCACGGCCCGGCAGACGGATGCGAAGGAATGGCCGTACCCGCAGCTGGCGGCAGACGCCTTTGAGCCGGCCGTCCGGGACGGCCTGGTGGCGTTCTTCCGTAAGGCGCTGGCCCGGGATGTGAAGGACCGCTTTCCGGATCTCAAGCCGATGGAGCGTGCTTGGCAGCGGATCTTCCTAGACGCACAGCAGACGACGGCGCCGAGCACTGGTCACGGTGAGAAGTCGGGGCGCGGAGCGAAGGGCGGCACCGACGCGGTTGCCGAGTCGGCTGCGCAGCCGCGGATCGGGCGGGAGGATGATGACGTCTCCGCTGAGCAGGTCCGCGACCAGCAGGCCGAGCGCGCCGACCGAAAGACGCCGCTGTCGGTGGCGGGGCTGACGGTCGCAGCGCAGTCGCAGCTGTTCGCGATGGGTCTGAACACCGTCGGTGACGTCTTGGACTACTCGGCGAAGAAGTTCCTCACCGCGCCGGGCATGGGCTCGCGCACCCGGGAGGAGATCCAGCGCCGGCAGAAAGAATGGAACGCGCGCCTGGGCAAGGCGGCTCCCACGCCGCTCAGCGCGGAGGCCCGCAAGGCGGCGGGCCAGGAGCTCTCCGACCTGGAGCGGGCGGTCGCGGAGTCGGTCGCCGGGGACGTCACCGACCCGCAGGTGCTGGGCGGCCTGAGCCTGGACGCGCTCGCCGCCCGCCTGGTGCCGAAGCCGTCCAGCGGTAGTGCCCGCTCCAACGCCAAGGAGCGCGAAGCAATCCGGCTGCTGCTGCGGCTGCCCGATGAGACAGGCACGCTGCCCGGGGGCCTGGCCTGGGTCCGGCAGCGGGACGTCGCCGATGCGGTGGGCCTGACCGCGGGCCGGATCCCGCAGATCGTGAAGAAGGCGCGCGAGCGCTGGTACAAGGACGCGGCCCTGGGGCTGCTGCGTGAGCAGGTGGTGGAGCTTCTGGCTGAGCGCGGCCGGGTTGCCCCGGTGATCGAGCTCGCCGACGCGCTTATCGCCCGGCGCGGCACCCAGCACGTGGAGCGGCGCAACCGGCGTGCACTCGCCCTGTCGATGCTGCGTGCGGTGGTCGAACGAGAGAGTTACGACAACGAGTCCCCGCCGCTCTTCCGCTACTTCCACGCCCGCATGCCCAAGGGCGCCGATCCGGTACTCGGCCTGCTCGCCCTGGATGTCCGGGAGGACGTGGACGGTCCGGACACCCCGGCACTGCCCGCCCTGCAGGAGTACGCGCTGAACCTGGGCGTACGGGCCGACCGGCTCGCGGCGCTTGAGTCCCTGCCGACGGCGAGCACGGTCCTCACCGAGCTGGACGCGGTGCGACGGCCACCGGGCAGCCTGGGCTGGGACGAGCGGCGCACGGCCGAGATCGCGGTCGCCGCCTCCACGCGGGCCGCGCTCACCCCGCGCCTGGAGATCTACCCGCGCGACCTGGACCTGGTGCGTGCGCTGCGGATCACCCAGGCCGGCGTGGTCGCCGTGCAGCCGGGCGTCGAGGAGGAGCGGCAGCCGGGCCTGACGGTGGACGCGCTGCACAAGCGGGTCGCCACCCGTTTCCCCGACCTGGGCACCGATCCGCTGGCGCCGCGCGAGCTGCCCACGGGCAGCGCCCTGGTCCGCGCCCTGAAGCAGGCCGGCTTCGAGCTGAAACTGGCCACCCGCTACGACAAGGTGCTCCGGCTCATCCCGGATCGCCCCTCCGGGGACGCCACTGCCGGGCTGACCTCAGCGAGTTGGGGCGCCTCGGCGGCTCGCCGCTCCGCCCCCACCCAGTACGACGCGGACGCGGCCGTCGCCGCTGCCGTCAAGGCTGAGCAGCGACTTATGCACTCGGCGCAGCAGGACGGCTTCCGGGTCCTGACCGTGCCCCAGCGGCGTGCCGAGGACGCGGTGCGGCGGCTGGCCGGCGAGCCATACGGGGCTCGGCCGGTGTCGGTGACCGGACTATTCGTGGCCGAACTGCGCGGCGTGGTGGGCGAGGCTGCTCGTCCGACCTGGGAGACCGTCCTCAAGGCGGACGCCGCCGAGCCGGGTAGTCGGGCTCACCAACAGCTGCGCATACGCACCGACAAGGCGTGGGGGCGGATCGAACCGCAGCTGCGGGAGCAGCTAGCGGAGGCCGATGGTCCGCTGTTGCTCACCGACACTGCGGTGCTGGCCCGCTACGACGCGCTCGACCTGCTCGGGCGCCTCTCGGAGGAGGCTCGACAGGGCGGCAGCCCGCTGTGGCTGCTCGTCGCCCAGTCCGATCCGGCACGGGCTCCGCGGTTGGCCGGGCAGAGTGTTCCGTACCAGGCGGGGTTCGACGAGTGGATCGTTGTGCCTGACGCCTGGGTCGCGCGTAAACACCTCGAGCCGGACGCCTGACGCCCCCCCCTCCTAACCTGATCTTCTTCCGTCCTCTCGCCTTTCTCCTCAGGAGCCGTTCGTGATCGTCCGCAAGATCCTCCTCGCCGACCTGCAGAAGCAGGTCAAGGCGGCAGAGACCGATCTGGAACAGCAGGTCAAAGCCGTCCCTGAGGTCGGGACGCGGCTGCGCGGTGAGTATGAGCAGGCTCGGAAGCTGGGCCGTACGGCGGCGACGTGGAACGCCTGGCTTGGCGAGCGGATCACCCAGGTCGCGGTTGCCTGGGTGCTCGGCACGGTCTTCGTGCGGTTCAGCGAGGACAACCGGCTGATTGCCGAGCCGTACATCACCTCCCCCGACGTGGCGGGGCGGGAGACCGCCCAGGCGCGCTTCGAGGAATACCTGGAGAAGGACGCCGACCCGACGTACCGGGTATGGCTGGAGACGGCGTTCGCCGAGCTGGGCGCCGGGCAGGCCGGGCGGCTGCTCTTCGATCGTGACCACAACCCGCTCTACCAGATCCCGCTGTCGCACGACGGCGCCGGCGCGTTGCTCGCATTCTGGCGGGAGCAGCGCGTCGGTGAGGTCAACGAGGACGAAGGGGCGGACGGCCCGGTCCTCGTGCACGACTTCAGCGACCCGCTGAGCGAGGACGGCACCGAGGGCTGGGACACCCGGTTCCTGGGCGACCTGTACCAAGACCTGAGCGAGACGGCCCGCAAGACGTACGCGCTGCTGCAGACCCCGGAGTTCGTGGAGGAGTTCATCCTCGACCGGACGATGCCCCCGGCAGTGCGGGAGTTCGGCTTCGAAGAGCTGAAGATGATCGACCCGACGTGCGGGTCTGGCCACTTCGTGCTCGGCGCATTCCGGCGGCTTGTGCGAATGTGGGCCGAGCAGCGGCCTGAGGTCGGCGCTTACGAGCGGGTTCGAGCGGCTCTGAACTCGGTGCACGGGGTGGACCTCAACCCGTTCGCGGTCGCAGTGGCCCGTTTCCGGCTCCTGGTCGCGGCGATGGCCGCGAGCGGCATCAGGACCTTCGAGGAGGCGCGGCGCTACGAGTGGCCCATCCAGCTCGCAGTCGGCGACTCGCTCATCAAGGACCGGCAGCTGGAACTGCAGTTGGGGCTCGCCCTTGAGGAGGAGGGCGGCAGCCCAGCCGGTGACCCGCTGGCCGACTTTTCGTACGCGACGGAGGACGTGCACGAGCATCCCGGGATCCTGGAGCAGGGGCGCTACCACGTGGTCGTAGGCAACCCGCCATACATCACAGTCAAGGACAAGCAACTCAACCAGCTGTACCGGGAGCTGTACGACGCGTGCGCGGGAACATACGCGCTGTCCGTCCCCTTCGCCCAGCGGTTCTTCGAGCTGGCCAAGCGAGGCAGAGCTGACGGAACCGGCTACGGCATGGTCGGTCAGATCACGGCGAACTCGTTCATGAAGCGAGAGTTCGGCACCACGCTCATCGAAGAGTACTTCGCGCACAAGGTCGAGCTGACGGAGGTCATCGACACGTCGGGGGCAGTCATCCCGGGGCATGGGACGCCGACGGTGATTCTCGTCGGGCGACCAAGGGAGGGATCGAAGCGGCAGGCGACGATCCGGACGGTACGCAGCGTGCAAGGGGAGCCTTCGGCACCGGAGGAGGGGAAGGAAGCGGAGGGGCTGGTGTGGCGGGCGATCGTTGAGCTGATCGACCGACCGGGGAGCGCGGGACAGTGGGTGTCAGTGGACGACCTGGAGCGAGGTCGGTATTTCGGGAAGCAGCCGTGGATCCTGGCTGATGGCGGACTGGAGTTGGTTGAAGCCCTGTCAGCGGCGACCGCAAAATCGTTGGTGAATGTCATCGACCCTGGTATCGGTCGCGCCGTCCGCGTAGGCGCCGATAGCGCCTACGTTAGGCCAAGCCGTCCCACATACCAAACCAGAGCCGACAAGTCGAGCCTCCTTCCCTTTCTGACTGGTGATGTCGTCAGAGATTGGCATGCCGCGGCAGAGGATTCCATTTGGTTTCCGTACGCGGAGGGAATGAAGACAGAAGAACTTCAAGAGGAACTCTGGCCTTACCGGACGCTCCTCCGGGAGCGGCGTACCTTCCAGGGGGATATGGCTGCCGCTGGCCTCAACTGGTGGGATTACATGCAATTCACGTCATCGGCATACGCTACACCCCTGTCGGTAATGTTTGCATTTGTCTCCACTCATAACCACTTCGTTCTGGACCGAGGTGGGTGTGTCTTTAATCGCCACGCACCTGTAATTAAGCTGCGAGACGGGGCGACTGAGCAGGATCACGTGCGACTGCTCGGGCTGCTCAATAGCTCTACAGCCGGGTTCTGGCTCAAGATGGTCAGCCATGACAAGGGTAGCCAGGGCGTAAACGAGGGCTACAAGTCACAGGCGTGGGAACGCTTCTACGAGTTCACCGGCAGCAAGGTCGGAGAATTCCCGCTTCCTGCTAAGTACCCCGTCGCCCTCGCTGGGGAGCTCGATTCGCTTGCCCAGCAACTCGCAGCGACGACCCCCGCTGCCCTCGCTGCCAAGGCCACCCCCCTTGCTCCGACCCTCCGCGCTGCCCAAGCCAGCTACGACTCGATTCGCGGCCGCATGATCGCCCTCCAGGAGGAGCTGGACTGGCAGGTGTACTCCCTCTACGACCTTCACTCCGAGGATCTGCGCCTGCCCGACACCTCCGCCGTGCCCGAACTTGCCCTTGGCGAGCGGGCTTTCGAGATTGTGCTCGCTCGGCGGGTTGCGGCCGGTGAGGCCAGTGGCGAGTGGTTCAAGCGACACGCCTCGACGCCGATCACGGAGATCCCAGCGCACTGGCCCGCCGACTATCAGGCGCTCGTGCGGAGGCGGATCGGGGTCATCGAGTCGAACCGTGCCATCGGCATGGTGGAGCGTCCCGAGTACAAACGGCGCTGGGCCACTGAGGGTTGGGATGCGATGCGGCAGAAGGCGCTGAAGTCCTGGCTGCTCGACCGGGTCGAGGACCGCGCGTACTGGTTCGACGCCAATGGCAATCCTACTGTCATCGCCCTCGCCCGGCTCTCCGAAACCCTCTCCGCTGACGAGGACTTCACGTCCGTTGCTGAGCTGTACGCGCCCCGGCAGGACCTCGTGAAGACCGTGCGGGAGCTGCTGTCCGAGGAGCATGTGCCGTTCGTGTCCGCGCTGCGGTACAAGCCGTCCGGGCTGAAGAAGCGTGCCGACTGGGAACAGGTGTGGAAGTTGCAGCGGGAGGAGGACGCCGCGCCCGACGAGCCCGCCAAGCGGAAGGTCCGTGAGCGGACGCCCGTGCCGCCGAAGTACACCTCGGCGGACTTCCTGAAGCCGAGCTACTGGCGTGCGCGCGGCAAGCTGGATGTGCCCAAGGAGCGGTTCGTGTCCTACGGCACGGTCAACGCGCAGTCGCCGGAGCTGTACGGGTGGGCTGGCTGGGATCACCTGGAGCAGGCACTCGCGCTCGCCTCGTACATCCAGCAGGCTGGGCTCAGCGACGACGACCTCGTGCCTTACCTGGCCGGGCTGCTTGAGCTGCAGCCATGGCTGGAGCAGTGGTATGGCGAATACGACCCCGAGTTCGGGGCGTCGCCGGCCGCCGAGATCCTGGCGTTCAGGCAGCAGAAACAGGGCGAGCTCGGGCTGACCGACGATGCATTGCGGGCCTGGCGTCCGTCGGCCGCCAGCCGTGGACGCGGCGCGTCGAAGGCCGCCACATCGAGGACGCGCACGGGCACGAAGGCCGCCGTCCAGACGTCCGTCATCGACGCCGACAACGACACCGTCACCGATGCCGACAGCGGCGCAGAGTCCGCCTGAGTAGGGCGAGGAGCAGACACACCATGGCGTTCATGAACAGGAACAGTCCTCGTCCCGAGGACCGGCCGCTGCTTCGGGAGCTGATCGACATCCCGGAGTCGGTGTCCACCTCCGACTTCGTGTTGAAGCTGAACGAAGCGGTCACGCCCGAGGGGGCCGAGGCTGCGCTGAAGGATTACGTTGTCACCGACCGGCTGCTCGGCAACTTCGACGAGGCCCTCGACCTGATCAAGTCCGCGCTGGACAGCCGCTCGTCGAAGGCTGCCTATCTACATGGCTCGTTCGGTTCCGGTAAGTCGCACTTCATGGCGGTGCTCTACGCGCTGCTGTCGCGGAACCAAGCCGCCCGGGCGCGCCGCGACCTCGACCCCGTGCGAGCCCGGCACGCCTGGCTGGATGCGGACGACCGCAAGTTCCTGCTGGTGCCTTACCACATGCTGGGCTCCAAGTCGCTGGAGCAGCGCGTGCTCGGTAAGTACGTCGAGCACGTACGGAAGCTCCACCCCGGCTGCCCGTTGCCGCAGGTCTACCGGACCGACGGGCTCTTCGAGGACTTCGCCGAGCAGCGCCGCCGTAACGGCGATGAGCGGGTGATCGCGCAGCTCGCCGATGCCGGCGACGGCCAGGAGGATGAGTGGGGCGACTCCTTCGCCTGGACCACCGAACTGCTGGATCAGGCGGTGAACGCCCCGGAGGAGCATGAGAACACCAAGGACCTCGACCTGGAGAACCCCTCCACGCCGCGGGAACTGCGGGCCCGGCTCGTGCAGGACCTCACCCAAACCCTGTTCCCGTCGTTCTCGCGCAACGCCTCCGAAGACGCCGACGGGTTCGTCTCGCTGGACAAGGGGCTCGGCATCATCGCCGCGCACGCCAAGTCCCTTGGCTATGACGGGCTCGTCCTCTTCATGGACGAGCTGATCCTGTGGCTGGCCTCCCGCATCCACGACCAGAAGTTCGTCTCCCGCGAAGCCGACAAGATCACGAATTTTGTGGAGGGCGGCGACGAACGGCGCGCCATCCCGGTGGTGTCCTTCATCGCCCGCCAGCGCGACTTGCGTGAGCTGGTCGGCGAGGAGATGTCAGGGGCCGCCGAGGCCGCCGTCCAGGACAGTCTGAAGCTCAGCGGCGGGCGCTTCGACAAGATCGTCCTGGAGGACCGCAACCTCCCGCAGATCGCGCAGGCCCGCCTGCTCAAGCCCACCAGCCCGGAGGCCGAGGCGAAGGTGGAGGCTGCGTTCGCCGAGGCCAAGAGGCTCGGCCCGGACGTGTGGGACACCCTTCTCGGCCATGACAAGTCCACCACCGGCGCGGACGAGGGCGCGTTCAGGCGGACGTACCCCTTCCCGCCGGCGTTCATGGATACCCTGGTACACATCTCCGCGGCCCTGCAGCGCTCCCGCACCGGTCTGAAGCTGATGAGCCAGCTGCTCGTCGACCACCGCGACGACTGGCGGCTCGGGCAGCTTGTGCCGTTGGGTGATCTCTACCCGGCGATCGCGGGCGGCGGCGACAAGGCGTTCAGCGGGGAGACCAGTGTTCATTTCGAGGCTGCCGACAAGCTGTACCGGGACAAGCTGCGCCCGTACCTGCTGAAGACCAACCAGGTCACCGAGGACCAGGTCGAGGCGTACCGGCGCCGCCCCGAGACACTCGGCGACCCGCAACTTGCTGCACGCTGCCGCGATTTCACCGGTGACAGCCGACTGCTGCAGACCCTGCTGCTGTCTGCGCTCGCGCCCAGTGTGCCCGCGCTGGCCGACCTCACCCTGGCGCGGCTGCATGCCCTCAACCACGGCTCCATCACTACCCGCATCGCGGGGACCGAGGTCGGCCGGCTTGAGCAGAAGGCGAAGGAGTGGGCGGCGACCTTCCCTGAGATAAAGGTGACGGGTACCGGGCCGGGGGCGGTGGTGCGACTGGAGCTCACCGGTGTCGATCTGGACGCCGTCCTCGCCAACGCCCAGGTCCACAACAACCAGAACAACCGGCGTGCCAAGATGCGCGGCCTGCTCAAGGAGGCGCTCGGCGTCAGCGACGGGCCTGGCGGCTTCGACGCGTACGACGTGCTCAACCTGGTGTGGAAGGGCACCGAACGGCAGGTCGAGGTGGTCTTCGGTAACGTCGCCGATGTCGACTCGCTGCCCGAGGCGACCCTGCGGCCGAGCCAGGAGGACGCCTGGCGGCTCATTGTCGACTTCCCCTATGACGAGGGCGAGTTCGGGCCGATGGATGACCTGCAGCGGCTGCGCGCCCTGCGGGAGAAGCCGGGCGGTGACTCACGCACCCTGGCCTGGCTGCCCACCCACCTGACCGACGCTTCCCGCGGCGACTTCGAGCGCCTCGTCGTCATCGACAAGGCCCTCGCTGACGAGACCCGCTTCGACTCCGACTTCGCGCGCAGCCTCAACGCCGACGACAAAGAGCGTGCCAAGGGCATGCTCCAGTCGCAGCTCCTCATCCTCACCGAGCGCGTCACCCAGGCGCTTCGGCAGGCGTACGGGCTCACGCAGAAGCAGGAAGGGGTCGTCGACCTCAGCTTCGACACCCACCTGGTCGCCCAGCAGGACGTGCACGAGCTACGGCTTCCGCTCGGCGCGACCTTGGATACCGCCGCCCGCGACCTGGCCGGCAAACTGCTCGCCCACCAATACCCCGCCCACCCCGACCTGGACCCGGACGGCACTGGCAGGCCCGTGAAGCCCGCCGAGATCAAGACCGTCTTCGAGTATGTCCGCAAGGCCGCCGAGAACCGTGACGGCCAGACCGAGGTCGACTCCAAAGACCGCAAGACCATGGCGCGGATCGCGGGCGGCCTCGGGCTCGGTGCCATGCGGGAGGCGTACTATCGGCAGTCCACCGCCTGGCCCGACCACTTCAACGACCAGGCTCGCAGGAACAGCACCGCCGAGCCGACCCTGGTCAAGCTCTCCGACTGGAGCGACCTTCCCGAGCCGCGCGGACTGCCCGAGCCGCTGCGCCGGCTGCTCGCCGCCGCGTACGCGGAGATGACCGACCGGGTGTGGGTGCGCGGCGGCGTCCCCGTCGAACCCGCGCCCGCACCGCACGAGCTGAAGGGCGACTACGCCCTACGCGAGCAGCAACTGCCCACCGAGAGTGACTGGGCAGAGGCGCGCAAACGGTTCGAGACCATGCTCGGCAACCAGGCGCCACAACTGCGGCGCGGCCGGATCGTCAACCAGTTCGCCGCACAGATCAAGCAGTCCGCCGCCTCACTCGGCCAGGACGCCGGACGGCTCGTCGGGGAGCTGGAGAAGCACCGTGCCTTCCTCCAGTTGAACGACGACTCCCCCCGGCTCGTCCTTGCCCGGCGGGCGCAGGAGCTGGTCAAGGAGGTGACGGAAGCGGGCATCGAGGCGAAGACCGTCGTGGACCGGCTCGCCCGCTTCCCTCTCGGCGACTTTTCCGCACACCGGTACGGCATGTCGTTGAAGAGCGCAGGGAAGGTCGCCAGCGCGCTGCAGAACACCAGCTGGGACCAGCTGAGCCTGGCCGACACCCTCGGCGTGGACGGCGCGGCCGTCCTGGAGCGGGTGCGGGATGCTGCTGCTGGCGACCCGGGTGATTATCCCGACCTGCCGGGCGTGCTGCACACCAGCAGCCGGGAAGTGCTGTCCCTGCTGAGGTCTCGCCAGAGCACGACCGAGCGCCCCCAGCCGTCGCCCACTCCGCCGCCGAGCTCCGACAGCGTGGACCTGAACGGCGGCTCCGCCCACCCGCAGGTGCTGCCGGAGCCGCCGCAGCAGCCGGGGCCGCGCACACCGTCCCGGTCCGTGGCCCGCTCCGGCGGCGGGCGGACTACCGCCGCCCAGGCCGCCGCCGAACTGCAGGCGGAGATCGCGGCGCTCGCGGCCGAGCACCCGAACGCCACCGTCGAGGTCACCTGGAAGGTCGTCGACTGATGTCCGACACGGTCACCGCAGCCCCCGCGACCGCCGGCCCCGCCCGGCTGTCGGCAGGAACCGTCCGTCAGTACCTCGCCGCCCGCAGTCGGCTCGGTGACGGCACGGTCCGCGTACTGCTGCTGCGGGCCGCTCCCGTCTGGGACGGGCCCGCCGTGCAGCGTACGGCGAGCGGGCTGCAGGCGCGGGTGGTCGTCGCACCCTCGGTGCTGGCCGTGCACGAGCAGATCCTGGGCCACCTCGACGCGCCGACTCCTCCCGACCCCAAAGTTCTGGTCGTCCTCACCGACCGCGAGGACACCGACCTGGACCCCGGGCTGCTCGCCCGCGTCTACGGCGGAAGGATCCGGTCCGTCGACAATTGGGAGGTCGTGCAGGAGGCGTTCGACGCGCGCGGTCTCGACGGGCGGCTGCGGAGGGAGACCTGGGCGGCCGAAGCGCTCCTTGACGCGGCGGCCAGCCGCGGTTGGCCCTCGCTCGGCAAGGGACTGCTCTCCCGAGACGAGGCCCTCACCCGGCTGGCCCGGCGTCGGCTCCGGCTCGGCCGCCGTGACACGGACGCGTTGGGCGGGCCGGCCGCACACGACGACGGGGACCGCATCGACCCCATCACCCTGTTCCGGTGGACCCACATCCCCGGCAGCCCCAACCTCCTGCGCGACCTGCGCGGACCGGAACGGGCCGGCCTGGCCCGCTTCCTCGCCGAACCCGAACAGGCCGGCTCCACCGGAAAGATCATTACCGCCCTGGTAGACGCCGACCACGGGGCGGACGCAGCCGCCTACGCGGTCGTCTGCGCGGCTCTGTGGGGGCACGCGGAGGCCGACCACGACCTGTACCGGGCGCGCGGGCGCGCCGAGCGATGGCTCGGTGACCAGCCCCCCGCCCAGGGCGACGACCTCGACCGACTCCTTACCTCCTTCGGGCAAAGCGGTGAGGCGTACGTCCGCGGCCTCGTCGACCGGGGCGAACACCGGCTCGCCGACCCGGTCCTGAGCAGGGCCGCACAGCTCGTCACACAGTTCGGGGCGCAGACCGCCGCCGCTGCCAGTCCGCTGCTCGCCGCCGGACTCGATGCACGCTTCACCGCCGCGGGCCGCGCCCTCGCCGACGGCGGTCCCGAGACGGTCACGGCTGCCATCACCGCGCTGGCCGAACACGCCCTGGCCGTCGACGGCGCCACCCAGGCCCGTATCGAACGGGTACGGATGGCAGGGCGGCTGCGGCGGTGGCTGGCGTCCCAGCCTGAAGTCGACATCGCCTCGGTGGCAGACGGCGCCGACCGCCAGATCCGCGAACTCGGCTGGGTAGACCGAGCCTTGGAACACCTGGACGCGGGCGGCGACGCAGATGACGCACTCGCCAACGCCTACAGCCGGATCGGCGAGCAGGTGCGCAGCAAACGTCGTGAGCTGGACCGCGCGTTCTCCGAGCGGCTCGCGGTGTGGACCGCAGATGGCACCGCCCCCGGCGCCATGCTCACCGTCGAAAGCTTCCTGGACCGGGTCGTCGCGCCCGTCGTGGACTGTCCCGGCCGACGGGTCCTGCTCCTCCTCATCGACGGAATGAGCGCGGCGATCGCAGCCGAACTGGGTGAGGAACTGCACGCACACTGGTCCGAGTTCGACCCGCTGCAGGGCGCGACCGGAGCACCGGTGAGGCGTGCCGTGGCCGCTGCGCTGCCCACCCTCACCACCGTTTCCCGCACCTCGCTATTCGCCGGCACCCTGATGAAGGGCGACCAGAACGACGAGAAGCGGCTCTTCCCCCAGCACCCGTGCTGGAAGGGGGCCCCTGCGGCTGTCTTCCACAAGGACGATCTGCGCAGCCCCGACACCGGCTCGCCCTTCTCCACCGCCCTGACTGAAGCGCTCGCCGACGAGCGCACCCATGTCGCGGTCGTCCTCAACACCGTCGACGACCGGCTCGCCAAGGAGCAGAAGCTCGGCGACGGCGCTTGGGAGATCAAGGAGATCGGCGGCCTGGAACCGCTGCTGCGGGCCGCCCGCGCCAACGACATGACCGTGCTCCTCACCTCCGACCACGGCCATGTGGTCGAGCGACGCGGCAGCAAGATCGACACGGCCACGGGCGCCATAGGGTCGGCCCGTCACCGCGCCCCCGGCGGACCCGTCGCACCGGCCGAAATTGAGCTGTCCGGACCGCGGGTAGTCTGGCCGGAGCCCGGATCGCGGATCGTCGCGCTGCGGGACCACGACGCGCGGTACACCGCGCTGAAGGCGGGCTACCACGGCGGGGCAACCCTCGCCGAGTTCACCATCCCCCTCCTCGCCCTACTGCCGTTCGGCGCAGAGCCACCTACGGGGTGGCGGGAACTGGGCGACCTTACGCCCGCATGGTGGGAGCAGGACAACGACGCCACCACCGGACTCGAGGCCGAGACGAAGGCCGGAGCCGATGCCATCGCAGCACCCGAGGCCACCGCTGCACGCCCAAGCCGCAAGCAGGCCAAGAAGTCAGCCCCGCCCGTGACAGAGGGCGCTATCAGTCTCTTCGGCGAGGACGAGGTCGCACCCTCCGCACCACAGGAACCTGTCGCCCCTGTAGTGAAGCCTGCGGCCGTACCCGTCTCCGATCAAACAGAGGACCCTGCCACCGCACTGGTGAATCGCCTCATGGCCACCGAGCTGTACCAGGAACAGCTGGCACTGCTCGCCCGTGTGCCACGCGACAAGGCGGTCCTGCCGAAGGCTCTGGCCGCGCTGGTCGAAGCGGGGACCCTGCCCATGACCGCCCTGGCCGAACGCGCCGGCCAACCCGCCACCCGAGCCCCTGGCCTCGCCGCGACCCTGGCCCAGCTCCTCAACTATGACGGCGCCCAGATCCTGGAAATTCTCCCCGACAACCGCACCCTGCGCCTGCACCGGGGCCAGATGATCGAGCAGTTCGGACTGTGAACCGGGGGTCTGCGGCCATGCCGGGCGGTGCAGTCGGCCCGCCCGGCCGCTCCGAGCACCTGCGGCGCGGTGCACGGCCGGGTGTCCGGCCAGGTGGGCAGCCGGATGGGAGACTATTCGGGTGAACGCGTTTGGATCTTCAGCATCCGGGGCTACCACCCCGGTCAGCGCGGTGCGGCGGCGTGCTGTCGTGGACGCGCTGCGGCGCGGCGCCGTCCCCGAGAGCGGCCTCGACCTGCTCGCCACCGGACTAGACCGCTTCGAGCGGGCCGTCGATGAGGAACTGGACACTGCCGCCGCAGGCGGTTCGGTGTTCAAGGCCGTGCGCGGCGAGTACGGATCCGGCAAGACCTTCTTCACTCGCTGGCTCAGCGAGCGCGCCAAACGGCGCACCTTTGCCGTGGCCGAGGTGCAGGTGTCAGAGACCGAGACCCCACTGCACAAGCTGGAGACGGTCTACCGGCGACTCACTGAGCGCCTTGCCACCGCCAGCTTCCCGCCCAGCGCCCTGCGGCCGGTCGTCGACGCCTGGTTCTACGCACTCGAGGAGGATGCACTCGCCGACGGCGCGAGCGAGAGCGAGCTGCCACAGGCCGTGGACCGGCTGCTCACTGCCCGTCTGGCCGAGGTGTCCCGACACGCCCCCGCGTTCGCCACCGCCCTGCGCGGATACAAACAGTCCCTGGATGCCGGCGACGAGGCCACCGCCGCTGCGGTGATGGCCTGGCTCGGCGGCCAGCCGCACGTCGCCGCAGCCGCCCGGCGCAGTGCAGGCGTCCGCGGCGACCTCGACCACTTCGGTGCCTTCGGCTTCCTTCAGGGCCTGCTCACCGTGCTGAGAGACGCCGGGCACGCCGGCCTCGTCCTCGTCCTGGACGAAGTAGAAACCCTGCAACGGGTCCGCTCCGACGCCCGCGACAAGGCACTCAACGCGCTGCGGCAGCTCATCGACGAGGTCCACTCCGGCCGCTTCCCCGGCCTGTATCTCATCATCACCGGCACGCCCTCCTTCTACGACGGGCAGCAGGGCGTACAGCGACTCGCACCGCTCGCCCAGCGCCTCGCCACCGACTTCACCACCGACCCCCGCTTCGACAACCCGCGGGCCGTCCAGATCCGGCTGCCCGGATTCACCGAGGCATCACTGACCGGCCTGGGCGCCACCATCCGCGACCTGTATACCGAAGGCTCCCAGTCTCCCGACAGGATCAAGCAGCTTGCCGACGACGCCTACCTCACCGACCTGGCCCGGGCTGTGGGCGGGGCACTGGGCGGGAAGGTCGGAGTCGCACCACGGCTGTACCTGAAGAAGCTGGTTGGCGACGTACTCGACCGGATCGACCAGTTCCCCGACTTCGACCCGCGCAGGCACTACAAGCTGACCGTGGGCAGCAGTGAGCTCACCGCCACCGAACGGAACTTCGCCGCGCCCGCACCGGCCGCCTCGGCTGACGACCTCGACCTCGACATCTGACGACCCAGTCCCGAAGTCCCGAACTCTGACGAATAGCCCGGGAGTTGCAGACGTGCAGGAGCAGCCGCGCGGCACCGACCCGCTGGAGCGCCTTGACCCGGTAGTCCTGCACCACATCGTCAACACGCTCGGGTGGCCCGATCTGCGCCCGCTGCAGAAGGCGTCCGTGCACCCGCTGATGAACGGCGAGGACGCGGTCCTGCTCGCGCCGACGGCGGGCGGGAAGACGGAGGCCGCCACCTTCCCCCTGCTGTCCGCCATGCGAGAGCAGCGCTGGACCGGCACCTCAGTCCTCTACCTGGCCCCGCTCAAGGCGCTCCTGAACAACCTGGTGCACCGGGTCGACAGCTACGCCCAGTGGCTGGGGCGTCGAGCCGCCCTCTGGCACGGCGACACCCCCGAGTCCGTACGCCGTCGCATCCGCACCGAATCCCCCGACTTCCTGCTCACCACACCCGAGTCGCTCGAATCGATGCTCATCAGCGTCAAGACCGACCACGCACACATGCTGGGCCGGGTGCGTGCCGTCGTCGTTGATGAGGTGCACGCCTTCGCTGGGGACGACCGCGGCTGGCACCTGCTCGCCGTGCTCGAACGCCTGGAACGGCTCGCCGGCCACCGCATCCAGCGCATCGGGCTGTCCGCCACAGTCGGCAACCCCGACGCCCTGCTCACCTGGCTCCAGGGCGCACGCCCCGCCGATCGCCCCGGCCTGGTCGTCGCCCCCGGCGTGACTCTGCCCGCCACAACCGGCACCACCGAACACCCGGGCCCCGCAGGGGAGGTGGAGCTCGACTACGTCGGATCGCTCGCCAACGCCGCCAAGGTGATCTCCGCCCTGCACCGGGGAGAGAAACGGCTCGTCTTCTGCGACTCCCGCAAGCAGGTGGAAGAACTCGGTGCGGCACTGCGCGCCCGCGACGTCACCGTGTTCCTCTCACACGCCTCGCTGTCCACCGACGAACGCGCACGCTCCGAGCAGGCATTCGCCGAAGCCCGCGACTGCGTCATCGTCTCCACCTCCACCCTGGAACTCGGCATCGACGTCGGCGACCTAGACCGTGTCATCCAGATCGACTCACCCAGCACAGTGGCCTCGTTCCTGCAGCGCATCGGCCGCACCGGGCGTCGCGCCGGCACATCCCGCAACTGCCTGTTCCTCGCCACCCGGCCCGACACCCTGCTCCAAGCCGCCGGCCTGCTCACTCTGTGGGCCCGTGGCTGGGTGGAACCCGTCACCCCGCCCCCCTCACCCCGCCATCTCGTCGCCCAGCAGCTCCTCGCCGTCACCCTGCAGGAACACCGCGTCGGCGACCGGTTGTGGCCCGAGCAGTGGAACGGCCTGGCTCCCTTCGACCAGTCTGCCGCGCCCCTCCTGTCGCACCTGGTCGCGGAAGGCTTCCTCGACAGCGACGGCGGCATGTTGTTCATCGGCTCCGAAGCCGAGAAGCACTTCGGCCGCCGGCACTTCATGGAGCTGACCGCCTCCTTCACCGCACCACCCGAGTTCACGGTGCTCGCTGGACGCACCGAGATCGGCACCACCGACCCCACCGTCCTCACCGAAGAACGACCGGGCCCGCGCCGCCTGCTGCTGGCCGGCCGCAGCTGGCAGGTCACGTTCATCGACTGGGCCCGACGCCGTGCCTTCGTGGAACCCGTCGAGGACGGCGGCATCGCCAAATGGCAGGGCAGCGAAGCCCGCGGGCTGTCCTACGTCCTCACCCGCGCCATGCGCGACGTCCTGCTCGGCACGGATCCCGACGTCCGCCTCACCCGCCGCGCCGTCGCGGCCCTTGCTGAACTCCGTATGGACCGCGCACCCCACGAAGTACACCCGGCGGGCACCCTGCTGGTCCGCGACGCGGACGCCACCCGCTGGTGGACCTGGGCCGGGTACCGCGCCAACGCCACCCTCGCCGCCTCCCTCGGCAACCTCGCCGACCCCGTACAGCGGCCCACCGACACCCATGTCCGCCTCCGTCAGGACCTCTCCCCCACCGACTGGAAAACCGCCCGCGCCGAGCTCCCAGACTCCCTCACCCTGCCCACCGTTGACCCGCGGGCAGTCCGCGGCCTCAAGTTCTCGGCGGCCCTACCGCCCCGCATCGCCGCCACCACCCTCGCCGAACGCCTCGCCGACTTCGACGGCGCCTTCGCCGCAGCTCGCGAGCCCGTACGGATGGAATGGGGCACCTGAACAACCCGCAACAGAGGCGAGTTTTCGGGCGGCTGAGGTCCTTCTTGGCTTCCGTGACGCTCCCGCTTATCTCAATGTCTATGCGGTGGCCGGTGGAGTCCACCCGCCTGGGCTTCCAGCTCGAGGGGCAGGCGGGTCCTGCTCAGCGAGGTTGAGGTCCGCCTCCAGCAGCCACGCCCCAGTTCCAGCCTTGATGCCAACGCATTTACTCGAGCTCAAGAGATCACCCATTTAGGATGGAACCACTCAGGTTGTCATAACTGCGTCGAGATACTCTTGCACCGGCCCGAACAGCCCATATGGTATGTACTGCGGGATATCGCCATGGGCGACCCACGCAAGCTCAGCCAACTCCTCGGCGTCCGCGACATGGGCAGTACCGCCCACCACCTCACAGGCCGTGTACGACATCAACCGACCCGTCTTCGGGTGGATCCGCTCGCCGAGCAGCTTCACGGCGGCCACCTCCGCCCCGGTCTCCTCATGGGTCTCTTGTACGGCGGCGTCTTCGCGGGTCTCGCCCGGCTCAATTTCGCCGGCCGGGAACTGCCACGAGAGCTGTCCCTCGCTGACCCGGCGCCGCACCATTAGCACGCGCCCCCCACTGACGACGATGGCCGCGGCGATGCCTGGCTGCTCCTCCGCGTTCTGCTGCGTCACGTCTGCTCCTCCAGGACAGCCAGGATGGGTGGGAAGATCGTATCGACGGGGATAAAGCGGGTGACCGAGTTTCTTGGGACCCACATGACGTCGATGTTCTCGACTGCGTCGGTGTTGCTGGCTTCGCCTGCCAGGTATTCGCAGAGGAAGTACTCGCACAGCACGCCGGTCACCGGATGAAGCCGGTTCCCAAGGCGCTGCCGGACCGCACAGTGGACACCCGTTTCGTCCAAGGTTTCCCGCACGGTGGGTGGTCTCCGCCTCGGCTCCTGGCTTGATGACACCGGCCGGGAACTGCCAGGTGATCCCGAAAGGCATCACCCGACAGGCCCGGACCGACCACATGAGCAGGCACGACCGAGAAACCGCCAGCGATCACGCCGCCGCGTAGCTCGCCAGGAACAGATCTTGCGCCCGCTCCACATCCCTCGGCGTACGCAACTGCACCTCCAGATCACCCGTCCCGTGGTGACCGAGACCGGAGACATCCCGGGTGAATCCCGGGACAAGGTCGACTTCCTTCGGGTCGACCTTCAGGTAGACCAGCAGCTTGCTCCGCTGTGGCGGACAGAGGCAGGCGAAGTTCCGCAGCCGCTGGTACGCCCGGTACGTCTTGCGCTCGACGCGGTTCACACCGTCCCCGAGCCCGAGCAGTGCCTCATCGACCGCGCTCGCCAGCTCAACCATCGACGCGTCCTGGACGTCGGCTGTCGCCCGGGCAACCGCCCGGCGGCGGGCTCGGCGTGCCGCCTGCATGCCGCCGCTCCCGGACGCCACGGTCTCAAGCCCGAGCAGGTCGCTCCCGAAGAGTCGGTAGCGAACCAGGTCGATCGAACGCCGGTGCTCGTGCACGGCATGCACGTCGTAACGCGTGAAGTCGCCGGCGATACATATCAGGCGAGGGCTGCTCCACAAGACCTGGGACGCGGCCCTCATCCCGAGCCGGTCGCGGACCAGGTGCTCGATCTCGGCACGGTGGTCCATTAGCCACGCCAGGTAGAACAGGCCCTGGTTGATGACGCCGGCGTCGACGCCGCGCTTGTACTCGACGATGACTGGCGATCCGTTCTCGTCCAGCCCGAGCGAATCGATCCGGCCCCTGTGGACCAGCCCGGTGCCGTACTCGCTCGCCAGGAAACGGACGCCTAGCAGCGTCTCCATGTGCGCCTCGACGAGACCCTGCACATCTGCCTCGACCTCAGCAAGACGCGGCATGACCTCGCTCACGCCGCTTTGCGATGCGTCCGTCCGGAACAACTTCAAGCCGACCACCCCCGTTATCGCATAGGAGATGGACAACGTCGGACGGGCGGAGAATTGTTTCCGCAACCAGCACGAGGCACGTGAAGAACGTGTGCCGGAGGCCCGATCGACTGGTTCAGCGCTCGGAGGCTTACCTCCCGGACGTCCGCAACTTCGGTGCGAAGTCCATCGCCGAGGTCATGGAAAAGCTCCCCGGGATGGGCCTGGCCCTGAAGGACAGCCCGCCCGGAACCCGCCCGCCGCCGCCTTCGACGCGGACGCGGGCTTCGTGGAGACCGAGCAGTACCGCTGAGCCGCGCCGGTCATAAGACAAAGCGCCAGGGACAGGAGAACCTCACCGCTGTTTCGACGCCCTCAGGGGACCTCGGGCGGGTCGCGCCAACGTACAGCCAGGTGGTCAGCGCCGAGTGCCGCAGGTCGTACAGCCGTTTCGCCGGCAGGGAGCTGACGAGAAGGGGACGTTGCCCGAGGCCGGCACCTCGTGCATTCAGATATAGAACTTGAACTGAGGCAGTGGCTCCCGGTCTGCGGGGATCTCCCTCATGATCTCGCCGACCAGCCCGGAGAACTTGATCGTGATCGGCAGGAGTCCGCCCAATGCGGCCGAGTTCCAATTGAGCTTCGTGAGCGCGAGGACTTCCTTCAGCAGAGCATCTCGCGAAGAATCCTGTCCGACATGGTCTGCGACCTGGAGCGGCGCCGGAACGTGCATCCCGTGGAACTCGTTGAGCGCGGATATGTAGCCCGTCGTGTACAGGTAGTCCAAGTCACCGAAAGTGAAACGGGTTCCGCGCAGCGGCGGGTACTTCGATGTGGTGATGAGACGTACCCGGCTCTGCACCTCAAGCGCCATCAGGTCGTAGCGCCGCACACGGGACTCGATCGCCGCGCGGAAGCCGTCACGTTCGTCCGGCCAGTAGCGCGAGGTCTTGTGGACCACGATGCGAGCCGGGGTCTGCTTCATGGCTGCCTCGTACCGGTCGAGTACCAGGGCCATCAGCTGATGCGCGCCGTCAGCCGTCAGGTGAGGCGAACGACTCCCGGTCTTGTTCGGATCCCACTCGAATTCGTGTCCCCGGAGAACCAGTCCTTCCCCTCGCTCGTCAAACGCCTGCACGAGGCTGGTCTGCATCGTCGCGTCCGCGCTACCCAGTGGCCGATAGAAGCCGATGCCGACGTAGCAGGTCCCAGGCGTAAGGCCGTACGGACTCCACGGATAGCCTCCCGCCTTGCAGTACATCGCGGTGAAGAAGTTCCAGGCGATGCGGGAGGGCGGTGTCCTGTCGCGCCCGTCGAGCGTGGGCGCTCGGACGATCTGCGTTGGTATGCGGAACTTCATGGCGCTCGCCTTGAGAGCCCGGCGCAGGTCGCGATGGACCGCGCCGGTCTCTTTGCCGGTGTAGTCGGCCGTGCCGCAGCGCGTCACGATCTGGTCGGACAGCGCGATCACGACGTAGTCGGGGACGCTGTCACGCTCTGCCAACTGCCGGAACTTGGCCTCGAACAGGGTCAAGGCAGCGTGGAAGCGGTCCTTCTGCGACTTGATCTCCAGTACCTGCCGCAGTTCGGTCTGCCCCAGTTCTTCATTCCACGCGTCGTCGAACTCCAGCGACGAGAAGAACCCGCGGTCGGGCATCCACCCAGGGAACTCCGGGTTGTTCAGATCCCCGCGTACGCCCTCGGCGCGACTGCTCATCCAGGTACGGGCCGCCTCGACGAGCTCGGCGGTACCGATCAGCCCCACGCGCAGCCGGGTGGGATGGCGGCCCGATGCCGTCCAGGAACGCGGCCCGTAGCGTGCGATGCCGGCCTTGGGGTCAATGTGCAGGCCGTCGTCGGCGAACTGCAGCAGCGGTTCGGGAAAGTAGGTGCTAGCGATGAGCGACGGGGAGCCGGCGGGCGAGATCCTCGGTGGAGCAGGGCGTGCCGTCATCGCAGCGTTTCCTCCGCGTCGTCGTCTTCGTCGGCGGCATCATCGTCCTCGCTCAGACCCTCCGCCTCGGCCCAGGTGAAGAGGTCGTCCACGTAGTCGACATTCTTGAAGGGCATGTCGTGCTCGGGGGGAATGCCCGGCCAGCGCACCTGTCCGCTACTCAGCGATGTCGAGACGATCAAATTCTGCCTGTCCGTGCCGAAGGGGAAGAAAATCCGCGGAGTGCTCCTGCCGAGGAAGTCCCGCCAGAACTGCACTTCGCCCAGGAGGTCGTGGTTGAAGAGGCGGGACTTCTTCCGGGTCACCTGCCGCCCGATGTACTTGGCCTGTATGGACTCGAAGCCGTCGGAGGTGACACGCAACTCGGGTCTGACGCTCAGGCACCACTGGTTGTCACCGATGAGGAAGAAGCGCAGCGAAACAGCACGGTGAAGCCAATAGTTGCGAGCCTCCCCGGTCGCTCGCTTCTTGGGCTGCCATACGACGCTCCGGGTCGCCCTGCTGGCATTCAACGGCCGGTACGGCACGGAGCGTTCAACGCCAGCAGCCTCCGGTTCGAAGTAGTAGCGGTGGTGGTCGTGGTCGAGCCGCAGTCCGAGACGTCCGGTGAGTTTGTTCAGCGACCGGTTCAGCAGCGCGACGTACCACCCCAGCCTGTCGGGATCCGTCCACCACTCCTTGGTGGAGAAGCGCTCGGTCTCCGTGCACGCCACCACGTCGATGAACGGGTTGCTGGTGTCCCGCAAGTCCTGGAATGCCCACAACCGCCCCTCACGCAGGATGAACGGCGTCATCGTCCCAGCAGATGCCGCGGCTGGCCGGACCTCGTTCTCCCGGCCGACAGAGCAAGGAGCTCCGTAGATGTAGCGCGGCATCTGCGTAACCGGCAGCACGTTGCTGTACACGGTGTCGTTGACCATCGGGGGCAGCTCCGTCGGCACGTTGGAACGCCCGCCAAGCCTGCGCTCGATCCGCTGTTCGTGAGTCTCCTTCATGGCGTGCAGACGCTCCACCGTGTACTTCGCCAGCGCACCTTCGGAGTCGATCAGCTGGTGATGCTGATTGCACAGCAAGATCAGGTTCTCGTACCGATTGCGCTCCTCCGGCGTCAACGGTGAATCGCCCCGCGGACCGTTCGGGCTCTCCGCCACGATGTGGGCCATCTCGCCAAGCACCACAACGGGGTCTTCCGGCGTCCCCTGAGCCGTCAGCAGTAAGCCGCATCCGGGAAAGGCGCAGATATTGCCGGAACGCTGGGTCAACTTGCGTTGCTGCGCGACAGGTACGGCCACAACACCTCCTCCAGGTAACCCACATGCTACGGACGACCTCTGACAAAGGCCCTCCCTCGCACAGGAGTGCGAACCATCGGGGCTCCGCTGCGTCGCAGCACCCGCTGGTGGGTCGTCACCGCGTCGGCCCAGCCTCTGATCTGCTGACCACTGGTTGTGCTGTCTTCGCTCAGTTCCTCGACCTGCTCGGCGAAAGCTACCGGGCGCGCCGGGTGGTGATGAGCTGACCGTTGTGGAGGCGGTGGTTGAGGTCGAGGCCGCTATCGAGCATCGCGAGGACATCGAGGTGGCGGTCGGCGGGCACAGTCGCCACCCGGCGACGGTCGCGGCCGACGCGGATGGTCGGGTGGCGCTCGCTAGGCCGTGCGACGCTGACCGGGCCGTCGGGTGTCCCTGCTGCCAGCCGAGTTAGCGGGGTGGTGGCGGCGCGGTTGTCGAGGAGCTGGTTGATCGGGTCGGAGGGGGTTCGGACGTAGTCGAGGAGGTCCTGGACCTCGTAGTCGTTCGCCTCGTACTGCCGTGTCCAGCCGTCGATGTGGTGCTGGGCGGTCCACTGCCGCAGGCCGGCCGACCGGTGCCCCAGGCGGGCGGCATCGCGGCCGAGGAGGTGGGCGATGCGTCGGGAGGTGATGCCGGAGGTGAGCAGGGTCAGGGCCTGCTCGGTGTCGACGCCGTGGCGGATGTGCCAGGCGGTGTGCGTGTTGAGCCTGGGTGCGCCGGGAGAGAGCACGGGACTGGTGTTGACCAGGTTGATGAGGGCGCCGACGGTCCAGCTCAGGGCGTGCCCGAAGGCGGTGCTGATGTTGCGTACCGCCTGTTCGAGCGCCCACCCGGCAGCGACGCCGGGCTGCCAGGAACGGGCGAGGTCGGGGATCGTGGTGCCGGAGATCCACTCGCGGAGCGCGGGGGCGATCGGGACGTCCATCTGTGTGCCCCGTGTCTCCTTGTCCTTGAAGCTCCAGGTCTTGGTGACCTCCGGGACGTGGTCGAGTAGACGGTCGAAGACCTGGTGCTCGGTGAGGAAGTTGAGGGTGCGTTGCAGCGACCATTCCTCCGGTTCGGCGAGCCGCTCGCCTCCGATGGCGTCGTCCACCGTGTGCCGGTCGAGCAGCACGGCCAACTGGTTCGCGAGCCAGTCGAGGTAGCGGGCCGACCCCAGGCTGGTGCCGGTGGCGGCCCACCGGCCGGCCTGGGCCGGGTCGGTGGTCTCGAACACGGTGGCAACCTTGTCCGCGAGGGTGAGCCACCGGCTGGTTTGCCGGCCGTTGCCTCTCTGGGACAGGGCGAACAGTGCGTCCAGGGCGTCGATGGGATTGCCCTGCGGCGTCGGCGAGGAAGCGTGGAGCTGCAGGACGAGCCAGACGAACGAGGCGAAGTCTGCGGCGATACCATCCGCCAGCGCGAAGACTCCGTCAGCGTCCTGTCGCAGGGTGTCCTCGGCGTCAGCGAGTGCGGTCAGGGCCTCGTCGGTCAGCAGTGCAGAAACGACGCGCAACTGCTCCGGGTCGGGGTTGAGGGAGTCGAACTCGTCGGGGCGGGGCGGGTAGGGGCGGGTCAGGAAGATCCACCCCTCGCTCTCCCGACCGGCCCGCCCCGCGCGGCCGATGGCGTTGAGGAGCTCGGCGGGGGACAGGGTGCGCTGGCCGTCGTAGGTGAGCGGGTCGCCGTCGACCTTGTGGTGGATGATGACCGTGCGCACGGGCAGGTTGACGCCGTCGGTGAGGGTGCTGGTGCTGGCGATCGCCAGGAGCTCGTTGCGACGCAGCGCGCCCTCGACGGCGTGCAGGACATCCTCGGGCAGGGCGCCGTGGTGGTAGGCGACGCCGTGCCGGGTGCAGCGCACTAGCGGGTGTTCCGTGCCGAGCGTGTCGGCGAGGTAGTCGGTCAGAGCCTCGGCTTCAGGCCGCTCGGGCAGGCACTCGGCGATGGCGAGTGCCGCGTCACGGGCTGCCCGCCGGGTGCCGACGACCATCAGCACGCTGCCGACCGCAGTGAGTTCCGCGGCGCCAGCAGCGAAGACCTGGTAGTCGGCGATCCCGCCTGGCAGACGGGTCCGCGCGTTCCACCGGCCTGCGGAGCCGGCGAAGCGCCGCGTGCCCACCTCTCCGGTAGTCAGTCGGGCGATGGCGGACGAGGCGGTCGGCCGGACATCGAGGAGGGTCTCGACGGGCACGGTGGCGAGCACCGGCGAGGCATGCTTTGCCGTCGGTCGCCGCTCCGTCAACTCGGCCTGCTCCGCCATGAGGTTCGGATACATGAGCCCGTGCATCCGGCGCGGGCCCCGCCAGGTGTCGGTGAAGTAGACCTCCCGTTCGGGGCGCTCCGGGTCGAGCCACGAGGCGATGTCGCCCTTATTGCCGACCGCCGCGGACAGCAGCACGAGTCGGATGTCCCTGCGAGCCTGCAGCAGCGTGAGCAGGCTCTCCAGCACGAAGCCGCGCCGCCCCTGGCCCAGGTGGTGGGCCTCGTCGACGACGACCAGCCCGACCTCCGCCAGTGCTTCGCCGGGGTGGTTGCGGATCATGTGCATGAGCCGCTCCGGGGTGACGATCTCCACGTCCCCGCCGTCCGGCTGGGCCGAGGAGGTCCAGGTGCCCAGCGGAAAATCCGGTTGCTCTGCAGCCAGGCGCCGCCCGAGCACCCGCAGCCGGCCCCGCAGTGTCCCGCGCATCTCCCGCCCCAGGCTGCGCATCGGCGACACGTACACCACGCGCCCGGAGCGCTGCGCCAGGTGCGAGCAGATCACCAGCTGCGCCATCAGCGTCTTGCCCGCGCTGGTCGGTACACTGATCAGGCTTCGAGACGTCGCCGGGTCGAGCGGATTGCCGCGCTTGAGCATCAGGAGCTGGCGCTGCGGCGGCCAGAGCGTCATCACTGGCGGCTCCGTCAGCGCGAAGCTCCGCGACACTGCCCGGGGAGTGCCCGGGGGGAGCAGTTGGTACAGGCTGCTGGCCGCCATCTCCCCGCTCAGCTGGTACAGATGCGCGGCAACCCACCGCGCGAGCCGGTCGCCCCGGCCGGCCGCCTGCGTCATCACGTCCCGCAGCAGCCGCTGCGCCGCCAACAGATCCCGTTCCTCGCCCACTGCCAGGAACTGGTACAGGTGGAAGACGGCCTCCACAACGGCCTCTGCGGGCCCGTACATGGTCCCCGCCAGGGACTCGCGGCGCATCATTGCCCTCACCCCACGCAGCTGCCGCCTCCACGCACGCAGCGCCCGGCCCAGCTCCGGGCGGTCGAAGCCGAGAAAGATGACGCCGGCCTCTACCGACAGGGTGCCGATGTGCCCGCGCAGTTCACCGGTGATGTCAACGAGAGCGTGGACCTGCCGGTAGACGGCGGTGGCGTTCGGGTCCTGCTCGCTGCGCCGGTATCCGGCTTGGGCGGCGAAGGCGATCTGGAGCCGCTCAGCCTCGGGTCTGCGTTCGTCGCCCAGGGCGAGGTCCATCAGGTGCGCGCTTGTGGCGAAGGCTCGCCGCACCTGCACCGCGTCGTAGCCAGGAGTCTCCGGGGCGAGCGCCGCGAGCCCGTGCAGGTACCACGCCGTGGCGAGGGTCTCGTCCTCGATCTCCCGCTCACCGCGGAAGGCCGCGACCTCTAGCTCGGTCATCGCCGCCAGCAGGTCCCGTGCGCTGGGCAGCACCCCGCCCGCCCGGTGCTCGCCGAGCGCGGACGCGAGTACCTCCAGGTCTAGAGTGCGCTCCACACGTACCTCCTCACGTCCTTCGCGAAGTCTTCAAGATCCTCGATCGCCACCACTACGCCCTGCAGCGCGCCCGGGTGGGTGTGGGTGGTGAAGTGCTGGTGCGAGCGCTCGAAGGCCGTGTCCGGGATGTATTCGGCGTCGAGAGCGATGCTGACCCCGCCGTTCCCCGACACCTTCGCGTCCACCCATTGCCGAGCTATTGAGGCAACGAACTCCCGGGTGTCGGGGGCCAGCTCCCGGCCTCCCCACGAGATCTGACCCAGGTACCGCGCCCCCCAAGTGTTCAACTGCTGCCATGCCTTGCGGATCGTGTCGCTCGGCTTCGTCTTTTCCGCGGTGAATTTCTTCATCTCCCACAACCGGAAGACGAACCCCAGCTCGCTGCCGGGCACTCGGTGGATCACCAGCCCGTCCGGCCCGCTGTCCGTCACCGTCGATGAGGGCGGGTCCAGGATCTCCACGCTGCGCCCCGGCTCGGGGGGAAGGTCGCGGGTGGAGAGATACCAGAGCCACTCGCCTACGTAGCCAGTAATGCCGGTGGTGTCGTTGGCCTCGAATACCGGGCCGGCGTAGAGCAGGACGTGGGCGCGATCGGGGCCGGTCAGCGGGGTGCCGGCCAGGGCGCTGTCGCGCCAGAGCCGGTATGCGAGGTCGTCCAGGTCGGTACGGGCCCGCATGATCTCGTCGGCGATGATCCAGGCTGCCGCATCAAGGTCCTCGGGCTCCGGCCCGATGGTTACCACCAAGTCCCACGGGCACACCTGTCCGATGCCGCGGCTCTCCCGCTGAGTGAAGTCCACAAGGCGGCCTCCGGCGGCCCGGGCGCGCTCCATGGCCTGCAGTGCGGGTATCGACACCCGTCCCCACCCCCGCTCCTGACTCGGTGCCGAGCCCCGCGGCAACACGGATCACCCTACCCAGCAAAATCTGGTCTGTGAGGGCGGATACTGCGTGAGCGTGGCCGCGGGCCTGCTGCGGGCGCGGCCGTGCGAGTGCCGGACTCGCGTGGCCGCGGCCCTGGGCGCGGCGGCCACCGGCCGTATGGCACAGCGACTGAACGGTCATGATCGGTGATGGCTACCCACCGTCACCACCGAATACGGCCAGACCTACATTTCGAACAGTTGCAGCTGCCCTTCAGTGTCGACGTCGAGTGCCTCCAACTCCAAGTTCGGCACAGGCTGTTCCACCGGCGATGCGTCCTGCGCGTCATCCAAATCGTCTGAAGCGTCGGATTGGACCGCGGCCCCTGCGTCTCCCGTTTCCGCCTCGTCGTCCTTCGGTGTCGGCAGTACGTACTCCTGTGCCAGGCCGGCCAGGTGAAGTGGCAGGGGCAGGGCAAGGGCCTGGTCATAGTCCGAGGGCTGGCGCAGAATATGGGTGAGAAGCGCGAGGGACCTAGGGTCGTCGCCGTCGTCCCGATGGCAACCGACGACGGCGATCTCCAGCAGCCCCGGCATCCAGGCCGCCTGGCCGGTGTCGATGGTGGGTTCACCCTTGCGCTTGCCCTGAGCGATCGGCCGGGGCGAGAGCTTGTCGGCGGTCACCGCCGCGTGCTTGAACTGCACGGGCTTGGCCGTCGTACTGAAGAACACGCGGGCGTCTTCAGCGGCATCCTCTGGCACCCACAAGCCCTGCTGGATGCCGTTCGCCTTGCCCTCCGGGGCTCTCCCCCACCACTGCGGAGTTTCGTTCCGGGCGCCTGCGCGGACCCGGACCATCCGCAGGTCGGGGTCGAGGCGACGAGCGGGAGCGAGGCCGTCCTGCAGGCGATCCCGTTCGATCCGGCCGTCCTGGAGCCAGGTCCAGTGCGAGCGGGCGTTGTGGGCCTCGGCGAACAGGACGGTTGGTGCGGTGCGTAGGGAGGCACGCAGACCCTGAAGCCACTCGGCGGCCTCACGGCGCTGCCGTTCACGTTCTTGGTAGCGTTTCGGGCGCTCGGTCCCACTTTCCGTCTGCACCTCCGAGGTGTCGGCCTCGTCGTCCTGTGAGCCGCGCTGGCTGGGCAGAACGGGCTTGACCTCAGCTTTTGTGGTCAGCCTCAGCAGGAGTTCGGGGTAGGGGACCCAGGCGCCTGCGCCGGAGCGCGCCTCGGGGTCCCAGCCTTCGACACGGGCCGCGTCGGTGCCGGCCGGATCGGGGGTGATCATGACGCCGACCGGGAGGTACGCGGCCCAGCGATTCCGGGTCGTACGGTTCTTACGGACCATCCACAGTGCGGCATGCCGCAGTCCGTCGGGCAGTCCGTCGTCCTCGGCGAGCCGGGGGAGGGTGCGCGCGCCGAGCTGCCGCAGGCCGTCGTTCCAGGCACTTAGCGTGCGGTGCCGCAGGCTGGACGCTGTTTCCGCGCCCTTGCCGTTCTCGTCGCCTGCTTCGGGCACCGTGGTGAACTGTGTGACGAAGCCTGCCTTGGCACAGCCGAGTCGCATGGCGAACTTCGGGTCGTGCAGTCTGCTTGGATATGACGCGGCGCGGCCGATCTCTACCAGGGCGAGGGCCGGCGCTTCGGTAGTGCGTTCCGCAGCCAGCCACTGTGCGGCGCTGTCGCGGCGGGCCACTGTCGCGGCGGTCACCTGGACGTCCTTGATATGGGTGCCGGTGGGCAGGTCGAGCGGGGCAAGGAGGCTGTCGGCAGTACGGTCACTGAGCGCGACGAGCGGGCGCATGCAGCGGACCCGCACGGTCAGCTCCGGAGCGGACCACTCGTGCACGACCGGCGCGCCGGCCGTGGCGTCGTCGTACTGCTGTGCGGTGAAGGACCCGCCGTCGCCCTTGAGGCCCAGAAGCTCGCCGAGGGAGGCCAAAGCGGCGTCGCGCAGCCGCGGCGACTGCCACAGCAGCCGTGCCTCAAGCACGGGAGCGCCGCCCTGGCGCGCTACGCCGTCGAGAGCGTCCAGCGCGTAGGCCGTCGCCAGCCGGCGCTGAGCGCACCGTTCCGCTTCGACTGTCTCCTGGTCGCCCTTGGGGATGTTCGCGGGCGTGCCCCGATCGATCAGCGCGAGGTCCGGGGCGCGGCGCAGTTCGGACGTGAGGGCGCCTTCCGCCCAGGCTGTGAGCTGTGAGAGCTGGTGTGCCATGAAGCCGGGGCCTACGTCGTGCCGCCCCATAGCGGTGCGGTACAGAATGCCGGCTCGGGCATCGTCGCGCAGCCAGGACGCGGGGTCGGTCAGGATCGCGTCGGCGTCCGGGAAGGGCTCGCCCAGGGGCAGTCCGGCGAGCATCGCTGCGGGGCCGCCCGCGCGCCACCGGTCGGCGAAGTCACCCTTCTCACCCATGTCCTTGTCCCAGTAGCGCTCCAGAGCGGCGACGGCGAACCGCTCGCTGCGGGGCGTGCCCGGCAGGAACGGCCTGCGCGGACGGAGCAGGACGGTGGTGCTCGCACCCCACGGGAGGCGCAACCGACCCGTTTTGGCGTTGGTACGAGTGGCCCAGCGGCGAACCGACCAGCGGAGGTTGAAGCGCGGCAGCGGGTCGAACGGCACGGTCTGGAGCGTGATCGACAGCGTCACCGACCACCAGGAGTCCTGCTTCTCGTCCGGCCCGGGGAACCGGATCGGTTCGGAGACGAGTTGGGCACCCTGGTCACGTGGTCCACGTGGCATGGCCCGGAAGATGAGCTGCCCACCGTCGTACGGGTACGGGCCTAGCGCGAGGATCCGCCGGGCCAGCCAGTCGGGGCTGAGGCTGTACTGGTGCGGTGACGGACGTGCGGTGCCGCCATCGGTCGGGACGTCACGCGGCAGGAGTTCATGGTGGACGGTCTTCCAGCGCGGCGGATGGGCGGCCAGTTCTGCGATGGTCTCCTTCAGCAGGCCGCGGTACTCGGGCTCGGGCCGCAAGTCACGCAGCCAGTGCTTGAGCACGGTGTCCAGGACAGGGCCGGGGAGCGGGTCGGGGAGGTCGGCGGGCGCACACAGCCAGTGGGCTGGCGCGCCCGGGTCACGGTCGTAGAAGGGGCGTGGCAGCGCGAGGACGTCGGGCGCGAAAGCCTGCAGGACCTGTTCCAGGCGCCAGGTCGGTGCTGTCTTCCACGGCTCCTTGACCGCTGCCACCCGGGGCGCGTTGCAGAGAGTCAGGACGGCGTCCCGCCACTGCTCGGGGAAGGGCAGGACGCGGTAGGGCACGGTGTGAGAGGCCAAGGCGTCGGCCGGGCGCCAGGCCGTGGTGCGGGCGGAGCGATAGACGGGTGGCATGGGACGGCTCCTCGCGAGCAGAGTCGGGAAGTCAGCGATGGGTCATTGTGCGGAGGGCGTTGTAGAACGGCTGGTACAGGAGACGGACCAGAGAGCGAGCAGACGGGTCGGGGTGGGGCGGGGCGATGTCGGGCCCGTCCGTCAGGTAGAGGTCGAGGATGCCGGCGAGGGCGTGGAGCAGGCCGTCGGTGCCCGGCACATCAGTCCCGGAGGACGGTTGGCCAGTGCTGCCGGGTGCGAGCTGTCTCGCCAGGCGAGGCGAGAAGGCGGCATCGACGAACACCACCCGGGCCGGCACTCCGCCGCGCACCAGACGGCCGATGACCTGCCAGAGCGTGACGAGTTGGTCCCAGGCGAAGGCGCGCTTC
Source organism: Streptomyces sp. NPDC001920 (assembly GCF_053594495.1). Lineage (NCBI taxonomy): Bacteria > Bacillati > Actinomycetota > Actinomycetes > Kitasatosporales > Streptomycetaceae > Streptomyces > Streptomyces sp. NPDC001920. The sequence goes on from NZ_JBSFEP010000009.1 coordinate 84,840, forward strand.
TCCCAGGCGGGCAGTGAACTGTAGGCGTACCTGCGGTTGAGCAGCCGACGCCATTCGCGGCGGCCCTGTTGGCGCAGGACTCCGGCCGCTTCGTCCAGCGATCCCGCTTTCTCCATGAGTTCGGTGAGCGTGTGCGGGCCGTCGAGGGTGTCGCGGCGCGGCTGGTCGCGGAGCATGCCGCTCAGCCAATCGTTGACCGCGAAGACGGACAGGTCGAGGTCGTCGGGGCGGGGGTGAGGGCGGACCAGGAACAAAGCCGTGCCGAAGGCCGCTTTGCCCTCCTCGTTGAGGATGTTGTGGCCACGCTCGACGGCCAGCAGCGGAGCGACCAAGACTTCTGCGGTGTCATCGTCGGCGAAGCGGGCGACGTCGCCACGCCGTAGTGTCGCCGGAGTCTCGTCCTGCTGCCCCGGGGCGGTACCGGCTGGTACGCCGCTGCCGCGGGCCTCGTCATCCGGGATCAGCGCGCTCACCTTGCCGCGCCAGGCGTCGAACCGGTGCAGTGCCTCGGCCACCGCAGCGGCTTCCCGGTAACTGCCCACAAGGATCAGCGCTCTCCGCCGCGTCGTCTCAGGGATACGGCTGATCTCCTGACCCAGCACCGAAGAGCCGCCCGGGCCCGGTTCGCCGAGCCGCCGGGCCATCGCGACCGCCTGGGCGAGCCGGTCGCGCGGCGGTGTGCCGGAGAGGCTCATCGGGCGCTCGTCCCGGTCGTAGAGGAAACGGGTGGCGAACGAGGTTCGGGCCACGGCAGCCAGGGACACGTCGGTGGGCTTGAGGACGAGGCTCACCGGGACGCGGACGTGGGCGCGGCTGGACTCGCCGGCCCAACTGGTACCGGACATCAACACGACGTGCGGGCCGCCACGACCAGTGGCCGGATCGGCGCCGAGGCTGTTCAGGTTCAGCAGCAGCTCGCGCCCGACTCCGGCACACCGGAAGAAGCGCAGGGTGCCGCCCCGGCGGCCGGCGTCGTCGCGTTCCTCGCCGTCCGGGAGATACTGGTAGCCGAGGATGTTGCCCATGGGCGCCTCGGGCACCAGCGGGGCGTAGTCCAGCGGGACGCGCCGGGCCAGCTCCCTGCCCTGGGAGTCCAGTCGCAGGGCGGCCTCCACGTGCGGCCATAGGAAGGTGAGTCGCTCCAGCCTGTGGTGGAGGGTGCTGAGCAGCAGGAGAAAGGAGAGCCGCAGGCATAGGACGTCCCACCAGTCCGTCGTCGGCTCGGGCGGGGGCGTGGTGAATGCAGGCTGTTCGGCCCGTACTTCCTCCGTCACCCGGTCGACGAGCTGACCGGCCAGCTCACGCACCCGATCCCTCGTGCGGCCCGCTGCCATGTGGTGCAGGAGGGCGTCGGCCGTGTCGGTGAGGACGCCGGTGAGCGGGTCGAGGGCGTCGCCTTCTCCGAACGGATCGTCGCGGAAGGCATCCCAGGCAGCCTCGAGCAAGCGGCGGGCCGGGGAGAGCGCGAGGTGCGGGGAGGGGCCCTGCTCGTCCGCCACGTCGTCATAGCCCTCGTAGAGTTCAGCGCTGTCCTCGCCCATGTCGGCCGCCGCGGACGCCTCCCGTTCCACCTGGTACTGCTCGCCTTCGCGGTGGCGCCGGGTCACATCGCGGAACAGATCGTCGAGCAGGCTCTGCTGGAGGGTCCACGGGCTGAAGTAGGCGGGATCAGCCCACTCCCGGAGGTACTCGTCCTTGATCAGCAGAGCGCAGAGCGGATCGACGGCAAGGGTGACGGTTCCCAGTGCCCGGTTCCACTGGGCGACCTGGCCGTCGGTCAGCGGCAGGCGGGCGCGCCTGCTCAGCTCCTCGATCTTGTAACGGTTCAGCTGGTCGAGCCAGGAGTCGGTGTCGGGGCGAACCAGCGTGCCGGAGGGGGTGAAGAGGCGGTCCAGTGCCATCTGGACGCTGTCTGCCTCGTCCACGAAAATCAGGTCGCTGCGCAGACAGGCCAGTTCCAGCTGGCGCAGCCGCTCGTCGTTGAGTTGCGCGGGCACCTGGCTCTGTACCAGGCTGGCCGGGTTGGCCACCCAGATCAGAGCGTCGACCTGCGTGCGGGCAGCCGCGTGGCGCGGGCATTCGGCCCACAGAGGGCAACCGTGCGGGCGACCGGGCAGGCGGTCAGGGGCGTGGGCCTGGCGGGGTGCGGTGTTCCTCCGGTCGGGAGTCCACTGCTCCAGGACGACCGATTCCGGTTCCGCTGGGCCGCGCTGTGGCTCGGGATGCAGCCGGGTGCATGGTGCGTCGCGGTATTGTAGTGGATCGCCGTCGACGCCGCGCAGACCGCTCACTGCGCAGGCGGTGCTCAGCAGGTCGAAGCCGGGGTCGTCGTGGTCGAGGAGGTTATCGAATCCTCGGGCGGAGAGCCGCCGGTGCAGCCGCTGGACGTGTTGCTCGCGTGTCGTGGTGCCGAGCACCGGCGCGACGGCGATGTCGAGTGCCTCGAAGAGACTGCACAGCCGTAGCTGTTCGGCGACGTCTCCGACGACGAGCGTGGTGCGCAGCGGGATCTCGCGCCGGGCGGCCCACACGGCCACCAGAATCATGAACGTGCTCTTGCCGGCGCCGACCATGCCGGCTAGGTGTACCATGCCGGCCAGTTCGACCTCGTCGGCCTCGGTGTAGTCCGTTCCCGCGGCATTGCGGGGCGCGAACCTGACCCCCTCCAGCCGCTGTTCCCAGTGACCGGGATGCGGGACCTCCGCCTCGCGCTCGGCCTCGTCCATCCACCGGGCCGTTGCTCGCAGTTCGGCGCGGCACACGCTGAGGGGCTCGCCGCCCCCGGGCCGTCCTGCGGCAAGGTCGTGGCCGGGTGGGTTGGCGCGGACGAGTTCCTCGGGAATGGTAACCGAGGCGTTGCGGCGGCGTTCCTGGAAGGAACTCGTCCCTGCCGGGGCCGGTTTGAGGGCACGGGTGACCAGGTCCGGCAGCCGGCTAAGGGCCTGGTCGTAGATGTCCATCCGTCGCCCGGCCACCATCGGTACCACGGGTCGGGGACCGCCGGTGGTTCCGACTGGCGGCAGCTCGTAAGCCCGCAGCCTGTTGGCGACCGACCGGTAGGCGTCCAGCCCCTGCCGCCAGGCGCGCCGCCGCAGCGGCCACAGGAGGTGCCGGGCGGCGGCGAGGGCCGTGCGCTGCCACGGATGTTGCGCCAGCCCGGCGTGTTGCGCGAACGGGTAACCGCCGAACAGCGCATAGGCATCCACGGCATCCGCCGTTGGGGCAAGCCGTTCGAGCAGCCGCAGCCCCAGCTCGACGCGGCACAACTCGACGGGGCCAAACCCGTCCGGGGCTCCGGCCTCGGGCCATTCGTCCCTCAACTCCCCCGCTACAGCCTCGCACCAGGCTTTCTCATCACGCATCTGTGCCCTCCTGGCTCTCGGCGCGGGTGCCACGGCGCGACTCGGCCAGCCGCTGCCGGGCAGCCCGGATCAATTCGTCGTCGGTGAGCAGGCGTACGGCAGCAGCCGCTGGGGGCCGAGCTCGCTGAAACGCCTGCTGATAGCCGGGGCGCTCGCGTACCCGGTAGACAGGCACCACCCAGAACGCCTCGTCGTACGGAGGCTCGGGCCGCACGGGGCGGGCGGCTCGACCGAGGAAGGCCGGGTGCGCCCAGTCTTTGACGTCGACGGCCCAGCGGTGGCCGTCGGGGAAGACCACCAGCAGGTCGTAGGTGTCGAAACCCGGCCACATGGTGACGTCGAGGCCCAGACCGGTGAGCCGGTCCTCCAATTCCACCTCAGCCAGTCCCGGCCCGGTGACGTGTCGGCGCAGCGGGCGCTCCAGCTGGTACAAAGTGCCGGCGTGAGCCGCCTCGATCAGACGGCCGACCGGCGGGTCTCCCTGCCGTCGGCAGCGATCCCGCTCGCACCACCACTCTCTGCCTGCAAGCGGCGTCAGCAGTGTTCCGCAGCGACCGCACACCGCGTAGCAACCATCCCGGCTCCAGGAAAGAGGGACCTCCAGGTAGATCAGGTCGATGAGCTCCCAGACCGGCTCTAGCGTGAAGTCGCCGTGCAAGGCGAAGAGCTCCTGGGCCGTAAGCACCGGCCGCCGCACCAACAGGCTGCGGAACTCGGTGTATGCGTCCTCCTCTCCGTGGCTGCGGCAGCGGTCCAGAGCGGTCCGCATCACCTGCTGGTCGCGATGCCGCACAGCTGGGTCGGGCGCCGAATGTTCCCATTCGCTCCACTCATGGCACAACTGGGTGGGGCGATGCGAGTACGGGTCTAGCAGAACGTCGTCGGGGCCGACGGCGTCCGACGGCAGTGACAGCGGCCAGTCCTCCAACGGGATGTCAGCACACCGCTGGACGAGTTCGGCGAGTGAGGCGGGTGGCCGGAGTCCGCCGCGCAGCCAGGCGACAACCGCCCGGTCCAGGGCGAGTTGGACGACGGGAGGGTACGGAAGACAGAAGGCGTCCAACCCAGTGGTGTGGTCCAGGACACACAGGGCCCGGGCCACGGTGGCCAGCAGCGGCACGCCGTCATGGGCAGCCCAGACATCGAGCGTTTCGGCGGACGAATCGAAGGTGGCAAGGGGACTCGCAGGCACGGTTTCCACTCCAGGTGGTGCGACGAGCGACATGACGGAAACAACGGAAATTCCCTCAACCTGCGGCAGCCACGCGCTCTTTACCAGTGGCACACCAGGACAGCGCCTCGCAGCCTGTGCAGTCGTAACCGGGCCGGGGCACCGCGTCGTAGCGGGTCTCGGCGGACCAAGGCACGGTGTACGAGGCAAGGACGGTACGGGCGTGCTCGACCGTGGCCTCATCGCCCGGATCGAACTCTTCAAGGGACACCCCGTCCGGGCGCAGGATCTCCAGTTCCACGCGGGATCGTCGCGAATCGCCGCCGAGCACGCCGCCCGCCAGAAGCAGTAACGAGAGGGCGAGCTGCGGATGCTTCTCCAGCAGAACGGACCGGCCGCCTGGTGGAAACGCGCTGGTCTTGGTCTCGCGGACGACGACGCCGCCGCGTTCCTCGTAGACCAGATCGCACGAGGCGATGACCACGACGTCGGACTGCGGGTCGTGGGCCATCACTCGATGCTGCGGGCGGAACCGCGTCGCCGCCGGATTGTCGAGCGGGCACCTGGCCTGGTGGGCCCGGAGCATACCGAGGGCGGGGGCCAGCTCATCGTCCGTGAGGCCGGGCAGGTGTGCGGGTAGGGGCACCTCGCGGCACGGCGAGGCGTCCGCCGAGGTGTGACGGGCGTTGAGCCAGCCGTCGACGGCCCGGCCTCTGCGCACGGCCTCGTTCTCCTGAACGGAGGCCGGCAGCTTGAGTACGCGGGTCAGGTGGTAGCGGGCGGGACAGTCGCGGTGTGCTCTCAGGTCGCTGACCGATACCGTGCGCCGCTTGCGAGGCCGCGTGGGAGGTGGGAGCACGAGGAGATCGGGCGCCCGCGGTACGACGGGGCACTCGGGTAACACCTTGCAACCTGCGCAGTGGGCACCGGCGACGCGATCGCGGCCGTCGAGGACACGGCCGAGCCGGGGCACGACGTGCTGCTCGTGCAAGTCCATGATCTCTTCAGCGGTCCAGTCCGCGAAGGCGTCGGTCTCCGTTGTGCGCAGAAGACGGACCCGGCCTTCGGTAAGGCCGGCGGAGTAAACCCGGACGCGTTCTGGGCGCGGCGGCGGCGCCGGGTGCCTGAGAGCTGGGGAGTGATGCTCGAAGGATGGGATGCGAGCCGGAGTCCCGTAATACAGGACAGAGGCGACAGCGGCGAGTTCGGGCAGCGGGAGTCGCTCTTTGGCATCTCCTTTGGTGGGAATCACGAGTTCGCGCAGCGTCGCGTCGTCCGAGACGTACTGCCTCCCCCAGACAGTGCGCTCGTAGTCGGTGATGCCGCGCTCGTCGGGCTCCTCAAGCGTGCGAAACGCGATCCATGCGTCCGGGGCGCGGAACGTGCGCGGAACGTCGGCGCTGTCGCGGCTTTCCTGGTCCCTGCGGCGGGAGTCGAGGTAACGCTCCGCGGCCGCCGCCGACCAGGTCACGTGCTGCGGCAGGCACCGGGAGCGCGTCCGGCGACACCGCTCCATGGCCTCTTCGATGCTCTGCGCCGCGCCGGACTCCAGTTGATCGAGCAGTTCCTGCACGAGCGCGAACGGGAACTCCTCGCGTGGAGTCTTGGACGAAACCCGTTCCGCAGCGAACACGTCGCGGCGGACACTGAGAGCACGGTTCATCGGACAACCGGGCTCCTCGTCGCGCAGATGACGGACCGGGATGCGGGCCAGGCGCCCGACGCCGACCGTACCGGGAGGGTTGTCCCAGGGCTGCACGGTGCCGACTCCTTGCAGTCTCGACGGTGAGGGCATCACCGTGACAGAGCTCTGTGAACAAAGTCAAGGCACACAAGAATCTCCTGTAGCTTGCTGTCTGACGGTTCGCCAGGAGAGGCAGGGAGTGTGTGTGGTGGAGCCATGGCCGGCGGGGAAGAAGCTCGCGGGCAGATTCAGCCGCGCCGGCGAAGGCGCATGGGGTGGCATGGGGGTCGTCTATCGGGCGACCGACGACAGGCATGCCGAGCGGGCGGTCGCGGTGAAGTTCCTGTGGCCTCGAGATCCGGAGGCCACCCTGCGCGGGTACCGGACTCCCACCCCACAAGAGCTACGGCGTTTCGACCGCGAGTGCGAAATGCACCAACGCTTCGGTGGCCGGGGCGTGCCAGCCTTCGTCCATGCCGATCTCTCCCCGCCGCGCCCGTACCTCGTCACAGAGTACGTCGACGGCGATGACCTGCATGCTTTTCTCACCCGGAACCGACCCACCCTGTCGGCTGCGGCGTGTGTGATCGTCCCGCTGCTGGAAGTGCTCGGTCGGGTGCACGGCGCGGGCGTGGTACACCGGGACGTCAAGCCAGCCAACATCCTGCTGGCCCGACGCGACGGCGTCGTATACCTCACCGACTTCGGCATCGCCCTGCCGAAAGATCCGGCGGCCACCCGGTACACCAACGGACGGACGCCCGGCACGATCGGCTACATGGCTCCGGAGATCCACCGCGGCGAACGGAACCCGGGCCCGGAGGCCGACCTCTACAGTGTCGCCTGCATCGCGTTCCAGATGGTAACTGGACGGCTGGTCTTCGAGGCCGGCCACTCCGACTACGACTTGGCCCGCCTGCACTGCGAGGAGCGGCCGCCGCTGCTCAGCGACGACGTCCCCGGCCTGCCGTCCGAGATCGTGGACATCACGGACCGTATGCTCGCCAAGTCGCCCGCCGATCGGCCGCCTCTGGAACTGGCACTTGAGATCTGGCGGCCCCTGCTGCCCTCGCCGGGCGACTCCTCTCCACGCCCCGCCCTCGACCCGGACCCGACCCTGCCCCATCGCACCCCGGGGACCGCTGCGGCCCCGCTCTCGGAAGCAGCGCCGACGGGTCCGCGCCGCCCTCGGGTGCATCGCCGACCCGTCGGCGGTCCCACCCGGTCCGCGCTCCGAAATCTGTGCGCCGAGGCCGAGATCGAAATCGAACGCGGTGAACCGGACAAGGCCGTCGACGAGTTGACCGCCATGCTGCTGCGCGCCGAGCAGTGCCTCCCTGGGGCGGTCCGCGAAGTGCAAAGCGCGCGTCTCGTCGTGGCCCGTGCTCAGATGCTGCGCGGAGAGACTGCCTCCGCGGGCCGCATCTGCCGGGATGTCGCCAGGCGGCTCGCGGACGCATCGGCCGGCACGGATACCGGTGAACTGCGAGCACGGGCACGGCTCGTCGCGGTCCAGGTGATGACCGCGGAAGGGAGCCCGGTCCAGGCGGTGGCCGACACTTGGCTGGAGCTGGCCGAGGAACTCGCGTCCTGGCCCGGGCCAGGACCATCCCGCCAGACCGTGGAATTCTGCCGAGAAGTAGGAGTCGAAGTGAAGGAACTTGTTCTGGACGCGAGGCAAGGTGAAGTGTCCCCGGCGCTGCCCGAGGCAATCCGCAAGCTGCTGGATCGCCTGCCAGGGCCAGCTTGAGGAACTCCGCGGAAACCGGGGCCCTGCCTCTGCCTGGGCCCGGCCCCTCACTCCTCCGTCAGCCTGCCCTGGGCCAGCAGCCCCGACAACATGGCTGAGAGCGCATCACCGTGCCTGCCCAGGTCGGCCACCGCCTCCCGGAACCGGACGAGTCGGCGGTGGACCTCCCCGATCCGCCGCTGCTGCGTCGCCGGCGCGCGCAGGACGCGGAGTCGGCGCACGTCGACGCGAGAGGAAGAGGAGGCACGCGTCCCTGCCCGCTGGTCGTTGCCTGGCGCGCTCAGACACGCGGCGAGGAAGAACGGGTCGAGCAGCGCAGGGTCGGTCCGCAGCCGGACGGTGTGGGCACCGAGCAGTCGCGGTCCGGCCGTCTCGACCCAGACGTCGAATCCGCCGGCCGCGGTCACGACCACGACATCGCCGAAGGACGTCAGAACCCCCTGCCCCTCAGCCTCCAACTCGGTGGCCTGCGCCGCGGCAACCCATGGCTCCTCACCCCGTACGGCCCATGGGGTGATGACGGGCAGAGCATCCTCGGCCTGCTCTCCCTGCTGGATCAGATCGTCAGCGAGAACCTTGCCGGGCATCACCTCGAGAGCACCGGAACGCTCCAGATCACCTACGAAGATGTAGCTGAAGTCGTCCGGCGCTGCGGCACTCGCCTCGTGTTCGCGTACTGCCTTGGCCGCATCGTCCATATCCATCAGGGCCCTGTCCCAGCCGGTCCAGGCGCGGCGCAGTTCCACCGGCCCCACGGACCGCTCGGTCACGGTACGGCGAGAGGGCGTCAGGTCGGTCCCGTCACTAAGCAGTTCCGCGGTCGGCACCCGTGTGACGCCAAGTAGGTCACTGCCACGCAGGGCCGCCACGGTGCGCTCACGCAGACCGTCCCAGTCGACGGCCATGCCGCGACCGGTGATCGCGGTCGTCCGGCAGTCCGCAGCGTCGACGAAGGTCACCTCATCCGCGGAATGTTCACGGGGCGTCGCCAGCAGCCACAGATGCAATCCCACCCCATGCGGCGGCGCGCTCCCGGGCGGCAGCGCGACTACGGCTCGCACGGCTCCGGTGCGTACCAACCCCGCCCGAATTCGCCGTCCGGCCCGGCGCGAAGCGACACCCGGTGGTAGGACCAGCACTGCTACTCCCCCAGGTTCCAGCACGGACAGACAGTGCTGCACCCACGCCAGCTCAGGCTCGGTCCGTGGTGGCGTGCCATACGTCCAGCGAGGATCGGTCGCCAGTTCGTCGTGCCCCCAGGAACGCTCGTTGGACGGTGGATAGCTCAGAACCACGTCTGCGCGAGAGGCCTGCCGCAGGGGGGCATCAAGCAGTGTGTCCCCAGACTGCACGTGCCGCTCGCAGCCCGGGAACTCCAGAGCCAGTCTGGCTCGGGTCAGGCGAGCCACAGCAGCATCGTTGTCGACACCTGCCAGCGCAGGCGGAGGTACCTGCCCCGACCATCGCCGACCGGACGCAGCCAGAAGCGAACCCATTCCGCACGCAGGGTCCAGCACCCGACGCACCGGCGCAGTGTCGTCACGGAGTTCGGCCGCCAGAGCCACCATGGTGTCGGCCAGTTGGCGGGGAGTGACGATCAACTGACGTACGTGGACGGCGTGCCAACGATCCAGCAGCACGGCGAAGGCTTCCTTCGACGACTGACGAAGGGCCAGCCGCACGACCTCGTCCGCCAGCTTCCGGTCGGCAGCGCTGGGTTCCGGGGCTCCGCGCGGCGGGTTCATCGCCGGGATCGCCAGGCGCTCCCCCGCCGAGGCCAGTAGATGAGCCATCCCGCCCCGGTCACCGAGGTCCTCGATCCGCGGCCAGAGACGGTCCCAGCCACTGGAGGACTCGTCGATCTTGCCGTGTCGTAGAAGCCAGGATTCCGCATCCGCCAGGGAGAACATGGGGCTGGCGTCAGTGCCGCCGACCGGCTTGGGGAAGTCGCTGTGCCGCCGCCTCCAGTTACTCACGGCGGCACGACCGACTCCGGCAAGCCGCGCGATCCCTGCAAGGCTGAGCGTGACCGGTTCATCGTGCTGCTCCATGGTCTCTCGTTTCAGGGATGGTCTAGCTGGATATGGCAGGCAACGATGCACCCGAGGCATGGCGCAGCTGGCGACCGAAGCCTACGCGTTGACTCTGTCAATGTACTCAGGCTAAGGGTGCACGAGAGTCGAGCCCAGCAGCGAGCCGCACGCACCGCTGTCGTTCCCGACGCCATGCCCGCACCGAAGCATCTGCCCCAGCGGAACGGCAGATGTCTGGATTCGGTGGACTTTCCGCCTGGACAGCTCGGAGCAGGCGCTGCTCTCCACTGAATTCGCATGCTTGCACCCCCATCGGCCCCAAGGGACCAGGAGGTCTTTCCCGAGGTGACCGACACGACGGTGGAGGAGTGGCGGCCGGCCCATGCCGACCTGACGTGGGCGAACGTGACCAGCCCGGAGTTCTACAGGATCGACTGGGAGGACCGGGGCATAGTGCCACGAGGGCTGGACGCGGCAACGCTACGGGACCATTCCCTCGCCGTCCCGGCCATTGTGGAACGTGTGTGGAGCGAGCGACGGCCGGACTTGGAGAGCAGGCCCGGACGGCTGATGGCGCTGTTCTTGTTCGCGAAGGTCACCGGGCCACACGCGCGCCCCAAGGATCCGCGGCTCGAGCCGGCCAGGCTGGTGGCGGAGCGAGCGGCGTCGAGAAGCTCGAGGAAGACCTCGCGTGTTTCTGCCTCGATGTCCCGCAGGAGGAAAGCTCTGCACTACGAGGTGTTCGAGGAACTCGGCGGCAAAGTAGACCGAAGGCGGGCACGCCTGGATGGAGCGGGCCACCTCCGTCGTCCCACGGCCAGCCGGGCGCGCACTTGTTGTTTCAGCCGAGGTTGAATCGGAGCCTCAGCTGGGTGCTGACCAGTTCGTAGCCAGCGAGGTCGGGGGCGCCGAATGGGTTGGGCAGGACGGTGATGTTGCGGCGGTCGCGGTCGAGGACGTGAGAGACGTACACGATGAAGTACGTCTCGTCCGGCTTCAGGCGAGAAGCGCGTCGAACCTCGGATTCGCCGAGGATGATCTCGCCGCTGTCGCCGGTGGATGCCTTGACCTCGTAGAGGTAGGTCGCGTCGCCGTCGTGGATGAGGAAGTCGTAGCCGAGCCGGTCGTCCCCCGGCTGCGCGCCGGCGAGCCCGTGGACTCGCAGGCCGGACTTCCATGAGTCCTGTGGTTCGACCCCGAACTGCTCTTGCAGCCACGCGGCCACCGCCGCCTCCCCCGCAAGGCCCACGGCCAATGTCCGGTCTTGGTCGCTCGCGGGGACCTGGTACGAACCGCTGTGCGACCTTGCACCGGACGACGAGGAGGTGCGTGGCTGCGGAATGCGGGGCGCGAGCGCCGTGGCGGACGTAGCCGAGGTGGCCCGCTGCTTAGGCGTGAGGTCTGCGGCCACCTCGCGGGCGAGCGCCGCCAGGTCGTCGGGCCGGGCCGACACGGGCCTGCCGTTCAGCATTACATGGGGGCCGGGTGCGGACCCACCGGGTCCGCACCCGCCCGTGGCTCCGCCGGTGCTCCCCGCGGGCTCCAGGGGACGTGTCGCGGCCAGTCCGAGGTCCGCGCGCCGGTCCGACAGAGGCATGTCTTGGGGCCAGTGACCGCGAGCCCTAAGCCAAGCGGTCAACGCCTTCACGGACAAGACTTCGAAGTCCAGCAGGCCGTCGCCGTCCAGTTCCCGCAGGATGTCCTGGGCCGGGGGCAGCACCGTGGGGCGACTTGCGGCATGGAGGTGCTCCCATTCCTCGATTAGTTGCCGCAGCCGCGGTACCTGCTTGTGCACCGCTGTGCTGGATGCCTCGCGTACCTCGGCCAGCGGCCTCAGCGGGCGTGACGTCGAGGAGGGTGCGGGAAGCTGTTTCATCAGCCAGGCGTCCGCGTGGGCTTGGAGGAGTTCGTCGGAGAGATGCCACAGCGTCGTGTGCCAGGCCGGGTCCGGCGCCAGTAGGGAGAGGTCGCGCAGCTTCACGTACCCGGCCAGGGACCGTCCGGACCGGTGGACGTCCCTATAGGCGTCCCTGATCCGCTCGGCGAGCGCGGGACGGTTCCGCTGAAGCCATGCCGCGAAATGCCGTTCATGCCGGTCCCTGTTGTCGATCTCCGGGAGGCCCAGAGCGCGCCATGCGCGGTTGGCGTCGGCAAGAGGCACGGATATGGCGCTCAGTTGCCGTTCCCGGTCGTCGTCCTCCAGCAACCGCACGAGCTGTCCCGCGTTCGGTGCGCCGATCCGGTCGGTGAGCCAGGTGAGGAGGGCGGCGCGGTCGGAGAAGTCCTCGGTGTGTTGCCGCAGTTGCTCCGCGAGGTCGAGATCGAGGCAGGCGAGGAGGGGGACAAGCCGCGCGCTGCCGGAACGCTGTGACGCCCGCTCGGCGAGGACGGCGTGCAGTTGGTGCGGCCGCAGGTCCAGGACGTCCGTGAGATCCTCCTCCGGGACGTGGTCGGTCTTCAGGCCGCGTTCCTCCAGTTTGGTTAGCGCCTTCCAGAGCAGGTCTGCGAGGTAGGGTGCGCCGATGAGGGCAGCCACGGCGGGGGCTGCGGTGCGGAGCACTCGCCAGCCGGTACGCGGCTCGCTGTGCACGACGACCACACGGGGCCGGTCTGGGTGCGGGTGCAGCAGGGCTCGGTCCGCTCCGTGCTCGGTGAGGCGGTGGCCGGCGATCCAGAGGACGGCCTCGCCGGCCACGGTCACGTCGCAGCGATGCAGTAGGCCGGCCACGTCGGCCGCGGCCACGGGCTCCGGACGGGACGCTCTTTCCTCGTCGAACTCCACCAGGGCCGCGACCAGGGTGAGCAGCCAGGATCCCGCGTACTCCGTCAACGGCACATGCGGTGCGTCACGGACGGGCAATCCGTCGGCCTGGATGTCGTGCGCGGCCTCGCCGCACCGCTGGACGTCGAACGTAGTCCTCCGTTGGAGGAAAGCGTGGACCCGGCCGCCCAGTGCCCTGTCCCGTACCGGGATCACGGGCACGGGGACCCGGTCCAGAAGAGCTCGGTTCTGGGCCCCGTCAAGATCCGGGACGAAGACCGTCTCATCCGTCTCCGCCGGGTCCAGCGAGGCGAGGGCACCAGCGCGGGTCACCAGCAGCCGGCGCGGCGCCGCGGGCTGCCCGCCGTCGGCGGTGCGCATCCCGCCCTCCGCCGGCAGCAGCTGCGCCCACGCCTTCTCGTACTCCCGTCCGATCTCGTGCGCGAGTCTTCCTTCCCTGAGGTGGACGTTGGCCTGCAGCAGGTCCGGCAGGTGGCGGAGCCGGTCGAGCGCGGTGCCGGGATCGTCCCAGGAGCGGATGCCGAGCAGGCCGAGCCGTGCCACGAGCTTGGCGGACCGCCTGCTGCGCAAGGAAGCCGGCACCACGCTGAGGAACTGGGGCGGGGGCTGCGTGCCGTGCCACCACCAGGCCGTGCCGGCGGTGGCGAACACGGTCCCCGCCGAGGTGGCGCTCGGGGCGGCCGTCTGCGGGATCCACGGTGCGTGGGTGAGGAAGGCGGACAGCGGAGTGGGCCAGGGCGTCCCGGCGGGATCGCTGTGGCGTACGAACTGCATCTCCAGTGCGGAGTCGGCCCAGGCGAAGGCAAGGCCGTGCACGATGAGCTCCGCGTAGAGTCTGCGGTCCTCTTCGCAGAAGGCGGCGTAGTCGTCCTGACCGGGCAGCATGGCCGCGGCACGGGAGCGTGAGTGGTACTCCACGCTGATGTAGCCGACCCTACGCCGGTTCCGCCAGCGCTCGGCGCTCGTCCGCCACTGCGGCAGCAGATCCGGCCGCTCCGGGGCCCAGAAACGGGAGGGCCGGTTAAGGGTGTCTCCCCTGACACTGCTGCGGAAGGTCTCGTACCGGGGACGGAGGCCATGAGCGACGTGGTGCCTTTCGAGGAAGCGTCGCATGGCCTCCACGGGGATCGCGTCGCCGCAAAGCTCGTCGGGGCGGACGAGGAGCCGTCCTTCCGTCTGGGTGAGCACGGGAGACAGTTCCCGGACGCGCTCCAGGAATCGGGTCAGGGTGTCGTCGACGGAGGAGTGCTCGGCGGGCCATCCCGTCCCGAACATGGCACGGCTCGCGTCGATCCAGCCGGCCCGGGTCAGTACGTGGAGATTCCCCAGGACGGGAGCCCTGCGGCCCTCCGTCTCCAGAGCGTGGGAGACCGCGCAGGCGTAGCGGAGGCAGGCCAAGCGTACGTCGTTGTCCTCGCTGTCCGCGCTCAGTGCGGCTGCGACGACCGCGAGCACCCGGTCGGCGCCGTAGTCGTGGACGAGGTTCGCGGTCCTGAGCCACTTGCGGCCCTGGGCTCTGCGCTTGCGGCCCTTGCCGGACCAGGCGATGCCCTCATGCACGAAGTGCAGGCGGTCGGACAGGCCGTCGGGCAGTGTCGGCAGGGAGCCGCCCTGCGGAGTGTCGCGGTCGAAGAAGACGCCATCCGCGCCGGCCGGTGCCGTCGTCGAACTGGAAGTAATGACGATCCGCTTGCCGGTCAGGGCCGAGCCGTCAGGGAACGCCTGGGAGAGGTCGTAGTAGAAGTCCGCCCACCATCCGGGATCAAAGGTGTCACGTACGGCGGCCTCGGCGAGCCCTTCCGCCCACAACGCGAGGCGCTCTGTGGGGGGTTCGAGGCGCATGCCCACGCTCCTGGCCAGGGACGCCAGCCACCGCAACCGAGTGGGGTGCAGATGCGGGTCGAGGAGATCCATGACCCCCGTGGCGGCGACGGCGTGCGGGGTGAAGACCGTGGAGCCGTCCTTCCCTTCCCACAGAAGGGCACGGTGCAGGGAGGTGCGAGCCCCGGGTGTCGTTCCGATCACCGGGATGAACGGCACGTGGGCGATGCCATTGTCTAGCCGTTGGAAGGCAGACGTCAGCCGCGCCAGTGCCTTGGGCTGCCAGCACATCAGGTCGACGAGCGCGCCACGCGGAATCGATGCCCGCCCATCCGCCGCGGCGAGCACCGCGCGGGCGCACACCTCAGCCACGGTGTCGAGCAGCAGGCCGTTCCATGGCACCGTCTCGTTGAACGAACGACGGTTCATCTCCGCGAAGAACGGTGCGTGGACATAGCCGCGGACGGGTGCCGAGATCTGCTCGCCCATCGGCAGGAAGGCGTAGAGCCGCCCGTCCCGCAAGGGATCGCCAACCGGTACGGCGACCCGTACCTCGGCCTTCTTCTCCCAGGCCATCCAGTCGCGTCGCATCCCGCTCTTCTCGATCGACGCGGCGAGCGCCTCCCGTGCGCGGTCCGGGGCGGCCTTCCCACAGACGACGATCAGTCGCATCCGCCGACGCAAGGTGATCTGCTGCACCTTCAGGCCACGGGCGTGGTGCATCACCTCCACCTGACGGTCATACGTCCTGCGCCGGGTCTCCCCCGCGGCCCGCCACTCCAGCCGGACACGCTCCAGCCGGTCGAGGAACAGCTCGAACGGGGCGTTGTCGTCCATGAGTTCCCGCACCTGCGCCCCGGCGGCCGAGCGCGCGTCGGCCGACTTCAACGGCAGACGGATGACGGTGACAAAGCCCCGGCGCGCGAAGCCTTGGACGGTCTTCGGCGGCTCCTCCAGGAAGACTGGCACCTTCAGCGTGAGCAGGTTTTCCTTCAAGTAGTCGGCGAAACCGTCGCGTTCGGGCGCCACCTCCCGGGCGAGCGCGTCGTAGTCGTCGAGCCGGGCGAACCGGAAGGTGAACCCGTCGAGGAGCCGGGACCCCTCCCTGGCCACGCTGTAGACCTCGGGCGCGTCGCACAGGTGCAGCACGCTCTTGAAACCGACGCCCTTGTGGCCGATCCCGGCGTCGGCACGCTTGCTGGAAAGGGCGATGCTGCACAGGTCCTTGAAGTTCTTGCCGCCGAACGGCTTGCCGCAATTGGCCACATAAAGGGTGCCGTGCTCACCCTCGTCCTCGTCCAACCGGATCTCGATGCGTCCGTCGGTGGCTCTGGCCGGGTGCGCGTCGTGCGCGTTCTGCAACAACTCGATGAGCACCCGGCCCTCGTACTCGGGCGCGATGATCGTTTCGGCCACGGCCTTGGCCTCGCGGGCCGCATCACGGCCGTCGTCCCAGTCCCGCAGACAGCCGCGCACCTCGACCAACGCCTTCTCGTGCACACGCCTGCGCACAGCGGCCGACCGGCGCTGCCGCGCACGCTCCGCCGACGGTCGCCAGCCCCCCGCTGCCATACCGCTGCTCCCCACCCCGTGCGCCTCCCGCCCCACTCTGCCGGTGATCCTACTGAGCGCGGAGGAGCCCTGATGGGCGTTTGACACCGGCGGCCTGTGGCTCCGTAGCATGCCCGTTTGATCAAAGCGCTCGTACGCTGCAAGCCGGGTAACGGGCAAGCGGATCCCGACGCGGGCCCATTGGGTAGAGCCTTCCGGACTGATCCCGAGAAGCAGGCCCGAACACCGCTCCCACCTGCCTGATCATAGGCTTCTGCAACACCCTTTAGTCGGGCTCTGAGATGGATGAGCGGACTCGATCGCGGGCAACTGGTCGAGCAGTGGATGGCCGTAGCTCCTGGTCGTTGGACTACCAGACGTCGTGTGGCTCTCCCTCAGCGGTAAGGCCGTACATCTTCAACTGCTCGGCCTTGGTCGGCTGGTCCGGGAACAGGTGCTCACCGAGTTCGCCGTGGGTGACGATGGTGTAGTCGCCGCTGTCGACAGCGGCGAACAGGGCCTCGCGGGCTTCGTACTCCCTCCCCATGCGACTCAGGAGCTGTCCCCACAAGCGGCGTGCGCCTTGGTGATGAGCCGCTGCAGCTTCCATAAACGCGAACACCTCGTCGGGAATGCTCTCCAGCGGGGGCAGTCCCTCCTCAGTTGTTTCGAGTCGCTCGTACATCCACAAGGCCAGTTCGTACTGTGCCCAGGGTTGCCGGTCTCTCATGGCCAGAATGTGGGCGATGTCTTCAGCGGTGTGGCGTGCACTGGGGATCTTGTGTAGATGCCGGACGACGATCCGCACGGCCCCGTGCCGGCGCTGACGGCGTGCTCTGCTGAGCAGTGCGAGTGCCTCGCGTCGGCGCTCGGGCCACAGTTCCATGAACAGCTGGAACAAGAAGTGTGGATCGGTTTCTGCTGCCGAACGTTTGAGGGCCGCTGCCTCCTGCTGATCCTCTGGGCGGTCCAGGAAGTCGAGCAACATGCCCAGAGCCGCAGCGGACTTCGCAGCGACGCCGGCATCCAGGAGTTGCCGGGCCAGGTCCCGCTCCCCTTGCTTGCTCAGCTTGGAAGGCCACGCGCACAGACGGGAGGGAACGTCGAAGGCCGTTGCCACGAGGGCATGCCAGCGGGGTCCGCCGGTGTGTGCGAGCCTCTTCAGTTCGTGCAGCGCGTCCGCGTCGCCCTCCGCCGCCTGATGCAAGAGCGATGCTGGATGCTCCTGTTGGGCTTCTGGTGTATCCGCTACCCGCGCCACCGCGGCCGCCTCATCCAGCTGGCCGAGATCCTCGTACATCATGACGAGGGCGGTCCTAGCAAGCTCGTGGCCTGCCTCAGCAGCGCGCTCGAGCAGCGCCGTCGCGAGTTCGGCACTCCTCTCTCGGTACTCGGCGTCCACCTGCCCCGTCGCGACATAGCCGATGTCGGTGCCCAGATGAAAGGCGCTTTCGCCGCCGTCTTCAATCGGTTCGCACAGCGCAAGGAGCTCGTCGATTCCGCGCCGCGTGTGGATCATTCCCGTCTCGCTATAGAGGACGCAGAGGTCACTGAACGCAGGTGTGTGGTGACGCTCAAGTGCCTTGATGTACAGATCACGAGCGATCTTGAACCGGGCGCTGGAGAAGGCTGCGGTGCCCAACTTCGCATAGGAGAGACCGCCGAGATCCGCCGTCAGCGCGGCCTGCCAGAAGGGGGAAGGAGGGGCGGTGAAGGCACGCTCCTCGGCAATGTGCTGCTCCAGATAGTCATTGAGGTCGCATCGGTCCGGGTCCGGTCCGAAGCCGTCGGGGTGCAGGACGGGCGGCAGGGCAGGGCACACGCCATGGCAGGGTTCTCGCGCCCAGGCGAGTGCGGTTGCTGCCCAGTCGCCGACGAGTTTCATGCGCGCGTGCGAGGTCAGGTAGCCGGGTGCTGCTGCGGTGAGGGTGCGCACTGGAATGGGTTCGCGCACTCCGAGCCGGCGGAGGTCAGCTGCTGCGGTCACCAGTGCCTTGCCGGGGTGGTCGCTGCGGCGGTAGCGGTGCATGAGTTCTACTGCGGCGGCCAGCGTCTGGGTCAACTCCTGCGTACCACGGGCGCTGTCTGCCGCCTGCACCCACTGCGGGTCGGTGACCCGGCGTTGGAAGTCATCGAGCTCGCGGTCGGTGAAGGTGTCGGGGACAGTGACGCGGTGGCTGGCCTGAAGAAGCGTCCGGCGCCGAGCAAGGCGGTCCTGCCCCTCGGAGGCAGGGGCGGCGCCGGTGAGCTTTTCGTAGTGGCCGGGCCAGATGGTGACGACGATCGCCAGGTGGCTCACGGCATCTTTGAGCGTCAGGAGCAGAGCGGCGGCCTCCTCGCCGTCCCGATCGGCAAGGACAGTGCTGTAGGCGTCGTCGAGCCAAATGATGGTTCGTGGTCTGACCAGCCCCTTTACTGCCGCCTGCCTGAGGCCGTCAGCTGAGTGAGGATAGAGGAGCGCCCAGTCGTGCAGCTCTGTACCGGCGCCTTCGTAGGCTGCGCGTGTTTTCCCGGCACAGGAGTTTCCCTCGATCACGACGACTGAGGAGGAGCCGTTCCTGATCTTTCTCAGGCACTGACGCAACTCGAGGTCGTGGGCCCGCTCGACGTACGGGGGTAGCCCCTCCCCGACGGATGGTTTGACACTGAGTTCACCCGCTTCCCAGGACGCGAAGGACTTGCTGACAGCTGGCAGCGGAGGCGCCGACGTGTGGGAGGGAGGGAAGTTGTAGATGACGACCTTCTCGGCCGCCATCGAACGATCCTGCGCAAAATCAAACGCGCATCAGAGGGGAGCTGAGCCAGGCCCGGAAATGCTGGCGCCTGGCTGGAGGTGGCCGTGGCTTCGTTCAGCTCTGTGCCGAAGTCGGCTAGGAAGGGGAGCCGATGCTTGCTCCGCCGTTAATGACGGCTGCAGCGATGGAACCGCCTTCGGCTTTGATACTCATGTTTCCGGCCACTGAGACTCCACCGTCGCCCGACTGCGCGCCAACGGCCCGTGCGTGCTCCTCAAGGAGAGACCTCAACTCCTCAAGAGCAACTGCTTGTTGGTCGCCGTCCCAGTCACTGTAGGCATCCTCGAACCGGCCGACCCAACGCTCATGCTGACTATTGAGTACGCCCTCGCCTTCCGGACCTTCGGGAGCAGCGCCAAGCACGTCAGCCGTGCGGTCCAGGCGGCTGAGGACGGTTTGCTCGGCATCATCGTCCCCCCGGGAGAACCACCGCGCTACAGCAGCCTTGATGCCCTCGCCCGTGCCGGCCTTGAGGGCCTGGAGGAGCCAGGTGACCGAGTCGTCGAAGAGCTGTGACGGGTCAAGATTCACGTAAGTTCCCCTGCTTCTATGGTGATGTCGGCACATTAGCGCCTGAACTCAGGTGTTGGTCAAAGATTCATCGGAATCACGTGGTCACCAGGCGCTACCAGCGTCAGCAGCGAGCACGACGGGACAGGAGATCTGCTGCAGGGCGGCGTGCTGCGTCGTCCGCCGGGGTGAGCGCCGCCCTGCTCCTGGTTGCCGCTCCTGCTTCCGCCGCCGTGGCGTCCGAACGGTTCCGCTGCGACTCATTTACCGCCGAAGGCCGAAAGGCGACCGACTTCCTCAATGGCCTACCCGGCGCCGCCGCCTGGACATCTGAACCCGCCGACCCGTGCTCGGCAAACGGGGGAGGTCCCCGGCGGAATCCAGCTCGTCGCACTACCGATCACAGCGCCGGTCCGAGGAGGCCCCGCCCAGCAGCAACACCTTGCGCAAGCCGAGACGGACCAAGATCCGGACCATTTCCGGACCAGACCCCTCCAGCGAGCCGCACCAACTGCTATTTCCCCTGGTCAGCTTGGGTGCAACCGCTGTACCACCAGCAGACGAAGAACCTTCGGGTGTCGTACTCGCCGAAGAAGCTGGGCTTCTTCTCGAGGCACGATTCGCTCAGTGCGGCAGAGGTTGTTCGGCCCAGATCGTCTTGCCCGCGGCGGTGTGGCGGCTGCCCCAGCGCTCGGCGACCTGGGCGACGAGCAGCAGTCCGCGTCCGCCCTCGTCGAAGACGCGGGCCCGCCGCAGGTGCGGGGCGGTACTGCTGCCGTCGGAGACTTCGCAGATGAGCACGTCGGCACGGATGAGCCGCAGTTCGACGGGGGCGTCGCCGTATCGGATGGCGTTGGTGACCAGCTCACTGACGATCAGCTCGGTGGGGAACTCGAACTCGGCCAGTCCCCAGGCAGCCAGTTGTTCGCTCGCCATCCGGCGGGCCCCCGCGACGGCCGCTGGGTCCACGGGCAGTTGCCAGGTGCGTACCTGTTGCGCGCCGAGCCCGCGGGTGCGGGCCAGGAGCAGGACGATGTCGTCGGCGGGCGGGTCGGGCCGTACCTTGCGCATGACCTCGTCGCAGGCTTCCTCCAGGCCGGCGGTGGGGCCGCGCAGCGCTTCGGTCAGCAGTTCCAGTCCGACGTCGATGTCCCGGCCTGGGGCCTCGATCAGGCCGTCGGTGTAGAGGGCGAGCAGGCTGCCCTCGCTCACATCGACCCGGGCGGCCTCGAAGGGCAGTCCGCCGAGGCCGAGCGGTGGCCCGGGGGGCAGGTCCAGGACGTGTACGGTGCCGTCGGGATCCACCAGGACGGGCGGCGGATGCCCGGCGCGGGCCAGGTCGCATCGGCCGGCGACGGGGTCGTAGACGGCGTAGAGGCATGTGGCACCGACCTCTCCCGAGGCTCCTTCCGCCCGCCCCCGGGTGTCGGGGCCTTCCTCCCGGTCGAGGCGGATGACCAGGTCGTCCAGCCGCGTGAGCAGCTCGTCGGGTGCGAAGTCGGCGTCGGCGAGGGTCCGTACCGCGGTGCGCAGGCGACCCATCGTGGCCGAGGCGTGCACGCCGTGGCCCACGACGTCGCCCACGACCAGCGCGACCCGTCCTCCGGACAGCGCGATGACGTCGAACCAGTCTCCGCCGATCTCGTCCCCCGGACCGGCGGGGAGGTAGCGGTGGGCAAGGTCCACGGCCTGTGCTCGGGGCAGCCGCTCGGGCAGCAGACTGCGCTGGAGGGTGAGCGCGGTCCGGCGCTCGCGGGTGTAGCGGCGGGCGTTGTCGATACTCACGGCCGCCCTGGCGGCGATCTCCTCGGCGAGCGTCAGGTCGTCCTCGGCGAAGGCGTCCGCCGTACGGTGCCGTAGCAGGTGCATCACGCCCAGGGTGACGCCCCGGGCACGCAGTGGCACCATCATCACCGAGTGGATCCTGAACCGTCTCATGCTCTCGGCCCGGGCCGGGGAAGCCGTCGACCACGCGCCGAGCCGCGGGTCTCCCGCACGGTAGTGGGCCCCCCGGCCGGTGATCAGCGCCTGTGCCGGTGGTGAGCCGGGCGGGTAGACGTCGACGTCGCCCGTCCGGACCACGGACTCCGGGCAGCCCGAGAGCACCGAGCGTTGCGCGGTACGGCGGCACTGCACCGGCGTGTCGGGCGGTATCGGTTGCGGTTCGTGCCCCTGGACGACCGACTCCAGCAGGTCGACGGTGACGAAGTCGGCGAACCCGCTCACGGCCACCTCGGCCAGTTCCTCGGTCGTCCGGGTCACGTCCAGGGTGTTGCCGATGCGGGTACTCGCCTCGTTGAGCACCGCCAGACGGCGCCGGGCCCAGTACTGCTCGGTGATGTCGATCACCAGTGCCGACAGTCCCAGCACCGCGCCCGCCCGGTCCTTCAGCGGAGAGAGGTAGACCGACCACGCGTGATCGCGGATCTCCCCGGAGGCCCGGAAGGGCTGCTCCTCGCGGAAGATCATCTCACCGGTGCGCACCACCTGCCGCTGCAGGCGGTCGATCTCGTCCAGCGGCGGGACGGGATAGATCTCCCACAAGGTCAGGCCGCGCATCTCCTCCGGTGTGAGGCCCATGGCACGGCTCATCACCTGGTTGCAGGCCACGAACCGCGCCTCATGGTCGTAGACGGCCACGGGCACCGGGAGCTGTGCGAGCGCGAGGTCCCACAGCTGCGCCGTCCCCGCCTCGCCCGGCGCGGCAGGGTAGGTCGGCGCCGCCGGTGTGACGACCCATGGGATCCCGCCGTCCGCGTACGCCAGTGGCGTGCCCCGAAGCTGCACCTTGACGCGGTCTCCGTCCCGTTTCCGCAGCGACACATCGCCCGTCCACGGCTGCCCGGCCGACAGGTGACGCCGCAACGCGACGGGCAGCTTGCCCGCGAGCAGGTAGGCGGCAGGGCGGCCGACCACCTCCTGGGAGTCGTATCCGAGCAGTCGCCGCGCTCCGGCGCTCCACGCCGTGACGGCTCCGCGGCCGTCGATGACGACGGCGAAGTCCTCCGGTGCTCCCGCACCCCTCGCCCCGTCGGTCGTGTCGGGTTCGTTGTCCATGGGCGTTACCACGACCTCGTTCATGCAGCCGGTCAGCACGACGCTGCGTCGCCCCTCACGCGGGCTGCCTCCAGCATCGCGCCACCGCCCACCCCCTTCAACCGGCTGTGTCCCGATCAGCAGGTGGACCTGTTCGTCGCCCGCCCGGTCCGGACAGGGGCTGATCCGGTTCCGGCGTCGACCGCGGCCCCGCAGATCTTGTGCCGCTGGCGGCAACCTTTTCGTCTCGTGCGGCCACTCACCGGTGCACCATCATCGAATCGATCTTCCGAACGGACGCACATGACCACAGTGAGGCAGGCCGCGAGGCAGCGCAGACACAGACGCAGGCTCATGCTGGGCACCACGGTGGCGGTGACCGCCGCCCTGCTCGCCTGCCTGGTCATCGGATTGCTTCCCGACCGGAAGGAAGAGGCAGGGCCTGCCGCGGCATCGCCGGTCGCCACGACCCGGGTGAGGGCCACCACACCGCCCGACACCAGCACCCCGCCCCCGTCGGGGACACCGACCGCGAGCAGCAGTTCGAGTCCGAAGGCCACCGCGAGCACCGCCTCGGCACGGCCGTCGGCCAAGACCACCTCGCGGTCCCCGCAACCGGCGTCCACCACGGCATCGTCGGCGGGGCGGATCCGGCCCGGCACCACCTACACCGGGGTCGCCACCGCGTACGAGGCCGAGGACGGCGACGGCGCCTGCCTGTTCGGCCCGAGTCCCGACCTGATGGTCGCCGCCATGAACACCACGGACTACGAGACGTCCAGGGCCTGCGGCGCGTACGTGCTCGTCCGCGCGGCCAACGGCAAGTCGATCACGGTACGGATCACCAACGAGTGCCCCCTGCCCTGCGCGCCCGGCCAACTCGACCTCAGCCAGGAGGCGTTCGCCGAGCTCGCCGACCTCAAGGTGGGCCGGATCCCGATCACCTGGCAGCTGGTGAGCCCGAGCACCACCGGCGCCATCTCCATCAGGTACAAGACCGGCTCCAGCGCCTACTGGTGCGGCATCCAGGCGATCGGCCACCGGAACCCGGTCGCGCGTCTGGAGGTCCGGACCGGTGGCGGCTGGCGGCAGTTGCCGCGCACCGAGTACAACTACTTCCTTTCCGCCGACGGCAGCGGGTGCGGCAAGACGATCAGGATCACCGACATCTACGGAGAACGACTGACCATCACCGGGATCGCGCTGCGGCCGAACGTCGTGCAGCCGGCCGGGGTCCAGTTCGCCCGGCACTGACCCCGTCCTGCGTCGGCACGCCCTTCCCACGGGACCGACGGGACGTCCGGACGGACGCCTGGCCGCGCACCGCCACGGCGTCCGTGCCGGAGACCGCGAGCACGGACAGCAGGACGAGTGCGCACGCCGGGCCCAGGACGGTCCAGGGCGCCAGCTCGACGTACGGCTGGTTCTCCGACAGCAGGCGCCCCCACTCCGCGGTGGGCGGCTGCTCGCCCAGGCCGAGGAAGCCGAGGGAGGCCAGTACGAGGACCGTGGTGGGCAGGCGCAGCAGGGCGTTGCGCAGGACGCCGGGCAGTACGGCGGGGAGCAGGTGGTAGCGGAGCAGGTATCCGGGGCCGGCGCCGAAGGATATGGACGCGAGCATGTGACCGCTGGCTCGTTCCTGCTGGAGCAGCGCGGCGGCCTGGGCGGCGTACGGGGTCCAGCCGACCAGGCAGACGGCCAGGGCGGCACCCCAGACCGACGGGCCGGTCACCGCGGTCGTCAGCAGTCCGGCGAGTACCGCCGGCATCGTCGACACGACCTCGGTGAGCCCCGCGCCGACCTGCGCCGCCATGCCGAGCAACAGGCCGGTGAGCGTGCACACCGCGGTGACCACGAGGGCCACGCCCACCGTGCGCAGCGCGCCATGGCCCAGCCGGGCCAGCAGATCGCGGCCGAGCGCGTCCGTTCCCATCGGGTGTGCGGTCGAGGGCGGGAGCAGCCGGGCCGCGGTGTCCACGTGGAGCGGATCGCGGAGCAGTCCGGCGGTGATCAGAGCGAGCAGCGCGAGTGCGCAGACCGCGGCGGCCCAGCGGGTGAAACGTCCTCGGGCAGCGGCCGGTGTGTGCGACGTGGCCAGGGCCCCGTCCCGCAGGGCCGGGCCGAGCAGGGCGCGGCGCAGGGCCTGGATGAGGACACCGGCGACGGCGCCGAGCAGGATGAGGGCCAGGGTGGCGGTCTGCAGGGGTGGCAGGTCCTGGGCGATGGCGGCGTCCAGGGCGAGGCGGCCGAGCCCGGGAATGTTGAAGATCCTCTCCACCGCGACGGCACCGCCGACCAGGCCCACCACGCTCGGCAGGAG
Organism: Streptomyces sp. NPDC001920; assembly: GCF_053594495.1. Taxonomy (NCBI): domain Bacteria; kingdom Bacillati; phylum Actinomycetota; class Actinomycetes; order Kitasatosporales; family Streptomycetaceae; genus Streptomyces; species Streptomyces sp. NPDC001920. Next base: position 109,655 of record NZ_JBSFEP010000009.1, read on the forward strand.
CTGCGGGAGCACTCCGGCCAACGCGCGGCGCAGCGCGTGCCGGGCGACACGGCCGGGTGCGAATCCGCAGGCCCGCCAGGTCCGGGCCCACGGCTCGCTGAAGGCGGCCGGCAGCGACTGGTCGAGCAGACCGCCGATGACCGCCCCGGACGGGACACCGAGGGCGAGTGCCGGCAGCACCATCGACGCCGGTCCCTCCCATCCACTGGACGGGAACCAGCCCAGCCACACCCCGCACACGGTGGCGAGGAGCGAGGCGAGCAGGAACTTGGGCAGCGCGGCGAGGACGGCGACACCGATCGCGCCGCTCCCCCGCTGCAGCCGCCGCCGGGATCCGAGATACAGGGTGCGGGCACTGGCCAGCGCGGCGACCGCGACGGTGACCGCGAGCGCCCCGAGCATCAGCGTGACGGAGACCGCGAGGGCGTTCGTCACCTGGGGCAGCACCGCCTCACCTGACACCCAGGAGGTGCCCGCGTCGCCCCGCGGCAGCCCGCCCAGCCAGTGCGCGAGATGCGCGAACGGCCCCTCGTCCAGCCCCAGTTGCTCCCGAATCACGGCCAGTTGCTCCGCAGTCGGGTCCTGGTCGGCGGAACGGGCCCGCAGGACGGTCAGCGCGGGGTCGTTGCCGGACAGCCAGGGCAGCATGGCGACGGCCGTCAGCAGCGCGGCCCCGGCGGCGAGGCGGCCGAGACCCACGCGCCACCGGGACGGGCCGGCCTCGGTACCGGCCGACGTGACGCTCATCTGCCGCTACTTCAGGTGGGTGTCGACGTCGATCAGAGAGCGCTCGCGCGGGTCGAGGAGCACACCCTCGACGTCGGTCGCGATGCCCTGGACGACCTTCTCGTGGACCAGCGGCACGACGGCGTCGGTGCGCAGGATCCGCGCCTCTGCGGCCATGACCTCCTGCTGTCGCTTCGTCACGTCGTCTTCCGCCGCGGCGGACTTGATGGCCTGGTCCGCCTTGGAATCCTTCAGACGGGCGATGTTGTAGACCCCGTCGCTCGTGAAGTCGCTCGCCAGGTAGGCGACCGCGTCACCGGTGTCGAGGAGCGTCACCCGGGAGAAGACGAGGGCGTCGTACTTGCCGGCGAGGAGGTCGGCTTCCATCTGCGTGTACTCGCGGACGTCCTGCTTCACGGTGAAGCCGGCCTGCTCCAGCTGCTGTTGGAGCACGGTCGCGGCCTCGGGCAGTTCCGCGCGGTTGGTGTAGGTGGCCAGGCGCAGGGTCTTGCCCTTCGTGCCGGACTTGACCTGTGCCGTAGTGGCGGCTTCGGCGCGGCCGGTGACCTGGACGCGCTTGTCGGCGGCCCAGGGCACGGCGGGCCCGAACAGGCCCCGCGCGGGGTCGGCGTACCCGCCGAAGACGGAGTCGACGAGCGCGGAGCCGTCCACGGCCTCGCGGGCCGCCGCGCGCAGCGCCGGGTCGGTGAACATGCCGTTGCCGGTGTTGAGGATCAGGCTGTCGGTCCGTACGGAGGGCACTTCGTGACGGGTTTTCGCGTCCAGCAGCTTCGCCTGGGCGGTGGGAATCCACTCGGCGATGTCGACGGCGCCGCCGCGCAGGGCGTTGGCGCGGGCGGTGCCGTCGGCTATCCAGGTGACGTCGACGCCGGACGCCTCGGCCTTGCCGCCCCAGTAGCCGTCGTAACGGTCGAGGGCGGCCTTGGACTTGCCGCTGAGCCTCGTGATCTTGAAGGGCCCGGTTCCGGTTCCGATCGGGCTGGCGCTGCCGTCCTTGCCGTACGCCTTGGCGGAGAGAACGGCCAGTGCCGGGCTGGCCAGGCGCAGCGGGAGCACCGGATCGGCGGCCTTGGTACCGATGGTGACGGTGTCGGCGTCGTCGGCCTTCGCGGTGAGGGTGACGTCGCTGAGGACACGGGGCTTGGGCTGCGCGGCGTCCGCGTGGTCGAGGGCCAGGACGACGGACTCGGCGGTGAACGGCGTGCCGTCCTGGAAGGTGGCCTTGCGCAGCTCGAAGCTCCAGGTGGTCGGGTCGACCTGCTTCCAGGACTTCGCCAGCGCGGGCACGGCGGTGCCGTTCCTGTCCAGGGCGGTGAGTCCTTCGGCCACGGAGAGCTTGCTGAGCACGGTGGCGTCGTTGCTGTAGGGGGACAGCGCCTGCACCGGCGGTACCGCGAGCGCGATCCGCAGCCGCCCGGCCGAGCCGCCTCCCGCGCCCGAACCGGAGCCGGGTTCGCTCGACACGAAACATCCGGCCAGCAGCGGGGTGAGAGCAAGCGTCAGGAGGAGACCGCGGGAGGTCGTACGCATGGGTGTCCTGTCATGCGAGAGAGGGGGTCCGGGCCCTGCACAGCACGGACGGCGGTGCGGGCTCCGCCAGCATATAAGGCAAGCCTTACTTGATCTAGCTGGGTGGGTGAATTCTCAACTACCGAGATCGCGGCGACGTACGACAGCTCCCTGACGTCCGCGAACGGATCGCTCCACCATGGCCGGAATCGGGCTCACCTCGCCCCAGCCGGCCCATGATCAGGCTTTTGCCCATGCCGCGAGCCGGGCCCGCCGGGGCGGCCTCTCCCGCGAGACGATGTACCCACGGCTGCGCACCATCGAGCGTCTCCTCGCCCGTGATCTCGAATCGGGGGACCAGCGCACCGAGCTCCACGTGGCTCTCACGGCACTCGACGTGTGGCGAGCCGGCTGACGCGGATCCCGGTGCGGCCGGACGGCGGACGGCTACGGCCGAGCTACCCGACGGCTGACGGCAGCGGACCGCTGATGGCGGGGAGGCTCAGTCCTCGAAGCGCAACTCGGTCGTCGCCCGCCCCGCGGTGTCGGTGTGCACGGTGCCCTCAGGACCTCCGATCCGCAGTCGCCACGGGTGTGGGCTGTCGGTCGTGACGTGGAGGCGGTCTCCCTCGCGGCGGATGTCGAAGCGGGCCGTCTCGCCGGGGCCGTCCGGGCTGGGGATCACGACCGTGCGTTCGGCGCCGTCGGCGAAGGCGTGCACCCGCAGTTCGACGCCGTCCGCCCAGGCGGAGACCGGGTGCCGGTCGTCGGCGGCCAGCGGGATGACCGAGTCCGGGCGGGCCAGCAGCGGCAGGGTGTGGAAGCCGTGCTGCTCGCGGACCCAGCGCGGGCCGGTGACCTGAGCACCTGTCAGCACATTGGTCCACGTTCCCTCCGGCACGTAGTACTCGACCGTGCCGTCGTCGGTGAAGACCGGGGCCACGAGCAGGTCGTCGCCGAGCATGTACTGCCGGTCGAGGGTGGCGGCGGCGGGATCGTCGGGGAACTCCAGCACCATGGCGCGCATCACCGGGACACCGGAGGTGTGCGCCTGTTGCGCGGCGCGCTGGAGGTACGGGGCGAGCCGGTGCTTGAGCAGGGTGAACTCACGGGTGACGTCGACGGCTTCCTCCCCGTAGTCCCACGGCACGCGGTACGACTTGCTGCCGTGCAGGCGACTGTGCGAGGAGAGCAGCCCGAACTGCACCCAGCGCTTGAACACGGCCGGTGTCGGGGTGCCTTCGAAGCCGCCGATGTCGTGGCTCCAGAAGCCGAAGCCGGACAGGCCGAGGGAGAGCCCGCCGCGCAGGGACTCGGCCATGGCCTTGAAGTGGGACTCGCAGTCGCCGCCCCAGTGGACCGGGTACTGCTGGCCGCCGGCCGTGGCGGAGCGGGCGAACAGCAGCGCCTCGCCGTCGCCGCGCTCGGCGCGCAGCAGTTCGAAGACGGCCTGGTTGTAGAGGTGGGTGTAGTAGTTGTGCATCCGCTCGGGGTCGGAGCCGTCGTGCCAGACGACATCGGTGGGGATGCGCTCGCCGAAGTCGGTCTTGAAGCAGTCCACGCCCTGGTCGAGCAGCGTCTTGAGTTTGCCGAGGTACCACTCGCGCGCGGCCGGGTTCGTGAAGTCCACCAGGGCCATGCCGGGCTGCCACAGGTCCCACTGCCACACGCTGCCGTCCGGACGCCGCACCAGGTGGCCCTCGCGCATGCCTTCCTCGAACAGCGCCGATTTCTGCGCGATGTACGGGTTGATCCAGGCCGAGACCTTCAGTCCCCGCTCCCTGAGCCTGCTCAGCATGCCGGCCGGGTCGGGGAAGGTCTCGTCGTCCCAGTCGAAGTCGCACCACTGATAGCCGCGCATCCAGAAGCAGTCGAAGTGGAAGACGCTCAGCGGGATGCCGCGCTCGGCCATGCCGTCGACGAAGCGGTTGACGGTGGCCTCGTCGTAGTCGGTGGTGAAGGACGTGGTCAGCCACAGGCCCAGCGCCCAGGCCGGGGGCAGCGCGGGGCGTCCGGTCAGCGCGGTGTAGCGCTCCAGGATCTGCTTGGGGGTCGGGCCGTGGACGACGAAGAACTCCAGCGACTGGTCCTCGACGCTGAACTGGACCTGCCCGACCGACTCGGAGCCGATCTCGTAGCTGACCTTGCCCGGGTGGTTGACGAAGACGCCGTAGCCGCGGTTGGTCAGATGGAAGGGGATGTTCTTGTACGCCTGCTCGCTGCTGGTGCCGCCGTCGGCCTGCCAGATGTCCACCACCTGACCGTTCTTGACGAACGGGGTGAACCGCTCCCCCAGCCCGTACACCAGCTCCCCCACGTCCAGCGAGAGTTGTCCGAGCATGAAGTGCCGTCCGTCGGCGTCGGTGACGAAGCCGGTGCCGCGCTCGCCCATGGAGGTCAGCACCCGCCCGCCGGCGGTGAACTCCAGGTGCCACGGCTGGGAGGTGTCCACTCGCAGCGACAGCTCACCGGCGCTGAGCTCGACCACCGCGCCGTCCCGGCGCACCTTTCCGGCGTCCGGCTGGGTGCCCGGCAGCGTGAACTCCGGCCCGTGCCGCATCGAACCGGCGTGGTGGGTGGCGCGCACCCCGATCACGCCGTCCGCAGGCGACCAGCACTCGACGGTCAGCAGCGGGCTGTTGAGCATGCCGCCTCGATTGAGCACCTGCTTCACCGGCGCGTAGAGGGTCATCCGGTGCTCGTCGGCCCGGACGTCGGCGACTTCGGTTGCGTAGCGCGCGGTGATGCCCGGACGCATCAGCCAGTAGCCGTCGGTGAACTTCATCGGGTGGATTCCTCCGTCCGCGCGCGGTGCGCGGTGATCAGGCGCCGGAACCAGTGGTGACGGTCCTTGGGCGCTTCCTCGATCAGTTGGTCGTGGTGGTCCGGGCCCTCGGCGTCGACCGGCCCGGTGTCCTGGGGGTGCAGGCGGCGCCGGGCGGTCGAGAACCGGTGGTTGTGGTGGGCTGTGATCGTGGGGCCGAAGCGGAACCGGCGTGGGGTTCGGGGAACGGACCCGCCGAGGGCCCGGACGCGAAAGGCACGCTGCTCAGAGCTCCGGTGCCAGGCCGTGCCGGTGCAGCCAGGCCAGTTGGGTGGGCGGGTTGGAGCCGCAGCCGCCGCTGTGGTCGGCGAACGGCCACACGGTCATGGTGCGGTCCTCGCCCGCGTAGTGGTTGAAGGCGGCGTAGACCGTGGAGGGCGGGCAGACCGGGTCCATCAGACCGACGCTGAACAGTGCCGGAGCGGTGGCTCGTTGGGCGAAGTGGACACCGTCGAAGTAGTCGAGGGTGGTGAAGGTCTCCTCCACCCGGTGGCGGCTGTGCCAGCGCAGGTACTCGGTGATCTCCGGGTACGGGCCCTCGCCGCTGATCTGCACGGCACGGCGGAAGTGGCACAGGAACGGGACGTCCGTCAGCACCGCCGCGACGCGGTCCCCCATGAGGCCGGCGACGGCGAGTGCCAGGCCGCCCCCCCTGGCTGCCGCCGGCCAGCACGATCCGCCGGGTGTCCAGTCCGGGCAACTGCGCGACGGCGTCGACGGCGCGCACGCAGTCGGTCATCAGGCGCCGGTAGTAGTAGTGGTCGGGCGATTCGATCCCACGGGTCATGAAGCCCTTCACCCACTGGGTGCCGTCGCCCTCGCCCGGGTCCGGGGTGTCGTGCCCCTGGCCGCGGCTGTCGACGACGAGCTGGGCGTAGCCGGCGGAGGGCCAGAGCAGGTGGTCGGTGGGCAGTCCGCGTCCGCCGCTGTAACCGATGTAGGTGACGACGACCGGCAGCGGTCCGGCGGCATCGCGCGGGCGCAGCAGCCAGGCGGCCACGGGCTCACCACGCCAGCCGGGGAAGCGCACGTCGTCGACCTCGACGGTGCGCAGCAGGTGCTGGGAGGTGACCTGCTCCGCCTTGACCGCCTCGTCGTGCGACCGGGCCTCGGCGAGCGTTCGCTGCCAGAAGGCGTCGAAGTCCTTCGGGGCGGGCGATTGCGGCCGGTAGCCGTCGAGTTCGGCCGGGCCGAAGTCAGTGAGCGGCATGGGCGCTTCCTCCGGGTGAGGCGTTGTCGGGGGGTGGTTCGGTGCCGCACCGGCCGGGCCGGGTGGCGGCCCGCCGTTTCGGGCGGGCCGCCCTTCGCACGGGTGCGGGTAGGGGGACGGTGGGGGTGCGGGTAGGGGGACGGTGGGGGTGCGGGTACGGGTGGGGGCGCGGGTACGGGTGGCGTGCGGATACGGGTGGAAGTGCGGTCTCAGTCGGATGTGACGAGGCTGAAGGCGGCCAGCCGGAAGGCGCCGTGCAGCGTCAGCGTGAGGTCGTGGGCGCCCTCGGGCGGGGTGGCGAGCTCGGCCGCGCAGGTCGTCCAGGTGTGGCGGTCACCGCTGACGGGCACGCCGATCTCGGCCAGCAGCCGGTCGCCGGCCCGCAGTTCCAGCCGGGCCGCACCGGCCCGCGCGTCCTCGCGGGCGGTCTCGGCCTCCACGCGGACGGCGCCGGTGAGATCGACGCCACGGAAGAGCAGCGTCGCGGGCCGGTCCGGGTCGGTCGTGGTGACGGCGTCACCGCTGGTGCGGGTGGCGTCGACGATCTCGACGCCCGTGTGATCGTCGAAGTCGACGGCCAGGGTGCGCCGGTCGAGGACCGTGCGGGGCGCGGGGGCCGTTCCGGTCACGGTGAGCGGCGCGGTGAGAACCGGGTGCTCGGCGGAGCGGGCGACGGTGATCTCGTAGTCGCCGGGGTCGACGGTGAAGGCGCCGGTGGCGACGTCCCAGTGGGCGAGCCGTTCGGCCGGCATCCGGAAGGTCAGCTCCCGGCTCTCGCCCGGCTCCAGGCGGACCTTGCGGAAGTCGGCGAGGCGCTGCCGGGGTGCCTCGTAACGGGCGTCCAGGGCGCGGACGTAGAGCTGGACCAGTTCGCTGCCGGCCCGTGCGCCGGTGTTGGCCACCGTCACCGTGATCCGGACCTCGCCGTCCTGGGCGATCGAGGCGTGGGACAGCCGCAGGTCGCGGTGGGCGAAGTCGGTGTAGGACAGCCCGTGGCCGAAGGGGTAGAGCGGTGCGGCCCGGTGGTACTGGTAGGTCCAGCCGGCCTTGATGATGTCGTAGTCCAGCGGCTTCGGCAGCGGGTCGTCGCCTCGGTACCACGTCTGCGGCAGTCGGCCGGCGGGCTCGGCGTCGCCGAGCAGCACGGCTGCCAGCGCGTGACCTGTTTCCTGCCCGCCGTGGGAGGTCCACACCACGGCGGGCAGGTGCTCATCGGCCCAGTCGACGGCGTAGGGGTAGCTGCTCATCACCACCAGCGCCGTCTGCGGGCGGACCGCGTGGACCGTGCGAAGCAGCGTCTCCTGCCCCTCGGGCAGAGCGATGTCCGCGCGGTCCTCCGTCTCGCGGCCGTTGATCATCGGATGGTTGCCGAGGACGACGATCGCGGTGTCGGCCTGCTCGGCGGCGGCACGGGCCTCGGCCAGACCGTCGCGCACCAGTTCACGTCGCCAGCGCTCGGCGGTCTCGGGGCTGTCGGCCGTCATCGTCACCCGGCCGTCGGCGGGGTCGACGGCGGCGTAGCGGCCCGTATGGCGGTTGCGCAGCAGCACGGTCTCCTGGTCGCCACCGGGGGCGGGCTCCAGGAAGAAGGCTTCGTGCACGAACCAGCTCTTGATCCGTTCCTGGTCCGCCGCGAGTGAGCCGTCGTCCTTGAGGCTGAGGTAGCGGCCGGTGCCGGCGTCCCGGAGGGTGAGCGCACCGCCGCCCCAGTCGGCCACGTCGAAGGAAGTCCCGCACAGCAGGCGGCCGTCGGTACGCGAGCGCAGTCCGATACGGTCGGCACCCTCGACGCACACCACCTCGCCGCCGTGCTCGGTCAGGGCGGCTCGCAACCCGGCCGCGACCGTGACGCCGTAGGGCAGGGTGCCGCTGTACCAGTCCTCGCAGAGCATGTCGGCGAGAGGGCCGATGACCGCCACGCGGGGTGCGTTGCGCGCGGCCAGGGGCAGCGCTCCCTCGTTCTTGAGCAGCACCACCGACTCGGTCGCGGCGCGCCGCGCGAGGGCTCGGTGTTCGGGGCTGTCGATCACCTCGGCACCGATGCTCGCGTACGGGTCCAGGTCGGGGTCGAACTCGCCCAGCCGGAAGCGCAGTTGCAGCTGGCGCCGGACGGCCCGGTCGATGTCGCGTTCGTCGATCAGGCCGCGGTCCAGCGCCTCGCGCAGCCGGCCGATCACGGTCGCGCTGTCCTCGTTCTGGTCGGTGAAGCTGTCGATCCCGGCTTTCAGGGCGGCGGCGTGGCCCGCGGCGTGGTCGTCGAAGTAGTGCTCCGGGTCGACCAGGTTGGAGGGCGCCTCGGCGTCGCTGACCACGAACAGCTCATGGCCGGTCTGCTGTGCCCAGCGCCGCAGTTCCGTCTCGATGAGCGGGCTGACATGGCAGGGGCGGCCGTTGACGAGGTTGTACGCCGCCATCGCGCCGGTGGCCGCGCCGTCGGCGACGGCCGGGCGGAACGCCGCCAGGTCGTACTCGTGCAGCACGCGGGGCCGGACGACGGAGGAGGTGACACAGCGCTCGTCCTCGTTGTTGTAGGCGAGGAAGTGCTTGAGCACCGGGGCGGCGCGCAGATATGTCGGGTGGTCCCCTGCCAGGCCCCGGCAGTAGGCCGTCGCCAGCCGCCCTGTGTGCAGCGGGTCCTCGGAGTAGCCCTCCTCGTTGCGGCCCCAGCGCGGATCGCGCAGCAGGTTCACCACGGGCGCCCACGCCTGAAGGCTGTTGGTGCCGGAGCCGTTCGCGGGCGGGCGGTGCCGGTGGAAGGCGCGCATCTCCACCGACACGGCTGTGGCGACCTCGTGCACGAGGTCCTCGTCCCAGGTGGCCCCGAGCCCTACGGCCTGCGGGAAGACGGTGGCCTCGCCGAGCCAGGCCACGCCGTGCAGCGCCTCCGTGCCGGTGCGGAAGGAGGCGATGCCCAGGCGCTCCACGGACGGCGCGTACTGGTGCAGCAGCGCGATCCTCTCGTCGAGCGTGAGCCGTTGCAACAGGTCGTCGACGCGCTTGTCCCACGGGAGCGCGGGATCACGGAACGGCGGCCGGTCGACTTCGGAGGGGAAGGCAGAACCCACGGAGGAACTCCTCGACGAGCGGGAGAAGCATCGGTTGATGACAGCCATTGGTGAAGCGCTTCGACGCTGCCACCGCTTCCGATGGGTTGTCAATGCCCACATGGAGGATTGTTTCCATTACCCCTCACCTCTTGTTTCGCTGCAAAGCTCTCACTACCTTGCATCGCTAAGTGAAGCGCTTCGACACAGTTTCGAGTTCGAGGCGACCGCAGCCGACCGGAGAGAAGCCGAGAGACCACCATGGTGAGCATCGCGGACGTGGCCCGGCGCGCGGGCGTCTCGACGAGCACCGTCAGCCATGTGCTCAACGGCCGGACCTCGATGTCCGAAGCGACCCGGCGCCGCGTTCAGCGCTCCGTGGCCGAGCTCGGCTACCACCCCAACGCCGGCGCCAGGGCACTGGCCGGTCGCCGTTCGCACATCATCGCCCTGGTGATGCCGCTGCGCACCGACATGTACGTCCCGGTGATGATGGAGATCGCCGTCTCCGTCACCGCGACCGCCCGCCGGCACGGGTACGACGTCCTGCTGATCACGAGGGACGAAGGCCCCGAGGGCGTGCGGCGCGTCGCGGCGAGCGGCCTCGCGGAGGGCGTGATCCTCATGGACGTCGAGCTCGACGACCCGCGCATCCCGGTGCTGCGGGAGCAGGGCACCCAGGCCGCGCTCATCGGTCTGCCCGACGACGCGCACCGACTGTCCTGCGTGGACCACGACTTCGCGACCGCCGGGGCCCTGTGCGCGGATCATCTCGCCGACCTCGGCCACCGCGACGTCGCCTTCATCGGCTACGGCCCCCGGATCTACGAACGGCACGCCGGGTACGCCGAACGCGCCCTCGCCGGGTTCGCCGAGCGGGCCGCGGAACGCGGACTGCGCCTGCTGCACCGCCCGTGCGAGGGCACGTACGCGAGCACCGCCCACGTGCTCGACCGGGTCTTCGCCGAGCGGCCGGGAACCACCGGGTTCGTCGTGCAGAACGAGGGGGCGATCGGCCCGCTGCTCGGTCTGCTGCGCACCGGCGGGCGGACGGTCCCCGAGGACGCCTCGGTGGTCGCCCTCTGCCCGGAGCAACTCGCCGAGCAGCAGACGCCCGCCCTCACCTCCGTCTCGGGACCGGCCGCGGAACTGGGCCGGGTGGCGGTCGAGCAGGTGATGCGCCGCCTGGACGCCGTGTCACGGGGCACCGCGCCTGAGGACGAACGTGTGCTGCTGGCCCCCACCTTGGCGGTTCGTCGGAGCACCGGTCCGGCGCGGCCGTCGTAAGCCGGTTCCGGCCACCGGCCGGCCGCCCCTGTCTGCCCCGGACCCTCCGTCTCCCCAAGGACTCCGCATGACCCAGCTGCCCGCACGCGTCCTGTTCGGCGCCGCCTACTACCACGAGTACCAGCCGTACGAGCGGCTCAGGACCGACCTCGATCTGATGGCGCAGGCGAAGTTCACCGTCATCCGGGTGGGCGAGTCGGTGTGGTCCACCTGGGAGCCTGAGAACGGCCGCTTCGCACTCGACTGGCTGCAGCCCGTCCTCGACGGCGCCCACGAGCGCGGCATCTCGGTCGTGCTCGGCACTCCCACCTACGCGGTGCCGCCGTGGCTCGCCCGGCAGTACCCGGAGATCGCCGCCGAGGACGCCGCGGGGCGCCGCGCCGCGTGGGGCGCCCGGCAGGAGGTCGACATCACGCACCCGGCCTTCCGCTTCCACGCGGAGCGGGTGGTCCGGGCGGTCGTGGCCCGCTACGCCGCCCATCCCGCGGTGATCGGCTTCCAGGTCGACAACGAGCCGGGCCCGCGACTGCCGCACAACCACGGTGTCTTCCAGCGGTTCGTCGACGACCTGCGGCAGCGGTACGGCGACGTCGAGACGCTCAACCGCGAGTGGGGGCTGGTGTACTGGTCGCACCGGCTGTCCACCTGGGCCGACCTGTGGAGGCCGGAGGGCAACGCGCAGCCGCAGTACGACCTGGCCTGGCAGGCGTTCCAGGCACGGCGGACGACCGAGTTCATCGCCTGGCAGGCCGGCATCGTGCGCGAGTACGCGAGGCCCGGCCAGTTCGTCACCACCTGCCTCGCCTACGGCTCTCCCGGGCTGGAGGACGACGAACTCACCGACAGCCTGGACGTCACCGCGGGCAACCCCTACTACGACATGCAGGACAGTCTCACGATGCCCGAGCCGCCGCGCGAGAAGCTGCCGGGGCAGTGGATGGCGTACGGGGCGTGGGCGCTGCACCAGAGCGCGGACCGGATCTACTCCTCCCGCCAGGAGCCGTTCCTGATCACCGAGACCAACGCCCAGGCCATCGGCGGCACGTCGGACAACCGGCCCGCTTTCGACGGGCAGTGGCGGCAGGCCGCGTGGGCGCTGGTCGCGCGCGGCGCCCGCATGATCGAGTACTGGCACTGGCACACGCTGCACTTCGGCGCCGAGACGTACTGGGGCGGAATCCTCCCGCACAGCGGACGCCCGGGGCGCGTCTACGGCGAACTCTCCCGGCTGGGAGCCGAGTTCGAACGGGCCGGAGACCTGGTCGCCGGGATCACACCGGACGCCGACATCGCGATGGTGTACTCGGCGCCCAGCAAGTGGCTGATGCGCAAGCACCCGCCGCTCGCCGGTCCCGACGGCGGTCCGGACGCGGGTGCGTACGAGGGTGTCTTCGACCCCTTCTACCGGGGCGCGTTCGAGGCGGGGCGCCAGGTACGGATCCTGCACGCCCGCCAGTTGCACGATCCGCGCGGCGAACGCCCGGGACCGGCACCGGAGTCGGCGGCCGAGCGGCACCCCGTGCTCATCGCCCCCGCGCTGTACGTGGCGGACGACGGGATGCTCGACTGGCTCGGCGCCTACGCTCAGGCGGGCGGGCACCTCGTCCTCGGCCCCCGCACCGGTTGCGGCGACCACGAGGCGCGGGCGCGCCACGAGGTGGCACCGGCGCGGCTGGTGCGGGCCGCGGGCGTCCGGTACGACGAGTTCAGCAACCTGCACGCCGACCTGCCGCTGCGCGCCGCGCCCAACAGCCCGCTCCAGCTGCCGGGCGGTGCGGTGGCCACCCGCTGGGTGGAGGGCCTGGCCGTCGAGGACGCCGACGTCCTGGCCGAGTACGACCACCCGCACTTCGGACGCTGGCCCGCCGTCACCACCCGCCGCCACGGCGCGGGCCGAGTCACCTGCGTGGGCACCGTGCCCGGCCGTGACCTCGCCCGCGCGCTCGCCGTCTGGCTGGCGCCCTCCCCGCGCAGCGGCTGGCAGGGCCTGCCGGACTCGGTGACCGTCGCCACCGGCACCGCCCCCGACGGCCGGCGGGTCCACGTCGTCCACAACTGGAGCCGGCAACCGGCCACCGCCCAGGCCCCGGTGGACCTGACCGACGCCCTGGACGGCGGCGTGGTCCCGGCCGGGACACCCGTGCCGCTCGGCGCCTGGGACGTCCGCGTCCTCGCCGCCGCACCGGCGCCTCCCGCGCAGGACGGGTGACACCGGGCGGCGGCCCGCCCCGTGCGCGTGGCCGACGCTCGGCGCCCCGGCCCCGCGTCGCGGGCGATGCGGAGGTGTGGTCGGGCAGCAACGGTTCCGACGACGTGCTGGCACCTCGCCTCACCCTGCCCTCCGCCCCGCCGATGGAGCCCCGGGACCAGCCGGTGGACACGGTTTCCGTCGTATCAGGAGGGCGCCGCGGACTGCCCATCCGCGGCGCCCGCGAACGGCTCGGCGCATGAAGCGGTCGTCAGCCTGCCGCGACAGACAGCGGATGGCCGACGCGGAGGGCTGACCCACGGCGTGCATAAGACGCTCACCGGCGGTGCGCTATTTCGGCTGACTTTCGGATCGCGATTGCCCACGGATGCTTGAGATTCCTGGTCCTGCCCACACTGATGGCCAGTCAACTTCCCTTCAGCGCAGTCGTCGATCGCTACCCGACGCACCGTCAGACACGCACTTCGACAGCCCGCGGGCTGTCCCAGTCATCGAAATATTTCGGTAAAGACGACGAACCCTGCGAGAGGCATTGACGGGATGTACCAGCCCTCTATCATCCTGGATGCTCAGCAACTCAGTCAGCGTTCACCATCTCGAACGAGCGTGGGCGACGCCCCCCTTGCAGCTCTCTCCCTCACAGAGGAAGACACCTGAATCTGTCATGCTCTCGACAACCCGCAGATCGCCGCCGCCGGGCATCGGTGCCCGTCCTCGTCCTCGGCGCCGAGTACCACCTGAACGGTTTGCGTGGCTGTACCGAACCCATCGAGGCGTCGTCGCCGGCCCACCGTCCGAGCCGCAGGGCGTCCTACCGGCTCGGCCGGATCGACTTCGGCCGCTTCCGCCACGCCATCCGGTCGAGCGTACGGCGCAACCCCCCACCCGTCCCGTACGAGGAGAACCATGAAGTCGCTGAAACGGCTCGGCCGTCGCCGAGCCTCGGTGTTGTCGCTGCTGGCGGTGACCGCACTGGTGGCCCCCGTCTTCGCGACCGCCGCGACCGCCGCGCCCGACGCCGTCCGCGCCTCGACCCTGGGCGCCCAGGCGGCCCAGTCCGGACGGTACTTCGGGACCGCCGTGGCCGCCGGAAGGCTCGGCGACGGCACGTACACCAGGATTCTGGACCGGGAGTTCAACTCGGTCACTCCCGAGAACGAGATGAAGTGGGACGCGACCGAGCCGTCCCGCGGCTCGTTCAACTTCGGCCCCGCCGACCAGATCGCGAACCGCGCGCAGGCCCGCGGTCAGCGCCTGCGCGGCCACACCCTGGTCTGGCACTCCCAACTGCCCGGCTGGGTCAGCGCCATCAGGGACGCGAACAGCCTGCGCGGCGTGATGAACAACCACATCACCACCGTGATGAACCGCTACAAGGGCCGGATCCACTCCTGGGACGTGGTCAACGAGGCCTTCGCCGACGGCCCCGGCGGCCAGCTCCGCAGCTCGGTCTTCCGGGACGTGCTGGGCAACGGCTTCATCGAGCAGGCCTTCCGCACCGCGCGCTCCGCGGACCCGGCGGCCAAGCTCTGCTACAACGACTACAACATCGAGAACTGGAGCGACGCCAAGACCCAGGGCGTCTACCGGCTGGTCCGCGACTTCAAGGCGCGCGGCGTGCCCATCGACTGCGTGGGCCTCCAGGCGCACTTCGGCACCGGCGGCCCGCCCGCCAGTTTCCAGACCACGCTGTCGAACTTCGCAGCCCTCGGCGTGGACGTCCAGATCACCGAACTGGACATCGCGCAGGCGTCGCCGACCGCGTACGCGAACACGGTCAGGGCCTGCATGAACGTCGCCCGCTGCACCGGCATCACGGTCTGGGGCATCCGCGACAGCGACTCCTGGCGGGCCACGGAGGACCCGCTGCTGTTCGACCGAAGCGGCAGCAAGAAGCCCGCGTACAACGCGGCACTGACGACGCTGGGCGGCACGCCCGCCGCCGCGCGCAGCGCTCCCCACGCCGCCGCTCTGCCCGGGGCATGAACCCCGACGCGGGTCGTGACCACGACCTCCTCCCGTCGCGGCTGGGCCTCCTGATCCGGACCCGCTCGACGCGCTGACCGACCGTGCCGTGAGGACACTTCCCATGGGAGCGCTCCCCCGGCACACTCGACCCGCTGCCCGACCGTACCGTGGGGACACTTCCCATGGGAGCGCTCCCCCGGTCCTCACCGCCCACCTTCGGACGCAACCCTGCCGGAAAGCCGAGGTACCCGTCATGCGCCGCAGACTCCTCTCCCTGGTGGCAGCACTGTGCTCGCTGCCACTGGCACTCGCCGCCGCCCCACCAGCCCACGCGGCCGACCCGACGACCATGACCAACGGGTTCTACGTGGACCCCGACTCCAGCGCGAAGCGGTGGGTCGCCGCCAACCCAGGTGACGGCCGGGCATCCGCGATCAACGCCTCCATCGCCAACACACCGACGGCCCGCTGGTTCGGCTCCTGGAGCGGCACCATCGGCACCGCCACCGGCGCGTACGTGGGCGCCGCGGACGCCCGGGACAAGTTGCCCATCCTGGTCGCCTACAACATCTACAACCGCGACTACTGCGGGGGGCACTCCGCGGGCGGAGCCTCCTCGCCGGCCGCCTACGCGAACTGGATCGCCCAGTTCGCGGGCGGGATCGCAGGCCGCCCGGCCGTCGTCGTCCTCGAACCCGACTCCCTCGGGGACTACGGCTGCATGACCCAGGCGCAGATCGACGAGCGCGAGAGCATGCTGACCGGAGCGCTCGCGGAGTTCAACCGTCAGGCTCCCAACACCTGGGTCTACCTGGACGCCGGCAACCCGGCCTGGGCGAGCGCGGCGACCATGGCCCGGCGCCTTCACGAAGCGGGCCTGCGGCAGGCCCACGGCTTCTCGCTCAACATCTCCAACTACCTGACCACGGCCGAGAACACCGCGTACGGCAACGCCGTCAACAGGGAACTCGGTGTCCGGTACGGCTACACCAAGCCGTTCGTCGTGGACACCAGCCGCAACGGCAACGGATCCAACGGCCAGTGGTGCAACCCTTCGGGCCGCCGTATCGGCACCCCCTCCCAACTGGGCGGAGGCGCCGAGATGCTCTTGTGGATCAAGGTCCCGGGCGAGTCCGACGGCAACTGCGGGGTGGGAGCCGGCTCCTCGGCCGGACAGTTCCTCCCGGAGGTCGCCTACAAGATGATCTACGGCTACTGATCCGGGGCCGAGGTCGACCGCGCCTGAGACGGACGCGGACGGCCTCGGCCCTGATGCCGTATCAGCCTCCCTCGATCGTCAGGTCGCACCGCGTGCGCAGGCCGGTGAGTCGGCCCGCCGGGAGAGCGGGCGGCAACGCGGGCAGGAGGGCCGGCCGGTGCGGGCGACCGTCGCGGCATCGGGATCTCCGGCAGTGAGTGAGCGACGACCGTGCCGGTCCGGCACCGTCACTGCGTGGCGTCGTCCCGATCGACGAGCTTCTCGAAGAAGAACTCGTGTTTCAGGAAGGACACGTCGTACTCGTGCCCCGGGTACGGGGGGATCAACTGAGCCGCCTGGATCAGGCGCCAGCCGTCGCACAGGGCTGCCACGCCCGTCTCGTAGGGAGGCTCGTCGCTGTCGCCCGTGGTGGGGGACGTGCGACCGGTGCCGTCATAGAGCGACCAGCCGATGACCGGGGAGTCCAGGGCCGACGTCGCCAGGTACAGCACCAGCACCTGCTGGCGGACCGTGGAGGCGGTCGACGCCGGGGCGGGGGTGGTCGTGGTCACGCGGAGACCTCCTGCGGTCGGTTGGAGACGCGGGTGACCCAGTGGTCGAGGTCGAAGCCCTCGTCGCCGGTCAGTTCCCGCCACAGCAGGACGCGGTTGTAGAGCTCCAGGCGGCCGGTCGCGTGCTCGTACCAGGGGAAACCGGTGTTCAACTCCTGCGCCACACGCGGGTCCGACAGGTCGGAGGTGTCCCACAGCAGCCGCTGCCGTACCTTCGGGTTGAAGCGGATCTTGAACATGTAGCGGCGGACACCGCTGTCGTTGCGTCGGCCACCGTGCCACAGGCCGTGGTGCAGAAACACCACGGTACCCGCAGGGCAGACCAGTCGGCTCTGGCCGCGCAGGTTCTGGTACCGGCCGGTGTCGCTCTCGTTCGTCCGCCGCAGATGGCTGCCGGGCACACTGAGAGTTCCGCCCATCTCCAGCGTGACCTCCTGCGGGTAGTACATGAGCTGCACGTCGAACGCGTCGGTCCGTACGTCGATGATCGCGTCCCCGTGCAGTGGCTGTGCCGCTCCCTCGTACGGCTCCCGGACGTGCACGGCGTGGTGGTCGATGTGCGGATCGGGTCCGACGAGACTGCGCAACGCCCCCGCGACCTGCGGGAGTTCGACGAGGCGCCGTGTGAGGGATCCCTCGGGATACGCCTTGGGGACCGGCGTGCCGTACGGCACCGGCGGGATGCCGGCCCGGAACACCTCCATGGCCTCGGCGTTCATCTCCGCGGGCACCACGGCGTCCATGCGCAGCGAGCCATGGGCGACGAAGTGCGCCATCTGCACCGAGCTGAGCAGGTGCTCTCCGGTTGTCGTCATGTCCACCACGGTAGGGAGCGCACCGTGTCGGGCGCGTGGCCCCGGCTCACCCACTACTGGTAGTTTTTCACCATGCTTGAGGTAGCGGTATGCCTGGACGAACCGCCCGTCGTGGCCGACGTCGGCGTCGGCATCCACGGGCCGGCCGGGCACACCGACGTCTTCCGCCTGCCCGACCTGTGGCAGCTCCACCTGTACCGGTACGAGGCCGACCTCACCGTCGGCGGCACTCCCCACACCGTCCGCCCGGGTCGGATCAGCCTCGTTCCGCCCGCCACGACCGTCCGGTACCGCTACCAAGGCCGCTCCGAGCACCTGTACGCCCACCTGCGCCTGCCCGTCGGCGGCGAACTCCGCTCCGTGCCCGTCATGCAGGACGCGGGCCCGGAACTGCCCGCACTGTCCGCCCTGATGCTCCAGGCCGTCGCCGCCTGGCCGAGCACTCCGGTGCGAGCGGCGGCCGAGGTCTGGGCCGTCCTGTGGCGAGTCGCCCAGCTCACCCCGCCCGCCCCGCAGGACCCCCGGGACAGTCCGCATCCGGCCGTCACCGCCGCGATCTGCCATATCGAGTCCCGCCTGGCCGACCCGCTGGCCGTCCCCGACGTGGCCCGCGCCGCCGGGGTCTCCCACAACCACCTCACCCGACTGTTCCGCGCCGCCACCGGCGACACGGTCGTCGCCTACATCCGGCAGCGCCGCCTGGAACGCGCGCGCCACCTGCTGCGCGAGTCCACCCTGTCCATCCCCGCGATCGCCGCCACGGTCGGCATTCCCGACCTGCAGGCATTCAACAAGGCCTGCCGCCGGGAACTCGGAGCCTCGCCCCGGGCCGTGCGCGGCGCGCAGCGATGAAGGCATCGAGGGAGGTGCGGCCGGCCTGGACACCGGGCGGCCTTGCCGTCCGTCCGGCGGGCGGTCCAGGAACACCTCGTCCCGACCGGCAGCGAATTCGATCGAGTGACCTGTTCACCAGACTCAGTCGCATAGGATGCAGTCATGGCTCATGTATCCGCGGCAGAGCGCCGCCCGCAACTGATCAAGGCGGCCATCGACCTGATGAGCAGGGAAGGCGTCGCCGCCGGCAGCACCCGCGCCATCGCCGCCGAGCTGGGTGTGGCACAGGCGACCGTGCACTACACGTTCGGCACCAAGGAAGACCTCTACCGAGCCGTCATGGAGCAGGTCACCCGAGGGCTGGTCGCCCAGGTGGAGCAGGCCGCTCCCACGGACGCGAGCTTCGAGGAAACCGTCGGCACGCTCTCCGAAGCGCTCTGGCGCACGGTGCTCGATCAGCCCGAGGCGCATCAGCTGCTGACCGAGCTCAGCATGTTCGCCCTGCGCACGCCTCCCCTGAAGGAAGCGCTGCACAGCCACCACAGCGAGGTCCTGGCGGTGACGACGAAGCTGATCGGCGAGGCCGCCGAACGCACCGGCCACGAGCTGGCCCAGCCCGCCGGGACGATCGCGAGGTTCTTCCTCGCGGGCTTCGAGGGGCTGACGATGCAGCACCTCGCACTGCCGGACGAGGAGGCCGAAAGGGCATGCCTGCGGGCCTTGGTCTCGGCCGTCCTCGCCATGGCCTGAGGCGGCCCCGCCAAGGCGCAGAGGGCGCGCGGGCCGGCGGCCCCGCGCGATCCCGAGGGCGGACACGACGGCGGGCGTGACGGCACCCGCGCCGGCCGGAGGCCGGGGGAGCGCCCGCCCGTCACTCTCGCACCGCGGTCCCGAAGGGCAGGGGTTCGCCGGAGCGCAGATGCTCCCTCAACCACTGCTCGGTGTTGTTCACGTGCAGCAGCGCGGCGGCCTGACTGAGGACGGCGTCACGGGTGGACAGCGCGTCGAAGATCGCCTCGTGCTCGGCGAGGGTCCGGCCCGCTGCCTTGTCGTCGACCAGACCGCGCCAGATGCGGGCGCGCAGTGTGCGGCCGGAGATGCCTTCCAGGAGGGTGAGGAGGGTCTCGTTGCCCGTGGCCGAGACGACGGCGCGATGAAAGGCGGCGTCGTGGGCGTTGAGCTGTTCCACGTCGTCGCGGGCCGCACGCATGGCGTCCAGGTGGCGCTTCACGTCGGCCAGTTGTGCGTCGGAGATCCGGGTGGCGGCAAGGGCCGTGGCCATCGGTTCGAGAAGCCGCCGCACCTCCATGAGATCCCGTAGGGCGACCGAGTCGATCTGCAGCAGTTCCACCGCACCGCCGACCCCCGCCAGGAGCAGGCTCGGCTGGAGGCTGGTGACATACGTGCCGTCGCCCCGCCGGACCTCCAGGACACGCGCCACGGACAGCGCCTTGACCGCTTCACGGGCCAGGTTGCGGGAGAGTCCCAGCTGAGCGGCCAGGTCCGGCTCCGGCGGGAGCTTGGAGCCCGGCGGCAGGGCACCGGTCCGGATCAGCTCACGGATCTGCTCGATGGCCTTGTCCGTCAGAGACAACGCGGCCTCCTCCCTGGGCCGTGCTCCGCGGGCACGTCCGAGCTGATCAGCCGATGAGTGCGCAGGTCGCCCCGGAAACCGTCGAGGACGCGCTGCCCATGGAGTTCCACGTTTCGTACGACCTGTTCCGGAGTCCGCATGCCGAGCGTGACGATGATGATACTGGGATGCGTGTGAGCTCGTCGGGCGCGATCTCCGGCGCTGTGGTCTCGTGGGGTGGAGTGCTGGGGCAGGCGCACGGGCGGGCCGTGCGGACCCTGGTCGATCGCGCGCCTCGCCGGTCGTCCGCCCTCACCGGTCGCCTGCGGCCCGCCGCACAACATTGACCGGATGTCTTCAAGGGCACCTTCGGGGTGACGTGTCCACGTCTTTGGACGACCTCCCGAGAAGGCCGAGTTCACACATCGCCCACACGTCGGCGAGGGCCTCCGCGCCGGGCACCCGCCCCCGCACGCGGCGGCCGGGACCGCGCGATCAGGGGCTTGCAGTGACGCGAACCAGCCATGAAGCACCTCAAGACATGCCATGTCCAGGCAGTCGCGTTCCTTGCCAGCAACACACAAACCGGGCTATTCGCCCATCCACGCAATCGCTTTCATCCCTGCACGCCGGTTGACATCCCTGGGCGTGGTGATCGACCTTCATGCGTGACCCTGCCTTCCCCTGTCCTCGTCCGCATCAGGGATGTGCCCATGTCTCGCTCGATCAACAGGCGCCGTTTCCTGGCCTCCGCAACGTGCGTGGCCGCGGCGGCCGTTGCCGCAGAGGCGCTCAGTGGCGGCACCGCGCAGGCGGCGCCCAGCACGTACACGCCCGACTGGAACTCGGTCGACCAGCACCCGCCGGCCCCGGAGTGGTTCCAGGACGCGAAGTTCGGCATCTACTTCCACTGGGGCGCGTTCAGCGTCCCCGCCTACGACAACGAGTGGTACCCGCGGAGCATGTACCAGGCGGGCAGCAACGCCAACCGGCACCACATCGCCACCTACGGCCAGCCCTCGGCATGGCCGTACCACAACTTCATCGACGGGGCGCGGGACTCGGCGGGCAACACCGTGAAGTTCGCACCGAAGCTGAAGTCGGCCGGCGGGAAGTTCGACCCGGACGAGTGGGTGCAGCTGTTCGTCGACGCCGGCGCCCGGTTCGCCGGCCCGGTCGCCGAGCACCATGACGGCTTCTCCATGTGGGACAGCCAGGTCAACGAGTGGAACTCGGTGAAGAAGGGCCCAGGCCTCGACCTGCTGAAGCTCTTCTCCACGGCCGTCCGAGCCAAGGGCCTCAAGCTGCTGGTGGCCATGCACCACGCGTACAACTTCACCGGCTTCTACGAACACGCCCCCGCCCGGACGGACCCCAGCCTCAAGAAGCTCTACGGGCAGCTGGACCCGACCGCGGCGAACCAACTCTGGTTCGACAAGCTCAAGGAGGTCGTCGACCGCGCCCGCCCCGACATCCTGTGGCAGGACTTCAACCTGGACGCCGTGGACGAGCAGCAGCGCCTCAACTTCCTTGCGTACTACTACAACCAGGCGGGCAGTTGGGGCCGTGAGGTCGTCACCACGTACAAGGACGGCATGCACGGCAAGGGCGAGGTCTTCGACTACGAGCGCGGCGGCCCGGCCGACCTCGCCTCCCCGTACTGGCTGACGGACGACAGCATCTCCAGCAGCAGCTGGTGCTACACCCAGGGCATCGGCTACTACAGCGTCCAGCAGATGCTGCACTCGTTCATCGACCGGGTGAGCAAGAACGGGAACATGCTGCTGAACATCGCGCCGATGGCCGACGGCACCATCCCCCAGGCGCAGAGGGACATCCTCCTCGGCATCGGAGACCACCTGAAGCGCTTCGGCGAGTCGGTGTACGCGACCCGCGCCTGGACCGCGTACGGCGAGGGCCCGACGAAGATGGGCGGCGGCTCGTTCACCACCCCGCACGCCGGCACGCCCCAGGACATCCGCTTCACCCGCAACAAGGCCGGCACCGTCCTGTACGCCACCGTCCTGGGCTGGCCGGGCAGCTCTCTGACGATCAAGACCCTTGGCTCGGACCGGATCAACCTCTCGTCGCTCACCTCTGTGAAGCTCCTCGGCACCACCGCGGGCACCTACATCGACCTGCCCAAGCCGACCCAGAACTCCTCCGGCCTCTCCATCGCCCTGCCGTCGTCGGCGCCGTACAGTGCGGGCGCCTACGTCCTCAAGCTCGCGTTCTCCGGCACGATCCCGGGCCTGCGGCCGCTCGCCGGCGCCGTCGCCTTCGCGGACGTCGACTACACCGGCGCCGCCGCCGTGTTCACCGTCGGCGACTACACCGCGGCCGACCTGACCGCGGCCGGACTGGGCACGCGTACCCTCTCCTCCCTGCGGCCGGCCCCCGGTTACCAGGTGATCGGTTACTCCGGCGACGACTTCACCGGCACCTCCTGGACCTTCGACGCCGACAACCCCGACCTCAGGAACACCGGCAACAACGACCAGATCACCTCGCTGAGGGTCCGGTTCGATCCGGCGAGATACTTCCGGATCACCAACGCCACCAACGGACTCGCCCTGGACAGCGGCGGCGACGTGGCCTCCGGGTCCCCCCTCAAGCAGTGGACCTGGGACGGCAGTCCCCACCTGCAGTGGCGGGCGGAGGCGGTCGCGGGCGGCTACTACCGGCTGGTCAACCGCACGAACGGCATGGTCGCCGACGGCTGGGGCGCCACCGACGACGGCTCTCCGGCCCGCCAGGCCCCCTGGAACGGCGGCACGAACCAGCAGTGGACCATCACCCACCGGGGCGGTGACCGCTATTCCCTCGCCAACCGCACCACCGGCCTGGTCCTCGACGGCGGCGGCAACGTCGGCTCGGGATCCGTCACCAAGCAGTGGACCTACGGCTCCAGCACCAACCTGCTGTGGACCTTCACCGCGCAGTGACCGGCGGATCCCTCCGCCGTCGACGTGGGCGACGGGATCCGGGGCGCCCTTGGCACACAAGTACACCTCGCGCCGCTGACCTGGGGTCCTTTCTCCCCTCACCCACTCGGCAGCGCTCCGCACGGCCCCGGACTCCGCGTCCGGGGCCGTTCGCGTGCACGACGTGGACGAGGAGCCGCCCGACCGCCGGCCCCGATGCCCCCGGGTGACCCGGTGATCCGGAAGGTACCGGCCGGGGCGCCGGGGAGCATGAGCGGATCTAGCCTGGAAGCTGGCGCCGGGAACCGCCCCGACAGGCACATCCATCCGGACGGAGGTGTCGCGCGTGGACATGGCCGGTGAGCACGATGCCCCAACCGCCGCTGTCGTGGTGGCTCCGGACGGCATGGTGAGCGGCTGGAGCGAGGGGGGACGGCTGCTGCTGGGCTGGACGGCGAAGGACATCGTCGGGCGCCCCGTGACCGACCTGCTGGTCGATCCCCCGCCCCCCGGCTTCCCCGAGGGTTACGGGGCCGGCCCCGACCGCACGGAATGCGTCCCGCTGCGCCACCGGGACGGTTCCACGGTGGGCACCGTGGTGACGGCTCACCCGCTGCACGGCCCCGACGGGCGGGAGCTGGGCCACGTGGTGACCATGCAACGTTGGGGAGGCCGCCCGGTGATCGCCGACCGGGCCTTCGAGCAGTCCCCCTTCGCTCTGGGCGTCTACGACCCCGAGCTGAGGTTCCTGTGGATCAACGCCTCCTCGGGCCGGGTGATAGCGCACTCCGAGGAGCAGGTGCTCGGCAGGAAGTACCGCGAGGTGCTTCCCGAATTCGACCGCACGCTGTTTCCCGAAAGGGACGACAAGCCCTATACCGATGCGCTCGCCGAAGTGGCGAGGACGGGCGAGGCCACGCGTCTCATCACCGTGTTCCGCCCACGCGGCAGCAACTACGCCAACGCCTGGGCCACCAGCATCTGGCCCGTCCGGGATGCCGGGGGCACGGTACGCGCGATCGCCAACTGGGGCTTCGACATGAGCGCCGAGTACTGGGCTCGGCAGCGCCTGCTCATCCTCAACCAGGCCGGCGGCGGCATCGGCCGGACACTCGACGTGATCGGCACCGCCCGGGAACTGGCCATGACTCCGGTGCCGCGATTCGTCGACCTCGTCAGCGTCGATCTCTTCGACGAGGTGCTGCGCGGAGAGGAACCGCCCTCGGTGTCCGGGTTCGCCCCCGGCGAGACGATCAGGCTCAGCCGTGCCGCCCAGCACAGCGCGAAGGACGGCCCCGAGCAGGCTCCCGGGCCCACGAAGCCCGTCACCCATCTTCCCGGTTCCGTCGCCGCCCGCTGCATCGCCACCGGCAGGTCCACGGTCGAGCTGGCCGCTGAGCCCGGTGAGGGCGGCGAGTGGGCCTTCGGGCCCGGGCTCGCCGCCGACCCGGCCCACTGGCCACCGGGCAATCCGGTGATCGACGCGTCCATCGCCGCGGAAGGGCTGACGGGCCGGATCACCGTGCCGCTCCGGGCGCGCGGCGCGCTCCTCGGCGTCGTCGCCTTCTCCCGCCTCGACCGGCCCGAGGCCTTCACCGCCGACGATCTGATCCTCGCCGAGGAACTGACCGCCAAGGCGGCCGTCGCCATCGACAACGCCCGGCGGTACTCGCGCGAGCGCACGACCGCGCTGACTCTGCAACGCAGCCTGCTGCCGCAGGCACTGCCGGTCCAGGAGGCGGTCGAGGTGGCCTCCCGCTACCTGCCCGGCGGTACCGGCACCGAGGTGGGCGGCGACTGGTTCGACGTCATTCCGCTGTCCGGCGCCCGGGTCGCCCTGGTCGTCGGCGACGTCGTCGGCCACGGCCTGCACGCCTCGGCCAGCATGGGCCGGCTGCGTACGGCCGTACGCACCCTCGCCGACGTCGACCTGCCGCCGGACGAGCTGCTGACCCACCTGGACGACCTGGTCCTCCACCTCGCCAGCGACCTCCAGCCCACCGGCCACTCCCAGCCGACCAGCCACTCCCAGCCGACCAGCCACTCCCAGCCGACCGGCGAGTTCGGGGCCACCTGCCTGTACACCGTCTACGACCCGGTATCCAAGCGCTTCACGCTGGCGAGTGCCGGCCATCCACTGCCGCTGATCATCTCCCCGGACGGCACCAGGACCCCGGTCCCCGCCCATCCGGGACCGCCGCTCGGCATCGGTGGTCTGCCTTTCGAGGCCACCGAGCTCGAACTGCCGGAGGGCAGCCTGCTCGCGCTGTACACCGACGGACTGATGGAGAGCCGCGAGCGGGACGTCGATCAGCGGACCGCCGAACTGCAGCAGTTACTGAACCACTCGGCCACCTCGCTGGAAGCCCAGTGCGACATGGTGATGGACGCCATGCTCCCCGATCACCGCACCGACGACGCCGCCCTGCTGCTCGTTCGCACACGGGCGTTGGATCCCCACCACGTCGCCGACTGGGACGTCGAGCCCGACACCGCGCAGGTGCCGCGGGTCAGGAAGGCCGCTGTCGAACAGGTGGACGCCTGGGGCTTGGAGGAGGCGTCGTTCGTCACCGAACTGGTCGTCAGCGAGCTGGTCACCAACGCAATCCGATACGGCGAGCCGCCGATCAGGCTGCGGCTGATTCGCGACACCTCCCTGATCTGCGAGGTGTCCGACGCCAGCAGCACCGCCCCCCACATGCGCCGGGCACGCGCCTTCGACGAGGGCGGCCGAGGTCTGCTGCTCGTCGCGCAGCTCACCCAGGGCTGGGGCACCCGTCACACCACCGACGGCAAGACCATCTGGTGCGCACAGGCCCTCACCGCACCCACGCCGCAATGAGCGATATACGACAGCGGAAAGGCCACGTTGTCGAAGCGCATCGATTCGGTCTCTGATGCTGATGAACCATGAGAAATGCCGGCTGTAAGAAAGTTTCCTTGCCGCACGACTCTTGTTTGGCGCGAAACGCGTCCGTTAGCTTCCCTTCGAAGTGAAGCGCTTCGACACTTGGGCCGATCCGCTGCCCACCCGAACGAAAGGACGACCAAGGGTGCCCGCTCAGAACCGGCCCGCCCGCGCCGCCAACCCCGTGCTCCCCGGCTTCCACCCCGACCCGAGCATCTGCCGCGTCGGTGACGACTACTACCTCGCCTGCTCCAGCTTCGAGTACTTCCCCGGCGTACCCCTGTTCCACAGCCGTGA
Source organism: Streptomyces sp. NPDC001920 (assembly GCF_053594495.1). Taxonomy (NCBI): domain Bacteria; kingdom Bacillati; phylum Actinomycetota; class Actinomycetes; order Kitasatosporales; family Streptomycetaceae; genus Streptomyces; species Streptomyces sp. NPDC001920. The sequence continues at coordinate 135,574 of NZ_JBSFEP010000009.1, forward strand.
TCTGGTGCACTGGAGGCAGATCGGCAACGCGCTCGACCGGCCGGGCCAGTTGCGGCTTCCGGCCGGGATGCCGCCCTCCGGCGGGATCTACGCCCCGACCCTGCGCCACCACGACGGCCGCTTCTGGCTGATCGTCACCAACTGCAGCGAGGGCGGCGGGAACCTCATCGTCACGGCAACCGACCCGGCCGGACCGTGGTCGGATCCCGTCCGGGCGCCGGGCGTACCCGGCATCGATCCCGACCTGGCCTGGGACGAGGACGGCACGTGCTGGTGCACCGTCGCCGGGGTCTCCCAGGTCCGCCTCGACCCGTCCACCGGGCAGACGTACGGGACTTTGCACAAGCTCTGGTCCGGCGGACCCGGTGCCAAAGCCCCGGAAGCGCCGCACCTGTACCACATCGGCGACTACTGGTACCTGCTCATCGCCGAGGGCGGCACCGAACGCGGCCACGGCGTGTCGGTCGCCCGTGGCCTCACTCCGAGCGGCCCCTTCGAGCCGTGCCCCGCCAACCCGGTCCTCACCCACCGGGGCACCGACCACCCCGTCCAGAACACCGGGCACGGCGACCTGGTCCAGGCCCCCGACGGCTCGTGGTGGATGGTGTTCCTCGGGGTGCGGCCGCGAGGCGGCACCCCGGGCTGGCACGTGCTCGGCCGGGAGACCTTCCTCGCGCCCGTGACCTGGGAGGACGACTGGCCGGTCGTAGGCGAGGTCACCCTGGACCTTCCCGACCTCCCCTGGCCGCTCTCCCCCGGCCCCGCCGAGGAACAGCGCGACGACTTCGAACTCGCCCGACTCGGGCCGTCCTGGATCTCCGTGCGCGACCGTTCCGCCGAGCACTGCACCACCGAAGAGCGCCCCGGGTGGCTGACGTTGCATGCGCGGGGCAGCTCGCTGGACGAGCCCGACGTGGTGTTCACCGGCCGCCGTCAGCAGCACCTCACCTGCCGGGCGCGCACTCTGGTCGACGCGGGGCAGGGTTCCGGCGGCCTCGCCGTCCGGCTGGACGAGCGGCACCACTACGCGATCGAGGTGTCCGGCACCCGGGTGCGGGTGGTCGCGCGCGTCGGCTCCCTGCGTACGGTCGTGGCCTCGCGGTCCGTACCCGCCGGGCCGGTGGTCCTCGCCCTCACGGTCACGGATCCGCCTTGCGCTCCCGGGCCGTGCTCGGGACCCGACGTCGTCGCCCTCGGTGTCGAGGAGCCCGACGGCACGTTCACCGAACTCGCGGTCCTCGACGGCCGCTACCTGTCGACCGAGGTCGCCGGCGGCTTCACCGGCCGGGTCATCGGTCTGTACGCCGTAACCGGCACCGTCCACTTCGACTGGTTCGACTACGAGCCCCTCGACGACTGACCCCGCCCCCTCCCGACCTCTGGACCAGGGCCTCACCGACCACGGAGGCAGCCGGCCCCGACCGCCGACCGTGAGGCACGACCGAACGAGAGGCATGACACACGAAGATTCCCCTGACCGACCTGCCTCCCCGCCCTGGTTGCCGCCCGTCCGGGCAACCAGGGCAAGCGTGTCCGAGCGCCAGGGCCGGTTCGGTGACCGGCTCCCGGCTCGGCGTCGGCCCCCTCGGCGCCTCCGTCCCACGTCCGCCGCACCGGGTGATCCAAAAAGTCTCGGGCTCGCGGCAACCTGTGCGAGGTCTGCGCCGACTAGGAAGCGGATCCGGCCAGTTCCGGTGGCCGTGATCCGGGTTTCCACCGTTGGACAGATTCCGAGGAGATCGCCTCCCCATGAACAACCCCACGAACGGCGGGCGCCGCGGGCGTCACCGCCGTCGCTGGACCGCCACCGGCCTGCTGCTCGGCGTGCCCGCCGTCCTCGTGCCGTATCTGCTGTACGCGCAGGAGGACTCGCAGGCCGCGACGGTCGACGCTGACGCCTACTACCGGCTGATCTCCGTGCGCAGCGGCAAGGTGCTGGACGTCAACAGCTTCTCCACCGCCGACGGCACCCGGATCCAGCAGTGGACCGACCAGAACACCGCCAACCAGCAGTGGAAGCTGAAGCCCGTCGGGGACGGCTACTACGAGCTGGTGAACCGCAACAGCGGCAAAGTCCTGGGCATAGCGGGCAATTCCACCGCTCAGGGGGCGGTGGCCGAGCAGCAGACCGACAGCTCCGCCACCTCGCAGGAATGGCGCATCAGCGAGGTGAGCGGTTCCGACGCCATCACCCTCACCTCCCGCAGGAGCGGCCAGCTGCTGGACGTCTCCGGCGGCTCCACCGACCAGGGCGCGGCGGTCATCCAGTACCCCGACAAGGGCAGCAGCAACCAGCAGTGGAAGCTGGTGAAGGCGGGCGGGAGCGGAGCGCCCTCGACCGGCGCCGCGCAGACCACGGCCGCGGCCGGACCGTATGTGTGGAGGAACGCCCAGGTGGTGGGCGGCGGTTACGTCACCGGGTTGGTCTTCAACCCGCGGGAGAAGGGTCTGCTGTACGCGCGCACCGACATGGGCGGCGCCTACCGCTGGGACACCGGGGCCGAGCAGTGGATCCCGCTGACCGACTGGATCGGCGAGAAGGACTGGAACCTGCTGGGCATCGACTCGGTGGCCACCGACCCCGTCGACCCCAAGCGGCTCTACCTCGGGGCGGGCACCTACACCAACGACTGGGCGGGCAACGGCGCGATCCTGCGCTCGACGGACCGTGGCCGCACCTTCCAGCGCACCAACCTGCCGTTCAAGCTGGGCGCCAACGAGGACGGCCGCGGGGCGGGCGAACGACTCGCGGTCGACCCCGCCGACAACAGCACCCTGCTGCTGGGCACCCGCAAGAACGGCCTGTGGCGCAGCACCGACTACGGCAAGACATGGAGCCAGGTCTCCTCGTTCCCCGTCAAGGACGGCGCGAGCAGCGGCGCGGGCATCTCCTTCGTGACGTACGGCCCGGCCGGCAGCAAGACGGTCTACGTCGGCGTCAACGACAAGTCCACCTCCCTGTACCGCTCCACCGACGGCGGCAAGACCTGGCAGGCCGTCTCCGGGCAGCCCACCGGCCAGCTGCCGCAGCACGGCGTCCTCTCCGGTGACGGCTCGCTGTACCTGACGTACACCGACAACCTCGGGCCCAACGGCGTGACGGGGGGCTCGGTGTGGAAGTTCACGCCGGGCCGCGGGGCCTGGAAGAACATCTCCCCCTCCCAGGGCAACTACGGGTTCTCCGGGCTGGCCGTCGACCCGCGCAAGCCCTCCACGGTGATGGTCACCACCCTCGGCCGCTGGTGGCCCGAGGACGAGATCTACCGCAGCACCGACGGCGGCACGACCTGGCAGGCACTGGCCGACAAGTCGAAGCGGGACGCCTCCGCCGCTCCTTACGTCGGCACCCACACCGGGCACTGGATGACGGCCCTGGCCATCGACCCCTTCAACTCCGGGCACGTGCTGTACGGCACCGGCAACGGCATCCTGCGCAGCAAGAACGCCAACGCCTCCGACAGCGGCGGTACCAGCCACTGGAGCATGGGTGCCCGGGGGCTGGAGGAGACCGCGCTGCTGGACGCGATCGCCCCGCCCGGCGGCGCCGCCGTCATCACCGCCATGGGTGACCAGGGCGGCTTCCGGCACGATTCCCTGACCAAGGTGCCGTCCGGGCGGCTGAAGAACCCGATGATGACCAACAGCACCGACATCGACTTCGCCCAGTCCAAGCCCGCGATGATGGTCCGCGTCGGCCGTGGCGGCGACCAGGACGGCGCGTACTCCACCGACGGCGGCCTCAGCTGGACCGGCTTCAAGGCGGAGCCGGTGGCCGGTGCCCAGGACGGCCATGTCGCGCTCGCCGCGGACGGCTCCAGCATCATCTGGACCCAGGCCGGCCAGGCCCCGTACCGCTCGACCGACAAGGGCGCGAGCTGGTCGCGGGTCGGCGGGCTGGGCACCGGCGCCGTGGTGGTCGCCGACCGTTCCTCGGCCGGGACCTTCTACTCCCTGTCCGGTGGCACGCTCTACGCCAGCACCGACGGCGGCGCGACCTTCACCGCCCGGGCCGGCAACCTGCCCGCCGACGGCCGGCTCAAGGCCGTCCCCGGCGTCGCCGGGGACCTGTGGATCGCCGGCCACGGCAAGGGGCTGCTGCACTCCACCGACGGCGGCCGGACCTTCACCACGCTCAAGACGGTGCAGTCCGCCTCCGCCCTCGGCTTCGGCAAGGCCAAGCCGGGCACCGGCTACCAGGCCCTGTACCTGATCGGCACCGTCAAGGACGTCACGGGAGTCTTCCGCTCCACCGACAAGGGCGCCACCTGGCTCCGTGTCAACGACAAGGCCCACCAGTGGGGCGCCATCGGCGGCACCGGCGTCATAACCGGCGACCCCGACACCTTCGGCCGCGTCTACGTCGGCACCAACGGACGCGGCCTCCAGTACGGTGACCCGTCCTGACCCCACCCCCGAGCGGGGCCGCGGCCACCACGGTCTGCGGCCCCGCCACGGCTGAGGGACCTCGCGCGGGGCGCGAGCGGCGTCACCTCACCGGCGGGGCGTGCGGGAAATGCCGCATCCCAGCGGCCGGACGAAGGACGGTCCCGCTCAGCGTTCGGTGGCCGGTCGGACGAGCGGACCGGTCACCGGCGGCCGGCCGGTGCGCCGCCGGTCAGGGGGCGGTCCTCGGCGCCTCGGAACGGAGCAGGGTGTTGAGGTTGGCCATGGAGGTGCGCATGCCGGCACGCATCGCGGGCTGCTGTATGCAGTCGAGGAGCAGCCCCAGCGGACCCAGGCCGATGGTGTACTCGACCTGATAGAGCATCTCCGTCACCTCCCGGCCGTCGGCGCTGTGGACCGGGCGGAACTCGAAGGTGTTGGTGACGTCCTGGAGCGGGGCGAAGCCGGTGCCGGTGTCGACGCGGCGCTTGAAGGGCTCGATCTCCCTGACGGTCCAGACCGAGTCGGTCTTGAGGGGGCCGAGGGTGCGGTTGCGCTCGGAGTAGGTCTTGCCGACGACGGCGACGCCGTGGTGGTCGGTGACCTCGATGGCTCCGGCGACCCACTCGGCGTACCGGTCGGTGCGGGAGATGACGTCCCAGACCCGCCCGAGGGGGGCGTCGATGACAGCGGTCTCGGCGACGACGAAACGGTTCATGGCAGGGGTCCTTTGCTGGTCGGTGCCGGTGGGGATCAGATCTGGTGGAGGAGTTCGGTGGCGGTGTGGCGGCCGGAGCGGACGGCGCCGTCCATGTAGCCGTTCCAGTAGGGGGAGAACTCGGCGCCCGCCCAGTGCACGCGGCCGTGGGGGCGGCCCATCCACTGGCCGAAGTCGGTGAGCACGCCGGGGGCGGCGACGGAGGTGGGGCCGCCCTGGGTCCACCGCTCCGCGGTCCAGTCCTGCTCCACGTAGTCGACGGTGTCGAAGGCCCGGTCCCCGACGACCTGGGCGAAGCAGCGCAGGACGGCGCCGCGGCGCTCGGCGGCCGAACGGTGGGCCCACTTGCGCCATTCCCGGCCGCCCAGGAAGCCCATGAGGACGCCCGGACCGCCGTCGGGCGGGGTGTTGTCGAACATCTCGCGGACGGGGGAGCCGCCGCGCAGCAGACCCATGCCGGACAGCCCGTCCTCCCGCCAGAACGGCTTGTCGTAGACGGCCACGCACTTCATGAGCGTGCCGAACGGCAGCCGCTGGAAGAGCTGGTCCTGCAGCGCCGGAAGCAACGGGTCCCACACGATCCGCGACGCCACCGGCGGCGGGACGGCGACGATCACCCGGTCGGCCCGCCAGTCACCGGCGTCGCAGACCACGGTGACGCCGGTGGCGTCCTGGCTGACGCGCCGCACCGGCGCCGACAGGTGGACCCGGCCGTCGAGTTCCTCGGCCAGGCGCTGGGCGACCAGTTGTGAGCCGCCGACGAACCGGCTGTCCTGGGCGCCGCCGGTGGTGCCGGTGCCGCGTTCCATGGTGCCGGGGTGCGTCTCGTTGCCGAACGTCGATACGTACCAGAGGCTGAACAGCGCGGAGGCGTCGCGTGCCTCGCCGCCGTAGGCGGAGTTCAGGAACATGTTGATCATGTCGACGGCGTCGCCGGTGATCTCGGCCTTGCGCAGCCAGGTCTCGTAGGTCATGCCGTCCAGTTCGCGGGCGTTCGGGGCCCGCCAGGGGGCGGCCGGGTCCACCTTGGCCGCGGCCTGGCCGATGCGGGCCAGGGCGATACCCATGTCAGGCAGGGCGAACAGGTCCGGCGGGGTGTGCCCGGTGAACCGCTTGGCCTTGCCGTCGTGGACGTAGACGGTCTCGCCGGGGACGGCGGCCCGATAGGTGTCCACGCCGACCTCCTTGGCCAGCGCCAGGATGTGGTCCTGGGTGGGGCCGACGAACTGCCCGCCGATCTCGGTCACTTGACCGTCGCCGAGGTGGTGGTTGAGCAACCGGCCGCCGACCCGGTCGCGGGCCTCCAGCACGGCCACCGACGTGCCCGCCGCCACCAGCTCACGTGCCGCGGTCAGACCGGCCAGTCCCGCGCCGATCACCACCACGTCGGCCCTGCGGGTCCGGTGTGACGTGGCGATGCCCTTGTCCAGCGTGCTGCTCATGATCACTCCTTCTCATGGGGGTCCCGGCGTCGCGGAAGGCCCGGGGAAGCCGCCACAGGCCCATGACCTGGCTCTTCCCGGGGGCGGTGCGCTCCGGCACCCTCACCATACAGATGACATGGTCGAGTGACAATGTCAGATATTCAAGTTAATCGATTTGATCGCACGACTTGAGCGAGTGATAAAGTCGGTTCCCGAAGCAGCCCGGATGCCGCTCACGGCACCGGAGTGCCTCATGCCCGCGCCCGCTGGCCTGCGCGGGCCGACCGGTTCCGTCGTTCGTCCCGCGTCCGCGACGAGACGTCCGGAAATCCCTTACCGACCTCGGGAGTTTGTCATGGCTGTCCTGCTCCATCGACTGGGCCGCGCTGCCTACCGTCATCGCAAACTGGTGCTAGGCATCTGGTTCGTGGTCCTCGCCGCTCTCATCACGTGCGTCGGCGTTTTCGGCGGCAAACTCGACGACCGCTTCACCGTGCCGGGGACCGAGTCGCAGCGCGCGCTGGACACCCTCGGCACAACGCTGCCCGAAGCCTCCGGGGTGAACGCCCAGATCGTCTTCACCGCACCCGAGGGGGGCCGGGTCACCGACGCCCGCTTCACCGCGGCCATCGGCGGAGCCGAGGCGGCGGCCTCCAAGGCGCCCCAGGTCAGCGCGGTCATGGGGCCGGACGTCACCGGCGCCGTCTCGGCCGACCGGAGCACGGCGATCGTGCAGGTGCAGTACTCCGTACAACGGTCCGAGGTACGCGCCTCGTCCCTGGACGCCATCGAGCGGGCGGCCGAGGCCGCCGAGCACGACGGGCTGAGGACCTCCGTCGGCGGCAGTGTCTACGGCAGCAACGGCGTGCACATAGGCCCGTCAGAGATCATCGGCGTCGCCGTCGCCCTGCTGGTGCTCGTCGTCACCTTCGGCTCCCTGCTCGCCGCGGGCATGTCGCTGCTGCCCGCGCTGCTCGGCGTGGCCGTGGGACTCGCCGGGCTGCTCGCCCTCGCTCCGGCGGTCAGCATCTCCTCCACCGCCGTCACGCTCGCGCTGATGCTGGGGCTGGCCGTGGGCATCGACTACGTCCTGTTCATCCTCTCCCGCCACCGCCAGCAACTCGCCCGCGGCACCGATCCGCAGGAGTCCGCGGCGCTGGCCACCGGCACGGCCGGCAGCGCGGTCGTCTTCGCCGGCAGCACCGTGATCATCGCCCTGGCCGCCCTCGGCGTCATCGGCATCCCGTTCCTGACCGTGATGGGCCTCGGTGCCGCCGGAGCCGTTCTCGTCGCCGTCCTGGCCGCGATCACCCTGGTCCCGGCCTTCGCCGGATTCGCCGGCGCCCGACTGGCCCCGAAGCCCGGCAGCAAGGCGGCACGGCGGGCCACCGACCCGGACGGATCCTCCGGACGGGCCGCCCTGGGCGCCCGCTGGGTGAAGTTCGCCGTCGCCAAGCCCCTGCTCACCGTCCTGGCCGTCGCGGGCCTCCTCCTCACGCTCGCCCTCCCGGCCGCCGACCTGCGCCTGGCCCTGCCGGACAACGCGTCGGCCCCGGCCGGCTCCACCGAGCGCAAGGCCTACGACACGATCCGCGACAAGTTCGGCCCCGGCTTCAACGGCCCGCTCCTGGTGCTGACCGAGACCGACCACGGGCCCGGCGCGCAGGCCGGCTCCGAGGTCGCCCGCGAACTGCGGGACCTCAAGGGAGTCAAGGCGGTGCTGCCTGCGGTTCCCACCCATGACTCGGCGCAGACGGTCGTCCAGGTCGTCCCCGAGAGCGGCCCCGACAGCGTCCGCACCGACCGGCTCGTGCGGGACATCCGTGCCGCGGCCCCGGAACTGCGTGAAACCACCGGAGCGAGGGTCGCCGTCACCGGCACCACCGCCGTCAACATCGATGTCTCCAATCGCCTCAGCGACTCCCTGCTGCCGTTCGTCGCGATCGTCATCGGCCTCAGTCTGATCCTGCTGACCATGGTGTTCCGCTCGCTGGTCGTCCCCCTGAAGGCCGCTGCCGGGTTCCTGCTCTCGGTCGCCGCATCGCTCGGCGTGGTCGTCGCCCTGTTCCAGTGGGGCTGGCTGGCCGACGCCCTCGGCCTGGCCCACACCGGTCCCGTCGTCAGCTTCCTGCCGATCATCCTGATCGGCGTGCTCTTCGGACTCGCCATGGACTACGAGGTGTTCCTCGTCTCCGGGATGCGCGAGGAGTGGGTCCACACCGGTGAGGCCCGCCGCTCGGTGACCGACGGCGCGCGGCACAGCGTACGAGTCGTCACCGCGGCCGCCCTGATCATGTTCACCGTCTTCGCCGGGTTCTTCCCGCTCGACGACGCCCTGATCAAGCCCATCGCCTTCGCGCTCGCCGTCGGCGTCGCCATCGACGCCTTCGCCGTACGCCTCACGCTCGTCCCGGCGGTCCTCGCCCTCGCCGGACGACACGCCTGGTGGCTCCCCGCCTGGCTCGGCCGGCTCCTGCCCGACCTCGACGTCGAGGGCACCCGCCTCCGCAAAGCCGCGGAGGTGGAGCACAAGGAGCCCGAGCGAGTCTCCTGAACCGGCTGCGCACCCGGCGGATCCACCGCCTCGCGCGAAGCCCTGGCACGGAGGAAGAGCCACCTCCGGGCCAGGGCCCCGACCTGCCCCCGGAACCCGCACACGACGACCGAGCATGGCCACGGGAGCGGCGACCTCCACTCCTCGCAGGCCGGCGATCTCGCGCCACTGACCGGGCGTCATCCCACCGAACTGCCCCGGACGGCCGCACCTGGCCGACGGACTCCTCGCGCCCGCTCCGTGCACCTGCGGGGCGCACGAGAATGTCGTAGGCGGCACGGAAGTTGGCGTCGGCGGACGCCTTCACCGTCAGCCGTGAGGTCTTCACGGACCTGGTCAGCAAAGTGAAGCCGGCCGTGGCCACCAGCACACCGACCAGCAGAGTCAGTGTCCGCACGGACTGCCTGCGCAGCTGACCGTTGATCATTCCCCAGGGGTGACGCCGCCGCACGGCTCCTTCGACGGACCGCCTGGTCGTGGGCCGCCCGCCGATGGCACCATCTGTGGGATGCCCCCTTCGCTTCAGGTCGGCCCTTACACCGTCATCGCGCTCGCCGACGGCGCGGGGCCCTTCTTCTCCCCCAGGTCGGAGGCGTTTCCCGACGCCACCGCCGAGCAGTGGGCGGCGGCCGACCAGTTCGATCCCGGCGCGCTCGACGCCGACGGGCGCTGGCGCCTCCAGTTCCGCGCGTTCGCGATCCGCAGCGAACGGGGCGTGACGCTGGTCGACGCGGGGATCGGCCCGGCCGACGGCCCGGCGGCCTCGTGGGCCCCCGTGCCCGGGGAGCTACCGGCCTCACTGGCAGCCGCGGGTGTCGAGCCATCCGAAGTGGACACCGTGGTGCTCACGCACCTCCACACCGATCACGTGGGGTGGGCCGTCGTCGGCGGCGAGCAGGCGCGGCCGTTCTTCCCCAACGCCGAGTACCTGTTGCAGCAGGCCGAACTCGACGCGATCGAGGAGATCAATCCGCAGCTGCGGTCCGCTGTGATCGACCCGCTCCGAACGACCGGTCAGCTACGGCTGCTCGACGGCGACACCTCGCTGCGCAGCGGCGAGCGCGCATTGGCCACGCCCGGTCACACGCCCGGTCACCAGAGTGTGCTCGTCGCGTCCGGGCGCGAGCTGGTCGCCGTCACCGGTGACCTGCTGGTGCACGCGATCCAGTTGCTCCACCCCGAACTCTCCTACGCCCACGAGATGGACCCGGAGCGGGCAAGGGCCGCAAGGGAACAGGTGCTCCACGGCCGGGCCGCCGGCACCCTCCACCTCGCGACCCCACACCTGACCGAGCCGTTCATCGCGCGCTGACGCACCCGGCGGGCCGGTCACCGCCGCGTCGATCACGATGCGGGCACATTCCCGGGCCACGTCGGGCGCCCCGTCCCGTCGGACGCCCGGTGCTCACCCCCATGGCGGCGGGGCCGCTGACGGGCACCGCCCCCGATCGGCGCCGCAGCGCATCACAGGCCGCTGTTCCGTACCCTGACGGCATGCGCATGCGCCCCACGCTGAGCTGGACTCCTACCGAGGACGTGCCGCCGGGTACGACGGATCTGGAGCCAGTCATCGATCTGCTGCGCACCGGCGGCGTGCTGGCGCTCAGCGGAGCGGGGATCTCGACGGAGTCGGGCATCCCTGACTACCGGGGCGAGGGCGGGAGCCTGAGCCGCCACACTCCGATGACCTACCAGGAGTTCACCGCCGACGCCCAGGCCCGGCGCCGGTACTGGGCGCGCAGCCACCTCGGCTGGCGCACCTTCGGCCGAGCCCGCCCCAACGCCGGGCACCGGGCGGTGGCTGCCTTCGGACGGCATGGCCTGCTGTCAGGTGCCATCACCCAGAACGTGGACGGTCTGCACCAGGCCGCCGGCAGCGAGGACGTCCTGGAACTCCATGGAACCCTGGCCCGGGTCGTCTGCCTGTCCTGCGGCGCCTTCAGCCCCCGCCGCGAACTCGCCCGGCGGCTGGAGGAGGCCAATTGGGGGTTCGAGCCGGTGGCCGCCGGGATCAACCCGGACGGCGACGCCGACCTCACGGACGAACAGGTCGGCGGCTTCCGCGTGGTGCCCTGCGCCCTCTGCGGCGGCATCCTCAAGCCGGACGTGGTGTTCTTCGGTGAAGCCGTTCCGCCGCGGCGGGTCGAGCGCTGCCGCGAGCTGGTCGATTCGGCGGCCTCGCTCCTGGTCCTCGGCTCCTCACTGACGGTGATGTCAGGGCTGCGCTTCGTCCGTCAGGCGGCCCGGGCGGGAAAGCCGGTGCTGATCGTCAACCGGGACCGGACCCGGGGCGACCAACACGCCCTGACCAGGGTCTCGCTCCCCCTTGGAGCCGCCCTCACCACCGTGGCGGAACGGCTGGGCCTCCGCGTCGACGGCGAGGCGCCGCCGTGCGCTGCCCCTCCCCCCGAATGAGCGTCGGAGCCGTCGGAATCCGCGTCTGAACCCGGACCTGCCGGCGTACAGCCGCTCGCGGTCGTTCAGCGCTGCGGGCGGGCGGCGGCTGCCGTCTCCCCGAAAGCACTGGACGAGACGAATCGTATCGTCTAGTTTCAATCCTGTCGGTCGGCGCGCGACGCTCCTCCGCTTGCCCCGAGCCCCCGTTCCCCAGCGAAGGACCGCTCTTGCACCCTGCTCCCGCCGGTACCACCACCACTGCTCCTGTCCCCACCACGTCCCAGCTCGCTCTCGCCGAGGTGACCAAGCACTACGGCGACCGCATCGTGCTGGACCGCGTGTCGTTCACCGTCCGGCCGGGGGAGAAGGTCGGGATCGTCGGGGACAACGGCTCTGGCAAGTCCACGCTTCTGCGGCTGCTCGCAGGGCAGGAGCCGGTCGACAACGGCAGCCTGACCGTCACGGCTCAGGGCGGCATCGGCCACCTTCCCCAGACCCTCGACCTGCCGGGCTCGGCCCGTGTGGCCGATGCCGTGGACCACGTGCTGAGCGAACTGCGCACCCTGGAACGCCGTATCCGCACGGCGGAGGCGGCGCTGGGCGCAGCCGACGCTGCCGGGTTGGAGCACTACGCCGCTTTGGTGGCCGAGTTCGAGGCGCGCGGAGGGCACGGCGTGGACCGCCGTGTCGAGGTGATCCTGCGCCGGCTCGGCGAGCCCGCGCCGCTGGACCACACACGCCCCTTGAGCACCCTCTCCGGAGGGCAGCGCTCCCGGCTCGTGCTCGCCGCCACCCTGGCCGGCGCCCCCGAGCTCCTCCTGCTCGACGAGCCGACCAACGATCTGGACGACGACGCCGTGGCCTGGCTCGACGACCATCTGCGGCACCACCGGGGGACGGTGGTCATGGCGACACACGATCGCGCGTTCCTGGACCGCGTCACCTCCACCGTCCTGGAAGTGGACTCCGATGAGCGCACGGTGCGGCGCTACGGCAACGGGTACGCCGGATATCTCGCCGCCAAGGCCGCCGCCCGAGCCCGGTGGGCATGGGAACACGAGCGATGGCGCAACGAGGTCGCCCGTCAGGAACACCTCGCCGACTCCGGCATCGGGCAGCTGGCCGGCATCCCCCGCAAGGGGCCGTGGGCGTTCAGCGGCGCCGGCGCCTTCCGGGCCCGCTCGCGGTCGCACGGCGCACAGAGCCGCATCCGTAACGCCCGTGAGCGGTTGCAGCGGCTCACCGAGCACCCCGTGCCGCCGCCCCCGCGGCCACTGCGGTTCACGGGCCGCGTCGAGGAAACACCCGGCCCCGGTGAGTCGGTGGCGACACACCTGGAAGGCGTTCTGGTCGAAGGGCGGCTGTACGTTCCCTCCCTGCAGCTCACCCCCGGCGACCGGCTGCTCGTCACCGGTCCCAACGGCGCCGGCAAGAGTACGCTCCTGCGGGTGCTCGCGGGAGAACTGGCGCCTGACGCCGGTACCGTGTGCCGTCCGCGGCGTGTCGGCCACCTGCGTCAGCAATGCGCGCCCGACGCCGCCTTCGACGACCGGACGCTGCTCGCGGCCTTCGCGACCGACAGGGTGGGGCAGCCCGAGGACCACGCCGACGAGCTGCTCTCCCTCGGCCTGTTCCACCCCGCCGAACTCGCCGTCCCCGTATGCCGTCTGTCCGTCGGGCAGCGCCGCAAGCTCGAACTCGCCCGGCTGGTGACAGCCGGCCCACTCGACCTGCTCCTGCTCGACGAACCCACCAACCACCTGTCCCCCGCCCTGGTCGAGGACATCGAGACGGCACTGACGCACTACTCCGGCACGCTGGTCGTGGTCACACACGACCGGCTCCTGCGCCGGCGCTTCACCGGCCGCCACCTCCGACTGCCGCACCCCGCTCAGGAGCTGCCGGAGTGAGACCCGCGCCGGGCCGGCAGGCACCGGACCCGGCCCATGGCGCCCCGGGAAACCGCGGCACCGGCTGGCGGCTCCCCGCGCGCACGCGGCACCGGGCCGGTCCTCGGCTACGATCACGTCGGCCGTCGTAGCGACCGGGGAGGGAGCCACATGTGGCGCAGGCTGGTCGGCACGGTGGCTGGTCTGCTGGTGCTGTTCGTGGGCAGTCTCGCCTTCAACGCCGCCTCCGGGCAGAGCCGTTGGCCGGGGCCGCTCGATGTCGTACGCGTCCACCCGTGGGTGGTGCTCCTGCTGCTGATCCCGCTCGCCTGGGTCGGGCTGCGGCCTGAGTCGCGCGGTGATCGCGCACCCCGCCCGGCCGTGCCCACGACGTACCGCCTGCCTCCGCGCAACACCCACTTCACCGGACGCGAGGACGCACTGAGGGAGCTGCGGCGGCACCTGGGCTCGACGGGCGAGGTCACGATGGCGGCCGTACACGGGCTCGGAGGTGTGGGCAAGACGCAGCTCGCAGTCGAGTACGCGTACCGCCATCTGGCCAAGTACCGGTTCGTCGCGTTCATCGACGCGGAGGAACCTGACTTGCTGGCGTCGCAATTCGCCGCACTGGCACGCGAGTTGGGTTTGGTGGACGTGGGCTCGGAGCAGGTCGTCCCGGGTGTGTACGCCACATTGCGGGACCGCAGGCCGTGGTTGATCATCTTCGACAACGCCGAGAAGCCGGGAACGTTGCTGCACGCGCTGCCGTCGGGCGACCTGGCGAAGAACGGCCACGTCCTCGTCACGACGAGGGTGAGCGGCTGGTCGGGCAGGGCGGGCGTCGTGGATCTGCAGGTGTTCACCAGGCAGGAGTCGGTCGAACTGCTGGTTCGGCGGGTGCCTGGCGCAAGCGCCGCGACGGCGGACCGGATCGCGCAGCAACTGGGCGACCTGCCACTGGCGTTGGAGCAGGCGGCCGGGTACATGGGCTACAACCAGACAGCTCCCGACGCATATCTGTCTCTGCTGACGTCGCGTCTGGAGGACATGATCGCGCGCGGCGAAGCGGCCGACCGGCCGGCGGTGGTCGTCGCAACGCTGTGGCAGCTCAGTGTGCGCAGGCTGCAGCGGGAACACCCGCAGGCCGTGGAGCTGTTGCGGCTGTGCGCCCTGCTGGCCCCGGAGCCCATCCCGCTGACTCTCTTCACCGACAGCCCGGAACCGTTGATCGCGACGGCCGCGGACCCACTGGCGTGGGACACGACGGTAGGCGCCCTCGCCGGTCTCGGCCTGGCGAGGCGGGAGGAATCCGCCCTGGTGCTGCACCGGCTGGTGCAGGCAGCCATCAGAGCAACAATGACCGACGAGTCGCTCACGACGACCCGGGCCCGACTGTGCCGTGCCTTGCTGGAGGCAGTGCCGCGCGACATCCACGGCGACCCGGACGCCCGGCCGCGCTGGCACAGGCTGCTCCCCCATGTGCTGACCGTCACCAGGGACGACCCACCGGCCCAGTGCGCCCCGGAGACGGCACTACTGCTCCGGCTGAGCTCCGAGTTCCTCCTTGCGATCGGCGACCGTGCGGTGGCGCTGCCCCTGGGTGAGCGGGCCCTCGCGCTCGACGAGGCCCTTGAGGGCCGGGACGCGGAGGTCGGCTTCGACCTGATCGCACTGGCACAGATCCACCGGGACCTCGGTGCGCCGGAGACGGCACGTCCCCTGGCCGAGCGTGCGCTGCGGCTGCACGAGTCCTGCCTGCCTGCCGAAAGCCCCGCCATCGCGACGGACCTGGCGACACTGGCGAGGACGCTGTGCCTTCTCGACGAGCACCGGGCGGCGCTGCCTCTGGCCGAGCGGGCGCTGCGGATCGACGAAGCCGCGCACGGCCCGGACGATCCCTATGTGAGCTTCGACCTGGTCGCTCTGGCGACGGTCCACTTCGATCTCGGCGACCCTGCGACGGCCCTGCCGCACATCGAACGGGCCCTGCGGATCCGCGAGGCTCACTACCCGCCGGACCACCTGTACATCGGCTATGCCCTGCTGTTCAAAGCCCAGGTTCTGCATGCCTTGAACGACCCGTCCTCGTGGGAGCCCGCACGCCGGGGCGCGCACATCCTGCACAGCCAGCTCGGCAGGACCCACCCCAAGACCGAGGACGCCGTCGCGCTGGCGGACAGCCTGAAGCGCTGACTCGGCCCCGCGGCGGGGGCGCCTTGCGGTCAGGGGCCCGCAGCACATGGGACGGAGCACGCTTCGGCACTCACATCCCCGTCACCCGTGCCACGGTGAACGGTGTCTGCGGGGTGCCTGGCCCCATCGGGCCGCCCTTGTCGAACTGGGAGCGGACAACCAGCAGGCCTCGGTGGTCGCGGGCCAGGGTGGTCGGGGTCTGCAGGGCGGGATCGGTCAGGCTGCGGGTGAGGCGGGCCTTGGTGCCGTCGGCGGACAGATGCCAGCGGGTGAGGGTGTGGGTGGCGTTGTGGGCGACCCACAGGGTGCCGTGTGCCAGTTCCATGCCGTCGCCGTGCACCATGTCTCCGCCGCGCAGGGTCACCTGCCGTACGGAGCCGTCGGCCACGCCCACCCGGTACAGGCAGCCGGCGGGCATGTCGACGACGAACAGCATGCTTCCGGTGGCGTCGGCGACGATGCCGTTGAGGGCGTAGGCCGTGGACGGGCGCGGGATCAGGGCCCGGCTCAGGTCGTAGCGTGCGGTGAGCGGCGCCCGGCCGCCGCGGGCGCGGGCCAGCTCGGCCGGTGTGACGCGGTAGATCAGCGGACGCATGCTGTCGGTGATGTACGCCGTGCCGTCGGCGGTGATCACGAGGTCGTTGAGGAAGCGCGGGCCGTCGTTCGCTACGTAGAAGCGGGCCAGCAGACAGCGGTCATGGAGGTCGTACACGTTCACGCCGGTGGTGGAGTCGATGACCCACAGGCGGCCCCGGCGATCGACCTTGAGGCCGTTGGCCGTGTGCCGGCCGTCGAGACCGGCCGGCAGGAAGACCCGGGCGGTGCGATGCCCGGCGGCGGCGCGGTAGACCGCGCCGGTGGTGTATGAGCCGACGTAGGCGTCGCCCGAGCGCGGGTCGAGAGCGATGCCCTCCGGGTAGGCGCGCTCGCCGGGGAGGGTGAAGGCCGTGGAGACGCGGGTTCGGGTGGTCGCCCGCGCGGACACGGGAGCGGCGAGAGCCAAGGCGGTAGCGGCGGTGGCGGTGGCGGTGGCGGTCAGAAACGTACGGCGCTGCATCGAACGGGACACGGGTGCCGGTGCCTCTCAGGTCGGTTGGGTCACCCCTTTGATGTGAACCCGAAGTTAGATTAGAACCCTAATGCTCGTCAATACATTAACTCTTGCCAGGGGCTACATGGGCATATGTGACCGCTACCATGCGCGAGTGATGACCTCCATGCCTGCCTCCGAGCGCGTCGGCTCCTACATCAAGCAGGCCGAGCAGGCCCTCAACGCGACCAAGGCCGCGGTGCTCAAGCCGGCAGGGGTGACGGTCCCGCAGTACGCGGCACTGCTCCACCTCTCCGACAAGCCCGGTATCTCCGCGGCCGCCCTGGCCCGCCTCTGCGGCGTCACACCGCCCACCATGAACACGGTCCTGAAGAACCTCCACGACCGCGGCCTGATCGAGCGCACACCGCACGCATGGCACAGGAACGTCCTGGAGACCCGGCTCACGGACGAGGGCCGTACCGTTCTGGCCGACGCCGACGCGCGTGCCGTACGCGTGGAGCGGGCCCTCGCCGACGAGTTCACGGACGAGGAGCGAGACGCGTTGACCGGGCTCCTCACCCGTTGCGTCAGCGTGCTGCGGGAGCAACACCCTCGGTGACGGACCTTTGAAAGGGCGCACGCCCGGTACACCGGTCCGTCGGGGGAGGGTGGGTCGTACAACGACCGGCGAGCACCCCTGGATCCATCCGGTTCGGAGGAGGTCACACAGTCGACCTGGCGTGTCGGGCCTCCCGGGAACGATCCACGGCCGGAACACCAGCAAGATCATCGTGCGGAACCGCACGCAGGTCCCGTGCGTGAACTGACACCGACACCAGGTGCAGGCGACGGCGACGGTCTTCAGCGCACTGGTACATCTACGGTCACAGGTACGGAAGGCGACACGAGCGTGTGCCGAACCGCGGCCAGGAACTCCCGGTACAGCTCCTGCCGAGAGTTCCAGGAGCCAGCCGCGTCGGACAGTTTTCGATGGTGTGCCAGGTTCAGTGCGACACCGTTCTCACGGTGTTCGGCCACAGCCGTACGTGCTTCCCGCTCGGCGGCGGTGAACAGTGAGGCGGACCGGGCCAGTTGCTGAGCGGGAACAGCCACGCTGTCGGGACCCAGTACGGTTATGCGCACGGCACGTGTGGTCAGTTGGCGGGACGCCGCCTCCATCGCGTGGATGTCCAGCTTGCGCAGGAGCGGGATCTCGTCGTCGGTCCAGTGACTGATCGTCGAGATCCACTCTTCCCAACTCGAAATGAACTCCTCGTAGCCGGCCTGCCTTTGCTGCATCAGCCACTGCCCGTGCGCTGCCTCGGCCTGTGTCACCGACTGACGCAACGTCGCCCGAGAAGCCATCCGCGCGCCGGCGATGGCGGCAACCGCAGCGACGACAGCACCGATCAGGCCGATGCAGGCGACGACTATGGCTATCTGCGATTCACTCACCTCGCCATGATGAGCCGAAGCGCCAGCCGGAGCGAAGCTCAGGGCCTGGCGAGTCGGCCGTACGCGGGCCCTCGTCGGGCGGGACTTGGCCGAGCGTGATCGCCGAACCAAGATCGATCGAACTCATGGGAGTTGATGCGCTTCGGACTTGGTCCAGCAGCAGTTGTGACCGCCCTGACAACACAGTTGATCGCCTCGGGCGGAACGGCCGCCGCGACGGAGTCTGCGCTCCGCGGGGGTCCCGCCGCCGGGGGAGACGTTCGCCGACACCGTCGAGCCCGACGCCAAGGAACTGCAGGCGGCCCTGGACAAACTGACGGCCGCAGGCGCTCCGGCGGCTCTTGCCCGTGGCTCGCGAGGCCCCGCGGGACGGTCCAGGCCGAGGGGCGTTGTCAGTGGCGGATGGCAGCATCGGACGTATGACGGACACCACGGCATTCGACTGGCGTTCCCTCCTGCTCAAGTGGAGCGGGGAATGGGCCGATTCCCTGCCGGACGACGAGACGCGGAGCGAAGACGACGAGGCCGCCCGGCAGGCGCGGTGGCTGGGTTTCCCACCCGCGTCCGAGGAGCGCATCGCGGCCATGGAGAAGCGCCTCGGCCGCCGCATGCCCCCGTCGTACCGGGAGTTCCTCAAGGTCAGTGACGGCTGGCGGCACGCGGGGGGGTTCGTGTGGCTGCTGGCGGGGACCCAGGACGCGCACTGGCACGACAACGAGTCGGGACTCGCGGACATCTTCGAGGAGCACCTGGACGAGGACGCCGGGCCGGAAGAGCGGCGGGAGGCGGACCTCTGGCGGCGGGGACTGCAGCTCGACGTCGAGTCCGACGCCACCCACGTCCTCATGGACCCCGAGGACGTGGACGAGGACGGCGAGTGGGCCGTGTACACCTGGGCGAGCTGGCGGGCCGCGCCACCCGAACGGCACGCGAGCTTCCTTCAGTTCATGCGGGAGATGCACCGGGAGTTCCACAGCCTGCGGGCCGGACCGAGCGGTGCGGAGCCACTGTTCGTCAACGACACGACGCGAGAGCTGGACTTGCTGGTGGAGGAGGCCCGGCCGATGGCGCTGAGCGGCGCCTGGGAACGGGCCGTGGAGGCACTGGACGAGGCCAAGGGCTACGGCAGACCGCGTGCCGCCGGACTGGGCGACCAGATACGCCGCCTGCTCGGCCAGACCTACATGGTGTCCTTCGAGGGTCTGGTGACGGACCCTCGGTACGCCCCCGAGCTGCTGCCCTTGCTGGTCGCCGAACACGCGGCACACTCCTACCGGGACGACTCCGCGCTGACGTTCCACCTGCGGGGTGCCGACGAGGACCTGATGTCACTGGCCCACGCGACGCTGGATCAGTTACGGAACGGCACGTACCGGTACACGGCGGCCGGGCCGTTCGGAGAGGCGGTGGAGCGGGCGAGGGAGCTGGCCCGGTGGGGAGACACCGATCGAGCATGGCGGACGCTGATGGACGCTCTGCCCCTGTGGGAACCGCTGGGGCCGGATCACCTGGCGCCGCTGGGATGGGTGGCCGACCCGGTGCTCGGACCGCTGCTGACCCCGGAACGGGGCCGGGAGCTGCTGTCCACGCCCCGGGCCGGGCAGGCGGGAGAGGCACCGCGGCCCACGGCCGGCCTCGACCCGAACGGCCTGGCGTGGCTCGCGGAGCCGGACCCCGGCAACAACCGCACGTCCTACCGGTTCGTCCTCGTGGAAGGGGTGGAGCCCGAAGAGGTGCCCCGGCGTCTCGCGGACGGACTCGGGGACGGAGACGGCCCCGCCCTGAACGAACCCTTGACCCACTGGGAGGCGCGCCACAGAGCACTGCGCGGCAAGAGGGAGTTCTCTTCCTACGACGACAGGGCGCTCATGGCGGTCGGCCGGGCCGGCGCCGGCTGGTGCTTCGCCTTCGACAGTGATCCCGCCCCGTTCGACCGGCGGCGGTTCGTCTCGCCGGCCGCGGCCGCCAGTGAGGGCACCCGGGCGGTGGTGGTGTGGAGCGGACTGAGGACGGGCCGCGGGGAGCCGTTCTTCCATCTCTCGGTGGCGCGGGACGGTGTCGAACTGTACGCGTTCACCTACGCGGACGGTGAAGTCGATCGGAGCGGGGAGATACCGCGGGCCCTGGACCCGAGCCGGTTCTTCGGCGCTTCGCAGGACGGAGCGCGGGGGGAACGGTCGCTGTTGGAGGCGGTGGCCGGGGAGTTCGGCGCGTCCCTGCCCCGTCACGCCCTGGTGAACGGGCGGCTGCACACGTTCGCCACCCGTTCCTGGACGCGTCCGCCGGAGGACGGCGAGATGTACTCGGTGATGTGGGTGGAGTGGGGGGACCCGAGCCCGGCGGACGGCGGGCGGACGGAGGAGGACGAGCCGGGGAGCAGATAGCGCTCGGCTCCCCGGCCGCACCGGACGGAATCCCGTACGGACGCACATACCAACCCAGTGCACTCCCCGCCCCCGCTCATGCGAAGCTACAGGAGACTTTCTCCTTGCATCTGCGGCAGAATCATCGGCGCAGACCCGCCTGCCGTGTCGAGAACGCGGACCAACTGAAGGGCTGTGTCCGTGAGGACCAGAGGGAGTGGACCCGTGATGATCCGTACCGCGCGCCGGAACCGCCGGACCCTGCAGGTGGTCGGCGCAGGTGCCGCCGCGCTGCTGGCCCTGAGCGCCTGCTCCTCGTCCGGCGGATCCTCGACGGCGAGGCCGGACTCCTCCGGGCCCGCCTCGGACAAGCTCTCCGGCACGGTGACGGTGTTCGCTGCGGCCTCACTGAAGGAGAGCTTCACGGCGCTGGGCAAGCGGTTCGAGGCGGAGCACCCCGGCACCACGGTGACCTTCAGTTTCGGCGGCAGTGACTCGCTCGCCGCGAGTATCACCGGCGGCGCCCCGGCGGACGTCTTCGCCGCCGCCAGTCCCAAGACGATGAAGATCGTCACGGACGCGGGGGACGCCTCGGGGACGCCCGCCACCTTCGTCCGCAACCAGCTGGCGATCGCCACCCTGCCGGGCAACCCGGACAAGGTCTCCTCGCTCAAGGACCTCACCCGGTCCGGCCTGAAGGTCGTGCTCTGCGACAAGGAGGTGCCCTGTGGCGCCGCCACCCGGAAGGCCCTCGACGCGAGCGGCCTCCAACTCACACCCGTCTCCTACGAGCAGGACGTCAAAGCCGCCCTGACCAAGGTCGAGCTGCGGGAGGCCGACGCGGCCGTCGTCTACAAGACCGATGTGAGGTCCGCGGGTGACAAGGTGGAGGGCGTGGAGTTCCCCGAATCCGCCGACGCCGTCAACGACTACCCGATCGTCCAGCTCAGGGACGCCCCCAACGCCGAGGCGGCCGAGGCGTTCATCGCGCTGGTGCGATCCGCCGAAGGCCAGCGGGTTCTGACCGCGGCCGGGTTCCTCAAGCCGTGACGTCGCCCGGCAAGCCCACCGGGGCCGACACCCTCTCGGGTGGGCCGCCGCGCCGCCGCGCGCGGGCGGGCGTTCCGCTGCCGCTCCTGCTTCCGGCGCTCCTGGGCCTCGCCTTCCTGCTC
The DNA here is from genome assembly GCF_053594495.1 of Streptomyces sp. NPDC001920. NCBI lineage: Bacteria > Bacillati > Actinomycetota > Actinomycetes > Kitasatosporales > Streptomycetaceae > Streptomyces > Streptomyces sp. NPDC001920. The sequence goes on from NZ_JBSFEP010000009.1 coordinate 157,155, forward strand.
GTGCCGTTGCTCGCACTCGTCGCGCGGGCCCCCTGGCGCACCCTGCCCGAGCAGCTGACCAGCGCCGAGGTGTGGGACGCGCTGCAGCTGTCCCTGCTGTGCGCCACCGCCGCCACCGCGGTGAGCCTGGTGATCGGCGTGCCCCTTGCCTGGCTGCTGGCCCGCGTCGAGTTCCCCGGCCGCGGGCTCGTCCGGGCCCTGGTCACCCTCCCCCTCGTCCTGCCGCCGGTGGTGGGTGGTGTGGCGCTGCTGATGGCGCTCGGCCGCAACGGCGTCGTCGGGCAGTGGCTGGACTCATGGTTCGGCGTCACCCTGCCCTTCACCACGGCCGGTGTCGTGGTCGCCGAGGCGTTCGTGGCGATGCCGTTCCTGGTCATCAGCGTCGAGGGCACCCTGCGCGCCGCCGACCCCCGCTACGAGGAGGCGGCCACCACTCTGGGTGCCTCCCGCTTCACCGCGTTCCGCCGGGTCACGCTCCCGCTGATCGCGCCGGGTGTCGCCGCGGGAGCCGTGCTGGCATGGGCGCGGGCGCTCGGCGAGTTCGGCGCGACGATCACCTTCGCCGGCAACTTTCCCGGCCGTACCCAGACCATGCCGCTCTCCGTCTACCTGGCCCTGCAAAGTGACCCGGAGGCGGCCATCGCCCTCAGCCTGGTCCTGCTCGCCGTGTCCGTCGCGGTGCTGGCCGGGCTGCGCGATCGTTGGATGTCGGCGGGATGACCATGACCGGTGAGAGCAGGATGCACAACGCCCCCGGCGCCGCCGACGCCGTCCCGGACACACGTGCCGGAGCCCCCGAGGCCGGGCTCGATGCCCGTCTGGTCGTCGAACGCGGCGCCTTCCGTCTCGACGTGGCGCTGACCGTGGCGCCGGGCGAGGTGGTCGCACTGCTCGGCCCGAACGGCGCGGGCAAGACCACCGCCCTGCGGGCCCTCGCCGGTCTGACCCCGCTCAGCGGTGGCCGTATTCGGCTGGGCGGCACGGACGTGGACCGTATGCCGCCCGAATCCAGGCCGGTCGGCGTGGTCTTCCAGGACTATCTGCTCTTCCCCCACCTCACCGCCTTGGACAACGTGGCGTTCGGCCCCCGCTGCCAGGGCGCGACCAAGGCGGCGGCCCGCGCGCAGGCCGCCGAGTGGCTGGACCGCATGGGCCTCGCCGGCCATGCCGGGGCCAAGCCCTGCAAGCTGTCCGGCGGTCAGGCCCAGCGGGTCGCCCTCGCCCGTGCCTTGGCGACCCGCCCCCGCCTGCTCCTTCTCGACGAGCCGCTGGCGGCCCTGGACGCCCGTACCCGACTGGAGGTGCGCGCCCAGCTCCGGCGCCACCTGGCCGAGTTCGAGGCGGTGGCCGTCCTCGTCACCCACGATCCGCTGGACGCGATGGTGCTGGCCGACCGTCTGGTCGTCGTCGAGGACGGCCGTGTCGTCCAGGAGGGCAGCCCGTCCGACATCGCGCGCCACCCCCGTACGGACTACATCGCCCGGTTGGTCGGCCTGAACCTGTATCGGGGCGAGGCGGAGGGACACACGGTCCGGCTGGGAGCCGGCCCTGACATCACCATCGCCGAAGCGTTGACCGGCCCTGTGTACGTGGCGTTCCCACCGAGCGCCGTCACCCTCCACCGGGACCGTCCGACGGGCTCCAGCGCGCGGAACCTCTGGCACGGCGAGGTGGCCGGGCTGGAAACCCACGGTGACCAGGTACGCGCCGACCTGGTCGGCGAGCTCCCCCTCGCAGCCGACCTCACCACGGTCGCCGCGGCGGAACTCGACCTGCATCCGGGTGCCGAGGTCTGGGCGACGGTGAAGGCGACGCAGACCCATGCCTATCCCGTCTGACACCGCACGGGGACCACGCGCGGCGGGGCGCCCGCGCAGCCGGGCGGAGGCAGGACGCAGGACGCAGGACGCAGGACGCAGGTCAGGATTCCGCGACCACTCGTACGGTGTGCAGGCTCCCGTCGGCCGCGTCCGGGAGGAACATGCCGGACTCGACCCCGGTGACCAGGTACTTCAGCACCGGCTCCGTCAGACGTTCGCCGGGCAGGACCACGGGGATGCCAGGCGGGTAGGGGGTGATCATCTCGGCGGCGACCCTGCCGACGGCCTCGGCCGTGGGGATCTTCGCATGCCGTGCGAAATAGGCGTCCCGAGGCAGGTCGACCTGATCCATCCGCAGTTCCGCGGGGGATGGAACGACGACCTGGGGTGCGTCCTTCAGCTCGTCGGCGTGGTCGGACAGGTCGCGCAGGGCCGCGAGAAGACGCTCGGCGGTCTCCTCGTCGTCGGCGTGGGTCAGCTGCGCGCTGATGCGCCGGTGGTCGAAGAGGTGGACGTCGATGTGGTGGTGGGCCCGCAGCCAGTCGGCCGCCCGGTAGCCGCTGGTGCCGAGTCCGCTGATGTCGATGACGACGGGGAGGGGGTCGAAGTCGGCGGCCAGGCCGGGGCCGCAGAAGTCCTCGGCACCGTTGACGTGCAGACCGTCCACGGCCTCGATGGCGGTGCGGATGCGTGCCGCGAGCTTCAGGGCTCGTCCCATGAGTTCGTGACCGTGCTGCATCATCTGTCGGCGCCAGGCGTCGATGCCGGCGTAGATCAGGACGTTCGGGCTGGTCGTGTCGAGGAGGTCGGCCCGCGAGGCCAGCTCGGCGGGGTCGATCAGCTCGCCCTGGAGATGGAACACCGAGCCCTGCTCCAGACCGCTGCCCATCTTGTGGATGCTGGTGACACAGATGTCGGCGCCGGCGTCCATGGCCCACGTCGGCAGATCGTCGTGGAAGGGCAGATGCGCTCCCCACGCCTCGTCCACGATGAGCGGCTTGCCCCGTCGGTGGCAAACCTCGGCGATGCCCGCGAGGTCGGCCGCGGCCCCGTACGGCGTGGGGCTGGTGACCAGGGCCCCGTCCGCGTCGGGGTACTCGTCGAACGCCTTCTCGTAGGCGGTCGCGGAAGGGGGGTGCGCGATGTGGCGCGAGGCGTCCCACTGGGGTTCGACCCACACCGGCTGGACACCGCACAGGATGAGTCCGGCCACCACCGACTTGTGCGCGTCGCGCCCCACGAGGAGCCGGTGGCCGGGAGAGGTCACCGCCAGCATGGCGGCCTTCACCGACAGCGAACTCCCACACGTCGAGAAGAACGTGTGGTCGGCGTGCACCGCGTCGGCCATGAGCTCCTCGGCCCGCTCCAGTACCTGGCCCCGGGTGAGCCGGTCGTCCAGACCGCCGCTGGCCAGGACGTCACCGAAGAAGACGGCGTCGCCCAGGACCTCGCGGGCCCGTGGGTCCGCGCCGCGTGCCCGTTTGTGGCCGGGGGGCGTGAAACCCAGCTCATCGACGTTCCGGTACCTGGCGAGGGCTTCGAGGACCGGGGCTTCGGCATGGTTCGTACCCATGGGGGACGGGTGCCCGGAAGGACGGACGGCATGCAGGCGCTACTCCCTGTGGCCGGGTGCCCGGCGGATTGCGTCACAGGGCGGGTGGGAGCGAACGGATTCTTACGCGCCGGATACCGAATCCGGGCGATGCGGACATTCAGGTGTGGTCCGGCGCACGGGAGGGGACTTGGGGGGCAGGCCGGGTGCAGCGGCGTTCCCCTGGGGGCTGGCCCGACTCAGGCTTCTCTGGTTCAGACCAGGAGCTGGGGAAGCCGCCCCACCCCGGTCAGTCGAAGCTGCCCCGCTCGCAGACCTGGCGGGCGACGTCGCGGAGCTTGACGTTGTTCTCCTGCGAGTAGCGGCGCAGCACGTCGAAGGCCTGCTCCTCGGTGAGGTGGTGGCTGCCTATGAGGATGCCCATGGCCTCACCGATGACATGACGGGTGGCGACGGCCTGCTCCATCTGGGCGTGGGACCGGGCGCTGGAGAAGGCGATCGCCGCGTGGGAGGCCAGCAGCCAGCCCGCGAGTTCGCTGTCCGCCGTGAAGGCGCCGGGCTTGCGCGAGTACAGGTTCAGCGCGCCGAGGTCCTCGTCCTCCGTGTACAGCAGGAAGCCCATCATGCTGCCCACACCGAGTTCGCGGGCCTGTGGGGCGTAGGCGGGCCAGCGCCGCTGCTCGTTCGTGAAATCGGCGATGCGGAAGACCCGCTGTCCCTGCGAGGTACGGGCCGCGTCGAAGCAGGGTCCCTCCCCCAGCCGTGCCTGCAGCCGGTCGCTGTCGACGACCAGCTGGTCGGTGGGCGAGAGCGTCTCCACCTCTCTGCCGTGCAGCACGAGGATGCCGGCCGCGTCACAGCCCCCGACCAGGTCGGTGGCCGAGGCAGTGATCCGGTCGAGCGTTCCCTTCACCGAGTCTTGCGCCAGAAGCTCTCGCGCCATCGACGCCAGCTGCTGCGCGAACCGGCCCCAGTCCAACCCGTCCTCCCATGCTCGCCACGGCGGCACACGTCATACCCAGCTTGTCATGTGAGCCGCGTGGCGGCGCCGTGAAGACGCGCCCGGCGCCGTTTCGCGGGCCGCACGGCAGGGGCCCGGCGCGCTCCCGTGCCGGACGGCACCTCCGCGGCTGGACCAGTGGGCGGCGCGCGCCTCGAACCCTGCCTGCACCGGGCGGGGCAGGCGCGCGGCCCGTGCGCACGGGATGCTTGAGGGGAGGACGATCCCCGAGGGCGGCCTGGAGGTGAGGGCGATGCTCGCCGTCAACCCGATGGACGGCGCCTCGGTGCTGGCGGCCTTCGGTGCGCTCGGCGTCCTTGTGGTGATCTTCGCGGAGTCCAGCCTGCTGGTCGTCGGATTCTTCCTGCCCGGTGACACGCTGCTGCTCCCGGCCGGTGTGCTGTGCGCGGGCAGCGCCGGGGAGGCACCGCGGCTGGTGCTGTGGCAGGTGCTGCTGTGCGCGGCCGTGGGCGCGGTGGCCGGGGGCCAGGTCGGGTTCCTGCTCGGGCGGCACGGAGGGCGAGCCCTGCTGGCGCGCACCTCCAGACCCGGCGTACGGGAGGCCGAGGCGCGGGCGGAGAAGCTGCTGGCCCGCTACGGCTACGGCAAGGCCCTCGTGATCGGCCGTTTCGTCCCGATGGTGAGGACGGTCCTGCACCCGGCGGCCGGCGCGCTCGGCGTGCCCACGCGGAGCTTCACCGTCTGGCAGACGGCAGGCGGTCTGCTGTGGTCCCAGAGTCTGGTGCTGGCCGGGTACTTCCTCGGGTCCTCCGTCCCCGACATCGACGACTACCTGCTGCCGCTGGTCGCCCTCGTCGTGATCGTCTCACTGCTGCCGCTGGTACCGGTGGTGACCGAGGCACGCCGCGCACGACGCGACCGCTGAGCGCGGCGCCGCCCGCCACAAGGACCGGAACCACCGGGCGCGAGCAACGAACCGCCGCCGCGAGAACCGCGCTGCAACGCGAACCGCACCGCCTGCAACGCATCACCCACGCGATACCTGCTCCGCCCGCCACGACCACCGATCCGACCGTCACGAAGAACCGAACCGCCCGTCCGCCGGCGGAACCGCCGACCACGCCGACCACGCCGACCGAACGACCCACCGCGAAACCGACGAACCATCCACCGCGAGAAAACCAAGCGTTCGACCAGTCGGACATCGTTCGAAACCTCTTGACGCTGTGCCACGCACCGGCCGACACTCTCGCCACGCGACCTCACACGACGTCACACAGCCGACACGGGTGCCCACGGCCGAGGCCCCGCCATGCCTCAGCAGGGAACCCGACATGCCCCACATCGCACGTGCCCGTGTCCGCGCGAGACGCCTGACGGGCCGGCTCGCCGCGCTGACCGCCGCGTCACTGCTCCTGGGAGTGGCCGCGCCCACCGATCCCGCCCGGGCCGCCGAGACGGCCCCCGCGGCTGAGGTCACCGACGGCCTCGCCCTCTGGTACAAACTCGACGCCACCTCCGGCAGCACCGTCACCGATGCCTCCGGCAACGGCCGTACCGGCACGGTCACCGGCGCCGCCGACTGGTCGGGCACCGGCGAGGGGCTCGCCTTCAACGGTTCCGACACCTACATCAAGGTGCCGAACGACGTCATGAAAGGCATGAACGCGATCACCGTGTCGCTGGACGTGCTGATCGACGCCACCCAGAGCACGCCGTACTTCGTCTACGGCTTCGGCAACTCCAGCGGCGGCAACGGCAACGGGTACCTGTTCACGACCGGCAACTCCCTGCGCACCTCGATCGCGAGCGGCAACTGGTCGACGGAGCAGACCACCAAGCCGTCCGACTCGCACAACCTCACCCGCGGCGTGTGGAAGCACCTCACCTACACCCAGGCCGGGACCACGGGCGTGCTGTACGAGGACGGGGTGGAGGTCGGCCGCAACACCGCGGTCACCATCACCCCCGGCGCGATCGGCTCCGGCACCACGACCGCCAACTTCATCGGCAAATCCGTCTACTCCGGCGACAGGCTGTTCAAGGGCAGGATCCGCGACTTCCGGGTCTACGACCGCGCCCTCGCCGGTTCCGAGGTCGAGCAGCTCGCGCTCCCGGTCGCCGCACAGGGCGTCGCCGACGACAAGGCCGCGCTGAGCCTCGGCGACACCACCGCGGTCACGGCCGATCTGGATCTGCCGAGGACCGGGACGGCCGGCGGTTCCTCGATCGGCTGGGCCAGCGACAACACCTCCGTGGTGTCGGACGGCGGCAAGGTCACCCGGCCCGCCGCCGGTGAGCCGAACGGCCGCGCCACGCTCACGGCGACCCTGACGAAGGGCACCGTGACCGCCACCAAGTCCTTCGACGTCACGGTCCTGCCGGACTTCGACGACCGGACCGCCACCGAACAGGCCGCCGAGGGCCTCACCGTCCACAACCTCGACGACGTCCGCGGCAACCTCACCCTCCCGGCGACAGCCGCCCACGGCACGGACGTCACCTGGTCCTCCGCGAAACCGGACGTCGTCTCCGCCGACGGCGTGGTGCACCGCCCGGCGCACGGCGAGGGTGCCACCACGGTCGAGTTGACCGCCACCGTCAGCAAGGGCGAGGCGAGGACGACCCGTACGTTCACGGCCGAGGTCCCCGAACTCCCCGAGAAGCAGGCCCTCAAGGGCTACATGTTCAGCTACTTCACCGGCGAGGGCACGGCGGACGGCGAACAGCTCTACGCCGCGCTGAGCAAGGGCGACGACCCCCTGCACTGGAGGGAGCTGAACGACGGCAAGCCGGTCCTGACCTCGACACTCGGCGAGAAGGGCCTGCGCGACCCGTTCATCATCCGCTCCCCCGAGGGCGACAAGTTCTACCAGATCGCCACCGACCTCAGGATCTACGGCAACGGCGACTGGGACGCCGCCCAGCGCACCGGCAGCAAGTCCATCATGGTGTGGGAGTCCACCGACCTCGTGCACTGGACGGACCAGCGGCTCGTCAAGGTCTCCCCGGACAGCGCGGGCAACACCTGGGCGCCGGAGGCCTTCTACGACGCGCAGCGCGGCGAGTACGTCGTCTTCTGGGCGTCGAAGCTGTACGACGACGAGGCGCACTCCGGGAACACGTACAACCGCATGATGTACGCGACCACCCGCGACTTCCACACCTTCAGCGAGCCCAAGGTCTGGATCGACCGCGGCTACTCCGTCATCGACTCCACGGTGATCGAGCACGACGGGACGTACTTCCGACTCTCCAAGGACGAGCGCAACAACACCTCCTCCACCCCGAACAGCAAGTTCGTCTTCGAGGAGAGGAGCGACTCGCTCCTCGACCTGTCCTGGGACCCGGTCGCGGAGGGCATCGGCAAGGGTGCGATGAGCGCGGCCGAGGGGCCGCTGGTGTTCAAGTCGAACACCGGGGACAAGTGGTACGCGTTCCTCGACGAGTTCGGCGGCCGAGGCTACATCCCCTTCGAGACGACGGACCTCGCCTCCGGCACCTGGACGCCGTCCACCGGCTACGACCTGCCGGCCAAGCCGCGCCACGGCACGGTGCTCCCCGTCACGCAGGCCGAGTACGACCGGCTGCTGCGCGCCTACCAGCCGGACAAGCTGGTGGCGTCCGTCGAGGACGTGTCCGTGAAGACCGGCATCGGCCAGGCTCCCGTCCTGCCGGCCACGGTGATCGCCACGTACGCCGACGGCGTCAAGCGCCCGGTATCGGTGACCTGGGAGGACGTCCCGGAGTCGACGTACGCGCAGGCGGGCACCTTCACGGTGACGGGCAGCCTGCCGGACGGCGCCGCCATCCCGGTCCGCGCCGAGGTCACCGTGTCGCGGGACGGCCCCGACGTCCCCGCCGACCTGCTCCTGCAGTACGACTTCGACGAGACGGGCGGCACCATCGCCCGTGACTCCAGCGGTCACGGCTACCACGGCACCTACGTCCGTACGCCGGACTTCGGCACCGGCGTCGAGGGCGGCTCGTTCAGGATGTCGGGCGGTTCGAGCTCCTCGACCACGTCGCCGTACGTCCGTGTCCCCAACGGTGTGCTGAAGAACGCCGACAGTGTCACCGTCTCGACGTACGCCAAGTGGAAAGGCGGGGACAACTTCCAGTGGCTGTTCGGGCTCGGTCCGGACAGCGACAGGTACCTCTTCGCCACGCCGTCCAACGGCGGCTCCAGCCTCTACTCGGCCATCACCAAGGCGAGCTGGTCGGCGGAGTCGAAGCTGACCGCCGGGTCGCGGCTCACGCCCGGCGAGTGGCGGCACGTCACCGTCACCCTCAACGGCTCCACCGGCACCATGGTCCTCTACGTGGACGGCGTCGAGGCGGCCCGCACGACGACCACCATCAAGCCGTCCGAGCTGTACGACGCGGACAAGGACTACACCGGCTACCTCGGCAGGTCCCTGTACGCGGCCGATCCCTACTTCGGCGGCGAGGTCGACGACTTCCGCGTCTACGGCCGGGCTCTCACGGCCGCCGAGGTCATGGAGCTCAGCGGCAACACCGCGGGCATCGCGAAGGCGGCCCACCCGGCCCTGAAGGTGGACGCGCTCATCGACAACGGCGGGAGCGAGATCACCCTGCCGATGAAGGAGGGCGCCGATCTCACCGCGCTGGCCCCCGAGTTCACCCTCGCCCACGGCGCGTCGATCAGTCCCGCCTCCGGGAGCACGCGGGACTTCAGCAAGCCGGTGACGTACGAGGTCACCGGCTCGGACGGGAAGAAGCGCACCTGGACGGTCTCGGCGCTCATCATGAGGAGCCCGGTGCTGCCGGGCCTCAACGCCGACCCGAACATCGTCCGCTTCGGCGACACCTTCTACCTCTACCCGACCACGGACGGCTTCGAAGGCTGGAGCGGAACGCGGTTCAAGACGTACTCCTCCACCGACCTGGTCCACTGGAAGGACCACGGCGTCATCCTCGACCTGGGCCCGGACGTCTCCTGGGCGGACAGCAGGGCGTGGGCGCCGACGATCACCGAGAAGGACGGGAAGTTCTACTTCTACTTCTGCGCGGACGCCAACATAGGTGTCGCCGTGTCCGACTCGCCGACGGGGCCGTTCAAGGACGCGCTCGGCAAGCCGCTGCTCAGAGCGGGCCAGTTCAGCGGGCAGATGATCGACCCCGCCGTGTTCACGGACGACGACGGCCGGTCGTATCTCTACTGGGGCAACGGCCGCGCCTACGTCGCCCCGCTGAACGACGACATGACCTCCCTCGACTTGTCCGCGGTCAAGGACATCACCCCGAGCGGCTACAACGAGGGCACCTTCGTCGTCAAGCGCAAGGGCACCTACTACTTCATGTGGTCGGAGAACGACACCCGCGACGAGAACTACCGCGTCGCGTACGCCACGGGCCCCTCCCCCACCGGCCCGTGGACCAGGCACGGCGTGATCCTGGAGAAGGACCTCTCCCTCGGCGTCAAGGGCCCCGGCCACCACTCGGTCGTCCATGTCCCCCACACCGACGACTGGTACGTCGCCTACCACCGCTTCGCCATCCCCGGCGGTGACGGCACCCACCGCGAAACGACCATCGACAAGCTGGAGTTCGACGCCGCCGGCCTGCTCAGAAAGGTCGAGCCGACGCTCACGGGCATCGACCCGGTGACCGTCGTCCACGCCGGGCCGGACGCCGAGGGCGCGGAGGGCCACCGCATCCCGCTGAACGGCTCGGTCTCCGGTGCGGGCAGCCCGAAGTGGGCGGTCGAGGAGGGAGCACCCTGCTCCCTCGCCGACGCCGAGGCGGCGAGGACCACGCTCACCTGCACCGACGACGGCACCTACGAGGTCACCCTGACCGGCGGCCGCGGCAGCGACACGGCCACCGTGACCGTGGCCAACGCGGCCCCGGAGGTCACCTCCGCGACCGGTCCCGCCTCCCCCGTGTCGGTCGGCGGACGGGCCGTCGTCACCGCCGAGTTCGACGACCCGGGCAGCTCCGACACCCACACCTGCCGGGTCGACTGGAAGGACGGCTCGCAGCCGACGACGGTCCGGGCGGGCGCCGCGGGCTGCCGTGCCGAGCACAGGTACACCGAGGCGGGCATCCACCGGCCGGCGCTCACCGTCACCGACGACGACGGCGCCTCGGACGGCACCGCACTCGCCGAGCTGATCGTGTACGACCGCGCCGCGGGCCCCGCACTCGGCGCCGGGGTGATCGGCTCCCCGGCCGGCGCCTACCCGGCCGGTCCGGACCTGACCGGCAAGGCCGCCTTCTCCTTCGCGGCCGCCTACACCAGGAAAGCCACCGTCCCCGAGGGCAGAGCGACCTTCGACTTCGGCGCGGCAAGACTGAAGTTCCGCTCCACCGGCTCCGACTGGCTCGTGGTCACCGGCTCCCGGGCGGTGTACCAGGGCTCCGGCACGGTGAACGGCAAGGACGGCTACGCCTTCCGGATCACCGCCACCGACGGACCGGACACGCTCCGCGTCAAGGTCTGGAAGAAGTCCACCGGTGTCGTCGTCTACGACAACGCCGCCGGCACGAGGACGACCGGCGTGGTGAAGGTCGGTGACGTCCGGCGATAGGCCCGTGCTCAGGGTCGGCCCCTCGGGATCCTGAGGGGCCGACCCTGAGCACCACTTCGGAATCACCCTCATTCCGCCCTGATTCGGGCCGAGTTCCGTTGCGGTCGGCCTCGGCTCGGCGTGAAGCTCGTCGAGGGGTGGCCACTCCTGTGATCCGTGGTCGATGGAGCAACAGGAGGAACTCTGTGCAACCGTTCACCAAGACCCTCGCCGCAGCGCTCGCTGCCGGCGTGCTGACGACGGGCGCGCTGGTGCTGGGCCCGGGCGTGGCGGACGCCGGCGCGACCGGCCCGCAGCGCGCGGCCGGCGGCTTACCGGCCGGCCCGTCCAGCCCGTCGAGCCCGTCCACGGCGTCCGCGGCGATCGACTGGAAGCCGTGCCCCGAGGACCGCACGGCCGAGTGCGGCACTCTGCGGCTGCCCGTCGACCGGGCACACCCGAAGGGCGAGAAGTTCGACCTGGCGGTGGCCCGTCGCAAGGCCACGGACCCCGGGCGTCGGATCGGCGTCCTGCTGGTCAACCCGGGCGGCCCGGGCGCCTCGGGAGTCGACTGGGCCGTCGACGACGCACCGGACCACTTCAGTGCCGACGTGCTGGCGAGGTTCGACATCGTCGGCTTCGATCCGCGGGGCGTGGGAGCCAGCGAGCCGGTGATGTGTTCCTCGGACCTGATCCGGAAGGCACCCTCCGCATACCCCCGCGACCAGGCCGAGTTCGACCGGCTGGCCACCTACAACCGTGCCCTGCGGGACGATTGCCGGCGGCACAGCGGGCCGATCTTCGACCACGCCGACACCCTCGCCGTCGTCCATGACGTGGAGGCCCTGCGCAGGTCGCTGGGCGAGCAGAGGATCAACTACTTCGGCCACTCCTACGGCACCCTGATCGGCGAGCAGTACGCGGAACTGTACGGCGACCGGATCCGCGCCATGACCCTCACCGCGAGCATCGACCACAGCCTGGACGCCCGGGAGTTCCTGGTCTCCTCCGCGCTCACCGCCGAGGACTCCTTCCACCAGTTCGTGCGGTGGTGCGCACGCTCGTCGTCGTGCGCCCTGCACGGCCGCGATGTCACGGCCGTCTGGGACGGTCTCCTCGCCCGGGCCGACCGGGGCGAGATCATGGACCCGAGGAACCCGGGCAGGGCCATGACCGCGAACGAGATCACGCAGCTCGTCTTCCGCAGGCTCTACGTTCCGGACTGGAGCGGAACGGCCTCGTTCGTCGCCGGACTCGACGCACAACGGCGCCAGAGCCCACCGACGACCCCACGGACGTCGGCACAGCCGGCGACGGAGGCTCTCCCCTTCCACGCGGTGCTCTGCGAGGACTGGCGTTTCCGGCCGAAGGACCACCGCGAGTTCTCCCGCCTGACCGAGGCCGAACTGCGGGCGGCGCCGCACCTGCGCGGCTCGCCGCGTGTTCACGGCGCGATGGCCGGCTGCGTCGGCTGGCCGGACGAGGTGAACAACCCGCAGCACCGCCTGCGCATCACACAGGCACCCGAGATCCTCATGCTGCACTCCCGCCACGATCCGGCCAACCCTTACGCATGGGCGAGGAACGTGCACCGGCAGACCCGGGGGACGACCGTGCTGCTGACGTACGAGGGCGCGGGGCACAGCGTGTACGGACGCAGTGACTGCACCCGCGACGCGGTGGACGACTACCTCGTGAACCTGACGGTCCCGGCCGACGGCAGCAGTTGCGCCGCGGCCGACCCGGTCACCCGGTGACCGTTCACGTCTCGGAGGGCTGATCGTCCTTCGCTGTTTCGCCGCCGTCCCGCACCGCGAGCCGGACGTCGGCGGCGTCCACTCGATGGTCGCGTCAGTGGATCAGTCAGGACGGGTGCAACGCTCTCGCAACGTCGACCGTGCTCCTCTTGCCGTCATGTATGAGGAGACCCCGCGTGTCGAGCTCACCCCCGCCGCCGCCGACCTGCTGCGCCGTCTGCGCGCGACGCACGGACCGCTGATGTTCCACCAGTCCGGCGGCTGCTGCGACGGCAGCGCGCCGATGTGCTACCCGGACGGCGAGTTCCGCACGGGCGACTCGGACGTGTTGCTCGCGCAGCTGGACGTCGAGGGGGTGCCGGAGCCGGTCATGTTCTGGATGTCACGCGGGCAGTACGAGACATGGCGCCACACCCGGCTGATCGTGGACGTCGTCGAGGGCCGGGGCAGCGGCTTCTCGCTGGAGGCACCCGAGGGGGTGCGTTTCCTCACCCGTTCGCGGGTCGTCGGCACCTGACGACCCGGCAGGTCATCGCCGTCTGGTGCACTTCCCCTGAGTCCTGGGACATTTGACGAGACATCAGGGGGGCGATGTGGCACGTCGTCAGCGACGGTTGGTGATCGGCAGGGCGGCACTCACGCTGCTCACGACGTTCTGCACGCTGGCCGGTGCGGCCCTGGGGGTGGCTGCGCCGGCCGGCGCCGCGCCGCGGGGCACCCGGATCGCGCCGGGGGTCGCGTACGAGGAGTTCGACATCGCGGCGGCCAGGGGCCCCGCCCACGCCCATGTGCTCACCGTCGATCTGCGCGATCCACGCGTACGGCTCGATCTGCTGCACGCAGGTGCGGTGGCGGCCCGCGCCACCATCTCCCGGCAGGCCACCGCGCAAGGTGCGGTGGCCGGCGTGAACGGCGACTTCTTCAACATCAGCGAGGCCCAGCATCCGGGCGTCCAGGCCACCGGCGCGAGCGTGGGCCCGGCGATCGCGGGCGGGCGGGCGCTGAAGGCGGCGGTGCCGAACGGGCAGCGTTTCGGACCGGCGCTGCCGCCCGGCACCAGCACCGAGGACGTCTTCGGGGTGGGTGTCGACCGCCGGGCCCGGCTGGACGGCCTGCGCCTGGTCGGCTCGGTCCGCACGCCCGAGGGCCGGATTCCGCTGGGCGGGTTCAACCAGTACGCCCTGCCGGTGGGCTCCGTCGGGGCGTTCACCGCCGTCTGGGGCAGCGCCTCCCGGGTGCGCGCCACGTGCGGCACGGACACCGACCGTTCGGCCCCGTGCAGTACCGACACGCATGAGGTGACGATCCGGGACGGCCGGGTCGTGTCGAGCGCCGACACACCCGGGAGCGGGCCGATCCCGGCGGGCACCACCGTCCTCGTGGGCCGGGAGGCGGGTGCGCAGCAGTTGCGGAAGTTCTTCGCGGGCGAGCCGGTGAAGGTACGGCACCGGCTGGTGGCGGCGGCGTCGCGGATCCCGTACCGCTTCGCCCTCGGTGGCTACCCGGTGCTCGACGGCGGCAGGCCGCTGCCCGGTCTGGACGACCGGACCTCGGCCGTGCGTACGGCGGTGGGCATCGCGGGCGGCGGACGGCGGCTGGTGCTGCTCGCGCTGGACGGTGCCCGCGAGTACCGGACCGGTCTGACGATCGCGGAAGTGGCGTCCGTCATGCGGACGTTGGGGTCGGTGGACGCCTTCAGCCTGGACGGCGGGGGTTCCTCCACACTGGTCGTACGTGAGCCGGGGGCGCCGGCGGTCTCCGTACGCAACCATCCCTCCGACGGAGTGGAGCGCCCCGTCCCGAACGGCATCGGCATCTTCTCGGCCGGGTGACGGTCACGGTCTCAGGCTGCTGACGATGTCCGCCGTGGCCGTCAGACCGCTGCTGATGGTCGGCGCCATGCTGGTGCCGGCCAGGTAGAAGCCGAGCAGCAGGCACACCAGCGCGTGCGTGATCTTCAGCCCGCCGTTGCGTACGAAGATCACCGCCAGGATGAACAGCAGCACCACCACAGAGATGGAAATGGCCATCGTCAACCTCCCTCCGCCACGCCGTCTTGTCCTGGTACACGGCGTTCCGCCGCAAGTGTGGCGTAGCGGAAGGTTCGTCCGGGCGGCTGACCTGTCCTCCGAACGTGTGGTGTTCCGCGCGCGGTGCGTTTATGCCGCCCGGTGGGCGTCGAGGAAGGCCTCCAGACCGGCGAGGTCGTCCGTGTTGACGAAGTCCACGCCGGCGTCGAGCAGTTCGTGCCACAGGGCGTCCCGCGCGGGCCCGGCCAGGTCCGGGGTGGCCCAGAACCGCACCTTCTGCCCACGGGAGTGGGCCGCCCGGACGATGCCGTGCAGCCTCTGCCGCTCGGCTGCCGGGAACGCGCCGACGCCGAGCCAGGTGAAGTTCAGCCTCCAGTTGTCGGAGATCAGCGGGGCGAAGGAGGCGGGCGCGGTGCCGCCGAGGTCGGCGAGGCGCCCGTCGTAGAAGGCCCGGCGCACCTTCTGGGCCTCCATCGGCACCCGGGCGGCGCGGTCCCCGGAGATCACCGCGGTGACCGGCCCCGGGTGCACCCGGCCGTGGGCGTACGTCGTGAACAGGTGCTTGTATCGCTTCAGATGCCTGTCCAGTTCGAGGTACGTCGACGAGCCCTCCGTCTTGATGTCGATGAGCAGCTGGACCGGGCGGCGACGGCCCCGGTACACCCAGCCGTGGTTGGCCCTGACGCGGGCGGCGAGCGGGGCGAGGTAGAGGGACTCCAGCGTGCGTGCGGGGTCGAGGTCCTCGGGGTCGTGGGCGACGAGAAGGTGGTCGTCGACCAGGAAGATGTCGGCCTCGAAGCTGCCGAAACGGTGGTCGAGGGCGTCGAGCAGCGGACGCGGGTGCTCGTAGTCGTTGTGGGCGTGGGCCCGCCACAACGGACCCGGGCGGTCCCGGTGTTCCCTCGCGACCGCACCGGTGGCAGGCAGGGCGACCGTGCCCGCGAGCGCGGCGCCGAGGGTGGTGAGGGCTCTGCGACGAGTGGTGCGGGCCATGGCACTGCCTCCTTGAGGTGCCGGACGGGAACCGCTGCGAGTATGCGGTCCCCGGGGCCGCAAGGGGCAGAGTCGCGCGGGGAGTTGGCCGGACCGCCGCGCTGCGTTCACTTCGCCGCTGCGGGCACACGGGAAAGCCCGCCCCTGGTGGGGCGGGCTTTCCGGGTGCTTCGCTCGGGTGCGGGTCAGGGAGCCCTGAGGTCGACGAGTTCGGCCAGCGCCGCACGGTGGGCGCCCGCGGTGCCGTAGGCGATCGAGTCGGCCTTGGCCCGCTTCAGATACAGGTGCACCGGGTGCTCCCAGGTCATGCCGATACCCGCGTGCAGCTGCAGGGCCTCCTCGGCGGCGTGCACGGCGACGGACGCCGCGTACGCCTGGGCGACGGCGACGGCCACGTCGGCGTCCTCACCGACGGCCAGCGCGTCGGCTGCGTTACGGGCCGCCGCGCGCAGGTTGACGACCTCCAGCCACAGCTGGGCGAGGCGGTGCTTGAGAGCCTGGAAGCCGCCGACGGGACGGTTGAACTGCTTGCGGTCCTTCAGGTAGCGGACCGTCTCGGTCAACGTCCACTCGGCGATGCCGAGTTGCTCGGAGGCGAGCAGCCCGGCCCCCGCGCGCAGGGCGCGTCGTACGGCGGGTTCGGCGTCACCCAGCAGACGGCCGGGGGCGGCGTCCAGGGTGACCGTGGCCACCGGCCGGGTCTGGTCCAGGGACACCTGGGGGGTGACGGTCACGGTATCGGCGTCCACCGCGTACAGCCCGCCGTCGTCTGCGGGCACCAGCAGCGTGCCAGCGACGGCCGCGTCCGCGATGCCGGTCAACTCCCCGTGCAGGGCACCGTCTTCGTGCCGTACGACCGGGTAGGCGCCGCCGGGGCCGACGTGCAGCGCGACCGCGAGCGCGCCGATCCGCCGCCCGGACGCCAGCTCGGCCAGCAGGCCCCCTTCGGCCTCGCAGCCCAGCAGCGCCTCGGTGGCGACGACCGCGCTGGTCAGGTAGGGAACCGGGGCGACCGCCCGGCCCAACTCCTCCAGCACCACGGCGGCTTCGCGGTGCGTGGCGCCCTGGCCGCCCTTCTCCTCCGGGACCAGCAGTCCGGCCAGGCCCATGCCGTCGGCGAGCGCCTTCCAGGCCGCCAGGTCGTGCGGCGTGCCGGACTCGGTGCGGGCGATGACGCCGGGTGCGTCGCAGTGGTCGGCGAGCAGGTCCCGTACGGCGGCGCGGAGCGCCTCTTCCTCCTCCGTGTAGAGCAGGTCGGGCTGGGTGCGCTGCGTTGTCATCGGGCCAGGTCCTTCCACGCGACGTCCTTGTCGGTGCGCGGCTCGGACGGCAGGCCCAGGACGCGCTCGGCGACGATGTTCAGCAGGACCTCGCTGGTCCCGCCCTCGATGCTGTTGCCCTTGGAACGCAGGTAGCGGTAGCCGGCGTCGCGGCCGACGAAGTCCACCAGCTCGGGCCGGCGCATGGTCCAGTCGTCGTACAACAGGCCCTCCTCGCCGCGCAGTTCCACCTCCAGGCCGCTGATCTCCTGGTTGAGGCGGGCGAAGGCGAGCTTCATGCCGGCGCCCTCGGGGCCGGGCTGGCCCGCGACGAGCTGCTGGCGCAGGCGCTCTCCGGTGAGGCGGGCGACCTCGGCCTCGACCCACAGCCGGAGCAGCCGCTGGTGCAGGTCGTGGGTGCGCAGTTCGGGGCGCTCCCGCCAGGTCTTCGAGACCGGGCCGATCATGCCGCCCTCGCGGGGCAGGCGCATGCCGCCGATGGCGACCCGCTCGTTGTTCAGCGTGGTCTGCGCGACGCGCCAGCCGTCACCGACCTCGCCGAGGCGACGGGAGTCCGGGATGCGGACGTCCGTGAGGAACACCTCGTTGAACTCGGCCTCGCCGGTGATCTGGCGCAACGGCCGGACCTCGACGCCGGGGTCGGTCATGTCGCAGAGGAAGTAGGTGATGCCCGCGTGCTTGGGCACGTCCGGGTCGGTGCGCGCGATGAGGATGGCCCAGCGGGCGACGTGGGCGCTGGAGGTCCACACCTTCTGCCCGTTGACGACCCAGTCGTCGCCCTCCCTGACCGCACGGGTGCCGAGCGCCGCCAGGTCGGACCCGGCGCCGGGCTCGCTGAAGAGCTGGCACCAGACCTCCTCACCGGTCCACAGGGGCCGCAGATACCGCTGCTTCTGCTCCTCGGTGCCGTACTTGAGGATCGTCGGCGCGGCCATGCCGAGACCGATGCCGATGCGCCGGGGGTCGTTGTCGGGGGCGCCCGCGGCCTCCAGCTCGGCGTCCACGACGACCTGCAGGGAGCGCGGCACCCCGAGGCCGCCGAGGCCCTCCGGGTAGTGCACCCACGCCAGGCCCGCGTCGAAGCGGGCGCGCAGGAATTCCAGACGATCCGTGTCGGCCGGCGGGTGGGCGGCCAGCAGGTCCGCCGTACGGCGGCGCAGTTCGGCAGCGTCGGTCATGCCGCTCCTCCTTCGGTGAGCCCCGGAAGCACGACGACGCGCCCCGTGGTGATGCCGTCGGCGACCCACTGCACGGCGGCCGCGGCCCCGCCCATCGGTACGCGCTCGCTCACCAGCGGCTTGATCGCGCCCCGGGCGGCCAGCTCGGTGAGCTGCTCGTGGCAGTGCTGGATCAGCTTCGGGTTCTTGGTGTTGTACAGGCCCCAGTGCAGGCCCAGGATCGAGTAGTTCTTCACCAGGGCGTGGTTGAGCGCCGGGCTGGGGATCGAGCCGCTCGCGAAGCCGACGACCACGATCCGGCCCTCGAAGGCGACGACCTTGGCGGACTGGGCGTAGGCCTCGCCGCCGACGGGGTCGTAGACGACATCGACGCCCCGGCCGCCGGTGGCTTCCTTCACGGCAGCGACGACGTCCTGCGCGCGCCGGTCGATGACGACGTCACAGCCCAGCTCCCGGGCGACGGCAGCCTTCTCGGCTCCGCCGACGACACCGATGACGGTGGCGCCGGCGGCCTTCCCGAGCTGCACGGCCGCGCTGCCGACCCCTCCTGCGGCAGCGTGGACGAGCAGGGTCTCCCCGGCCTCCAGACGGGCCCGGCGGTGCAGGCCGAACCAGCCGGTCTGGTAGCCGATGTGCAGGGCGGCGGCCTCGGCGTCGTCCAGTGCGTCAGGCGCGGGCAGGACCGCGGCGGCGTCCGCGACGGCGTACTCGGCGAAACCGCCGTACGGCAGCGCGGGGTTGGCGAGGACGCGGCGCCCGTCCTCGGTCTCGCCGCAGATCTCCACGCCGGGCGTGAACGGCAGTGGCGGCCTGACCTGGTACAGGCCCCGGCACAGCAGTGCGTCCGGGAAGTTGATGTTCGCGGCTCGCACCTTCAGCAGGACCTGGCCGTCACCGGGCGTGGGCGGCTCCACCTGCTCGAGCCGCATCACCTCGCTCGGCTCGCCGTTCTCGTGCACTTGCCATGCCTGCATGCGGTGCCTCCACGGGGGACTGCTTCGTCTGACCGGGGTCGGTTCGCATACTAAGCGGTCGCTTGTCGATCAGGGAACAGGTAGCCGCGGAACAGTAGCGGGCATCACGACCGGCGCGGCTGCGCCCGGACGTGCATGCGCTCGCCCTGCGGGCCGAACAGGCTCAGGAACTCCGCCGGGCCCTCCCCCGTCGAGCCGAACCAGTGGGGCACCCGGGTGTCGAACTCCGCCGCCTCGCCCGCCGTGAGCACCACGTCATGCTCGCCCAGCACGATCCGCAGCCGTCCGGACAGCACGTACAGCCACTCGTAGCCCTCATGAGTGCGGGGCTCGGGCTCCTCCCTGCGCTGCGGAACCAGCACCTTGAACGCCTGGAGGCCGCCGGGCTGCCGGGTGAGCGGCCAGTAGGTGCGCCCGTGCCGCACGAGGGGCTTGGACCGCACCCGCGGGTCACCCACCGGCGGCGTCCCCACCAGTTCGTCCAGCGGCACCTGGTGGGCCTGCGCGATCGGCAGCAGCAGCTCCAGGCTGGGCTTGCGCAGACCGGACTCCAGCCGGGACAGGGTGCTCACGGAGATGCCGGTCGTCTCGGACAGCGCCGCGAGCGTCACCTCCCGCTCCTTGCGGATCCGCCGCAGTCTCGCCCCGACCTCCGCCAGCACTTCGTCGGTAGTCATGGGGCACATTGCAGAATCAGCAAAGGCGTTTGTCAATACCGCGCCCACGGAGTGACCGTGTCGGTATGACCCAGACATACGAAGTGATCGTGATCGGCGGCGGCGCCGCCGGCCTGTCCGCCGCGCTGGTCCTGGGCCGGGCCCGGCGCCGCACACTGGTCGTCGACGCCGGGGAACCGCGCAACGCTCCCGCCGCCCACATGCAGGGGTACCTCTCCCGGGACGGCATGTCCCCGGCCGAGTTCCTGGCGGCCGGCCGTGCGGAGATCGCACGGTACGGCGTGGAGCTGGTCCGGGACCGGGCGGTGGGCGTCGAGCGCGGCGAGGAGTTCACGCTGACGCTGGGGAGCGGCCGGACCGTGCGGGCCCGGCGGCTGGTCGTCGCCACCGGCCTGAAGGACGAGCTGCCGAACGTCCCCGGAGTCGCCGAGCGCTTCGGCAAGGACGCGCTGCACTGCCCGTACTGCCACGGCTGGGAGGTGCGCGACCGGGCCTTCGGCGTGCTGGCGACCTCCCCGATGAGCGTGCACCAGGCGCTGATCGTGTCCCAGTGGTCGAAGGACGTGATCCTCTTCCTGCACGAGGTCGCCGAATCGGACCTCTCGGACGACGACCTGCGCAGACTGGCCGCGGCCGGGGTGAACGTGGTCCCCGGAGAGGTGACGGAGCTCCTGACCGAGGACGACCGGATCACCGGGGTGCGGCTGGCCGACGGCACTAGGCACGCGCGCGAGGTGCTGTTCGTGGCGCCGCGCGCGGTTCCGCGGACCGGACTCCTGGAGCAGCTGGGGGCCGAGTTCCGACAGACCCCCCAGGGCGCGTACCCGGTGGTCGACCCGACCGGGCTCACCTCCGTGCCCGGCGTCTGGGCGGCCGGCAACGCCATGGGCTTCTCCGAGCAGGTGGTGAACGCGGCGGCGGGCGGGTACCGCGCGGGGGCCACCATCAACGGGGAACTGCTCATGGCCGACCTCGACGCGGCGTCGTCCGCGTAGCGCCACCGCGGTGGGGGTGTGGAGCGCCCGCCTGCGGTGCACCATGGCTGCATGCTGCTGACCCGGCTGGCCCAGGTGTCCCAGGAGGTCGCCGCGACCTCGGCCCGGTCCCGGAAGACCGCTCTGCTCGCGGAGCTGTTCCGGGAGGCCGAGGCGCACGACGTCCCGATCGTCATCCCGTATCTGGCGGGACGGCTGCCCCAGGGGCGGCTCGGCGTCGGCTGGAAGGTGCTGGGCCGCCCGGTGGCCCCCGCCGCCGAACCGACCCTCACCGTGCGCGAGGTGGACGCCCGGCTGACCGAGCTGGGCAAGGTGTCGGGCACCGGCTCGCAGGCCGAACGGGCGCGTCTCGTCGGCGAGTTGATGGGGGCGGCCACAAAGAACGAGCAGCGCTTCCTGATCGGCCTGATCACCGGAGAGGTCCGGCAGGGCGCCCTGGACGCGGTGGCGGTGGAGGGTCTGGCCCAGGCGACGCAGGCACCGCCGGCGGAGGTACGGCGGGCGGTGATGCTCGCCGGGTCGCTCCAGACGGTGGCCGAGGCCCTCCTCGCCGAGGGGCCCGCCGCCCTCACCCGCTTCCGGCTCACCGTCGGCCGCCCGGTCCTGCCGATGCTGGCGCACTCCGCGTCCTCGGTGCCGGAGGCGGTCGACAAGCTCGGCGCCTGCGCGGTCGAGGAGAAGCTGGACGGCATCCGCGTCCAGGTGCACCGGGACGGCGACTCCGTACGGGTCTACACCCGCACCCTGGACGACATCACCGACCGGCTTCCCGAACTGACGGCGACGGCACTGGAGTTGAAGGGCGAGCGGTTCATCCTGGACGGCGAGGTCATCGCCTTCGACGACGCCGGCCGCCCCCGTTCCTTCCAGGAGACCGCCGGCCGAGTCGGCTCCCGGGTGGACGTGGCGGCGGCGGCCGGTCAGGTCCCGGTATCGCCCGTGTTCTTCGACGCCCTGTCCGTCGACGACCGCGACCTGCTCGACCTGCCGTTCACACAGCGGCACGCGGAGCTGGCCCGGCTGGTCCCGGAGCCGATGCGGGTGCGCCGCGCACTGGTGTCCGGCCCCGACGACCTCCGCAAGGCCGAGGACTTCCTCACCGAGACCCTGCGACGCGGCCATGAGGGCGTCGTCGTGAAGGCCGTCGACGCCCCCTACAGCGCGGGCCGGCGCGGCGCCTCCTGGCTGAAGGTCAAGCCCGTCCACACCCTCGACCTGGTGGTGCTGGCCGCCGAATGGGGCCACGGCCGCAGGACCGGCAGACTGTCCAACCTCCACCTGGGCGCCCGTACGGCGGACGGCTCCTTCGCGATGCTCGGCAAGACCTTCAAGGGCATGACCGACGCGATGCTGACCTGGCAGACGGAGCGGCTCCAGGAGCTGGCCGTGGCGGACCGGGGGTGGGGCGTGACCGTACGCCCGGAACTCGTCGTCGAGATCGCCTACGACGGCCTTCAGCGGTCCACCCGCTACCCGGCCGGTGTCACGCTGCGCTTCGCCCGCGTGGTGCGCTACCGGGAGGACAAGCGGCCGGAGGAGGCCGACACGGTCGAGACGCTGCTCGCCGCCCACCCGGAGGTGCGGCCGTGACCCCGTCCCGCGCGCGGCGCAGCGCCGGGCTGCTGCTCTTCCGGCGCACCGCCGACGGTCTGGAGGTGCTGCTCGGCCATATGGGAGGCCCGTTCTTCGCCAGGCGGGACGCCGGGGCGTGGACGGTCCCCAAGGGCGAGTACGAACCCGACGAGCCCGCCTGGGAGGCCGCCCGCCGCGAGTTCCAGGAGGAGCTGGGACTGGTGCCGCCCGACGGGGAGGCCGTACCCCTCGGTGAGGTCCGGCAGAGCAACGGCAAGATCGTGACGGTGTGGGCCCTCGAGGCGGACCTCGATCCGGCGGCGGTCGTCCCCGGCACGTTCGTGATGGAGTGGCCGCCGCGCTCGGGGCGGACGCAGGAGTTCCCGGAGCTGGACCGTGTGGAGTGGCTCGGCCTCGACCGGGCGCGGGAGGTCGTCGTCAAGGCCCAGGCCGCGTTTCTCGACCGGCTGGCTGAGCACTCGGCCTGAGCGGCCGTACCCGCGTTGCGGTACCCACCGCCGCGCGGGAAGGTCGAATCATCAGCACGTTTCCAGGAGGTCGGTCATGCCCATCGCAACGGTGAACCCGGCGAACGGCGAGACGCTCAAGACGTACGAGGCCATGGGCGAGGAGGAGATCGAGCGCAGGCTCCAGCTCGCCGAGGCCACGTTCCGCACGTACCGCACGACGAGCTTCGCCGACCGCGCCCGACTGCTGAACCGGGCCGCGGACCTTCTGGAGGAGGACCAGCAGGACGTCGCCCGGGTGATGACCACCGAGATGGGCAAGCCCGTCAAGCAGGCCCGCGCGGAGGTCGCCAAGTGCGCCAAGGCGATGCGCTGGTACGCCGAGCGGGCCGAGGAACTGCTCGCCGACGAGGAACCGGCCGACTCCGACGTGAAGGACTCGGGCGCCTCGCGGGTACGGGTGCGCTACCGCCCCCTCGGGCCGGTCCTCGCGGTGATGCCGTGGAACTTCCCGCTCTGGCAGGTGATCCGCTTCGCGGCCCCGGCGCTGATGGCGGGCAACGTCGGCCTCCTCAAGCACGCCTCCAACGTGCCCCGGACCGCGCTCTACATCGAAGACCTCTTCCACCGCGCGGGCTACCCGGAGGGCTGCTTCCAGACCCTGCTCGTCGGCTCCGCACAGGTCGACGACATCCTGCGCGACGACCGGGTCAAGGCGGCCACCCTCACCGGCAGCGAGCCCGCGGGCCGCGCGGTCGCCGCGGCCTCCGGGGAAATGATCAAGAAGACGGTGCTGGAGCTGGGCGGCAGCGACCCGTACGTCGTGATGCCGTCGGCCGACCTCGACCGCGCCGCCGAGGTCGCGGTGACCGCGCGCGTACAGAACACCGGGCAGTCCTGCATCGCCGCCAAGCGGTTCATCGTGCACACGGACGTGTACGACGCGTTCGCCGAGCGGTTCGTCGCGGGCATGAAGGCGCTGGTGGTCGGCGACCCGATGCAGGAGGAGACGGAGGTCGGGCCGCTGTCCAGCGAGCAGGGGCGCGACGACCTGGAGGAACTGGTCGACGACGCGAAGCGCAGCGGCGCCGCCGTCCTGTGCGGCGGCCACCGGCTGCGCCGGCCCGAACTGCCGGGCTGGTACTACCCGCCCACGGTCCTCGCCGACATCACCCGTGAGATGCGCATCCACCGGGAGGAGGCGTTCGGGCCGGTCGCCACGCTGTACCGGGCGGCCGACCTCGACGAGGCGGTGCTGATCGCCAACGACTCACCGTTCGGGCTGAGTTCGAACGTGTGGACCCGGGACGAGGCCGAGGTCGACCGGTTCGTACGGGACCTGGAGGCCGGGAGCGTGTACGTCAACGGGATGACGGCCTCCCACCCGGCGTTCCCGTTCGGCGGTGTGAAGCGGTCCGGGTACGGGCGTGAGCTGTCCGGGCACGGAATCCGCGAGTTCTGCAACATCACTACGGTTTGGCACGGTGCGTGACCACCGCGCGGCTACGATCCCGGGTGTGAACCGCGAAGTTACTCTGCCGCTGATCGTCGACGACCGCGGGACCTTGCAGGTGGCCGCGGCCGATGTGAGCAAGCTCCTGCGTACGGTGGGCGGCCGGTGGCTGCACCTGGTCGAGGCCGGGGAGGACGGGCTCGACGAGGACACGGTGGCCGCGCTGACCATCGAGCTGGCCAAGCTCGCGGACCGGATCGACGTGGCGTGCATCGCGCACAGCAGCGGGACCACGCCGTAGCGCCGGGACCCGCGACGCCGGCGTGATCCGCACACCCGGCATCAGGAAGCCCGGCCCCGCAGTGTCGACCAGAACAGTTCCTCGTAGGACTGGAGCAGGCGGCCGTACCGGCCCGCGCGTGCCTCGTCGAGCCGCCCGGCGTCCCGTCCCTCCCTGACCGCCTCCGCCGCCGCCCGGTCGAGCCGCGGAGAGGGCTCCGCGAAGAAGTCGAAGAAGGCGCAGGCCTCGTCCGTGAAGCCGTAGTGACGGCGCAGCCCCTCGGCGATGGCGGCGCAATACCCGCCCCAGGCAGAGAAGTTGGCCGTCAGCGCGAGCACCGCCTCCGCCGGCGAGGCGTTCAGCGCCAGCCAGGCCACGTACGCGGGGTAGGCCTGGCAGCCGGGAAGGGGTTCGTAGGCGGCCACCTGCGCCCGAGTGACCCCGCAGGCGTCCACGAAAGCCCCGAGCCGCTCCTGGGCCAGCATCTCGCCCTCGGCCAGCAGGGTGAAGAAGGCGCCCGCCCCGGGGGCGCCGTCGGCGGCGCGCCCGGCGAGATGGAGGAACGCGCGGCGATCGGCGGGAATCACCCGGCTCTGTTCGAGGGCGAGGGCGGCGAGGGTGGCGCGGTCCGCCTCGCCGCCGGCGATCAGCTCTACGAGGGGGTTGACCGTCATCGGTGTGTCCTCCGTCGGCTCGGGCGCCGTCCCCCACGGCGCTACCGGATGGGCATACCCGACAACGTGCGGGCGATCACCAGCCGCTGGATCTCGCTCGTCCCCTCGAAGATCGTGTAGATCGCGCTGTCCCGGTGCATCCGCTCCACCGGGTACTCCCGCGTGTAGCCGTTGCCGCCGAGGATCTGTATCGCCTGGGCCGTGACCTTCTTGGCCGTCTCGCTCGCGAACAGCTTCGACATCGACCCCTCGGCCGCCGTGAACGGCTTGCCGTTGACGGCCATCCAGGACGCGCGCCACACCAGCAGCCGTGCCGCGTCGATCTGCGTCCGCATCTCGGCGAGCTGGAAGGCCACGCCCTGGTTGTCGATGATCGGGCGCCCGAACTGCTCACGCGTCATCGCGTAGTCCAGGGCGACCTCGTACGCGGCGCGGGCCGTGCCGACGGCCATCGCGCCGACGGCCGGCCGCGAGGCCTCGAACGTGGCCATCGCCGCGTTCTTCACACGCTCGCCGCCCGCCCTGGCCCGCTCCCGGGCCCGCGCGAGGCGCTCGTCCAGCTTCTCCTTGCCGCCCAGCAGGCAGGAGCCCGGCACTCGCACGTTGTCGAGGATGACCTCGGCGGTGTGCGAGGCACGGATGCCGTGCTTCTTGAACTTCTGCCCCTGGGACAGCCCCGGCGTGCCCGGCGGCACGATGAAGGACGCGTGGCCCTTGGAGCCGAGCTCCGGGTCGACGACCGCGACGACGACGTGGACGTTGGCGATGCCGCCGTTGGTCGCCCAGGTCTTGGTGCCGTTGATCACCCACTCGTCCTTGGCCTCGTCGTAGACCGCGCGGGTCCGCATCGAGGCGACGTCGGATCCGGCGTCGGGCTCGGAGGAGCAGAACGCCGCGAGCTTGACATCGTTGGCATCGCCGTACATCTGGGGCACCCAGGTGCCGATCTGCTCCTCGGTGCCGTTGGCGAGGACTCCGACGGCCGCGAGCCCGGTGCCGACGATCGACAGGGCGATGCCCGCGTCGCCCCAGAACAGCTCCTCCATCGCCATGGGGATGCCGAGGCCGGTGGAGTCGAAGTACTGCTGGGCGTAGAAGTCGAGGGAGTAGATGCCCACCTTGGCGGCCTCCTGGATGACCGGCCAGGGAGTCTCCTCACGCTCGTCCCATTCGGCGGCCGCGGGGCGGATCACATCGGCGGCGAAGCCGTGCAGCCAGTCCCGTACCTCCTTCTGTTCGTCGTTGAGCTCCATGGTGAACTCGGCCATGTCCCCTCCAGCGGCGTACGGTGACTGCGTGCATCCTTGTTACTAGCGGTAACACTAGTTTGTTACTAGCGAGTAGATAAAGTCAACCCTCGATGACGGGTCGGCATCCCGTTCGATGCGTCGGACAGTTCCAGTGCTAGTTTGCGCAGGCGTCATCGATTCACCACGGGTGGGGAGAGCTCATGGACACCACGCAGCGGACCGATCAGCAGCGGTCCGCCGACCGCCGTCGGCGCGAGCTGCTGGAGGCCGCGGACAGGGTGGTGCTGCGCGACGGCCCGCAGGCCTCGATGAACGCGATCGCGGCCGAGGCGGGCATCACGAAGCCGATCCTCTATCGGCACTTCGGCGACAAGGGCGGCCTCTACGCGGCGTTGGCCCAGAGACACACCGACGCGCTCCTCGACTCGCTCCGGGCCGCGCTGGACGCTCCCGCGGACCGGCGCGAGCGGGTCGAGGCCACGCTGGACACGTACCTCGCCGCGATCGAGGCACGGCCCCAGGTGTACCGGTTCCTGATGCATCCGGCCGAGGGGGGCCAGCCGGGAGATCCCGGGTTCGACGTCGGCAAGCACTCCGCTCCGCTGCTGCGCCGCATGGGTGAGGAACTGGCCACGGTCATCGAGGAGCGGTTGGACCTCGGACCCGGCAGCCAGCAGCTGGCTCGGGTGTGGGGACACGGGATCGTCGGGATGATGCATGCCGCCGGGGACTGGTGGCTGGGCGAACGACCCTGTACGCGGGCGGAGTTGGTACGCAGTCTGGCGGACCTGTTGTGGGGGAGGCTGGCAGCCGCGGGGGACAAGATGGGCGGCCCCGGGTTCTGAAGCGCCCTCAGGGCGCGGCACACCGCACTGCCGGCCCCGGCGGACTCACGGCCGCGGGACGCGGCGCCCCCACGGCGCTCGCGCGGCCCGCCGCAGCACCCGTCGCTTTCGCCACCCCGTGAGGTGATCGACGTAGACCCGCCCCTGCAGATGGTCGCACTCGTGCTGAAGGCACCGCGCGAAGAAGCCCGTGCCGTGGATCGTCACCTGCTCCCCCGCCGCCGTGAAACCCTCCACCACCGCGTGGTCGTACCGCTCGGTGCCCGCCTCCAGGCCCGGCAGGGACAGACAGCCCTCCGGGCCCCGGAGCACCACGCCGTCCGTCTCGACCAGGCGTGGGTTCACCACGTGCCCGAGGTGCCGCACGTCCTCGTCGTCGGGGCAGTCGTACACGAAGACCCGGAGCGACTCCCCCACCTGGTTCGCCGCGAGGCCCACCCCCTGGGCCGCGTACATCGTCGCGAACAAGTCCTCCACCAGCGTCGCCAGTTCCGGGCCGAAGTCGGTGACCTCCTTGCAGGGGGCGTGCAGCACGGGGTCGCCGAGCAGGGTGAGGGGACGGACGCGCCCGTGCGCACCCGGAATGGGACCGTTTCGCATGGCCGCAAGGGTACGGCGGTTCGGGAGTGCGAATGGATCTCGATAGGCTGACCACCACCACGTTGCCGGCAGTCGGAGGCGCGGCGCGTACGCAAGGAGGATCGAGAACTGATGTCAGGGAACTCGGACCCGCTCACGCCGCGGGCCAAGCTCGCCGTGACCGCGGGCAAGGCGGTCGCTGCGGCATCACGCGCCGCGGGGCGCGGCAGCGGTTCGGTGATCGGTGGCCGGGTGGCACTCAAGCTCGACCCCGACCTCCTCGCCAGGCTCGCGCAGAACCTGGATGTGGTCCTGGTGTCGGCCACCAACGGCAAGACCACGACCACCCGGCTGATCGCTGAGGCCCTGCGGGCCGCGGGGCCGGTCGTGTCCAACGCGCTCGGCGCCAACATGCCGGCCGGCATCACCTCGGCGCTCGCGGGCAGCTCGGACGCGCGCTACGGCGTCATCGAGGTCGACGAGAAGTACCTCGCCGGGGTCGCCCGGGACACCGACCCGAAGTGCATCGCACTGCTGAACCTCTCCCGTGACCAGCTGGACCGTGCCGCCGAGACCCGGATGCTCGCCGAGAACTGGCGCGAGGGGCTCGCGGGTTCGAAGGCCGTGATCGTCGCCAACGCCGACGACCCGCTGGTCGTGTGGGCCGCTTCCTCCTCCCCGAACGTGATCTGGGTCGCAGCCGGGCAGATGTGGAAGGACGACGCCTGGTCCTGCCCGGCGTGCGGTGGCGTGATGCAGCGGCCCGGTGACGACTGGTTCTGCGGTGAGTGCGGTTTCCGGCGTCCGACGCCGAGCTGGGCGCTGTCCGGGGACCACGTCCTCGACCCGCACGGCTCCGCCTGGCCGATCCACCTGCAGCTGCCCGGCCGTGCCAACAAGGCCAACGCCGCGTCCTCGGCCGCCGTCGCCGCCGTGTTCGGGGTGCCGCCGCAGGTCGCCGTGGAGCGCATGTACCAGGTGCAGGCCGTCGCCGGACGCTATGACGTCGTCCAGTTCGAGGGGCGGGACCTGCGGCTGCTGCTCGCCAAGAACCCGGCCGGGTGGCTGGAGACCTTCTCCCTCATCGATCCGCCGCCCACCCCGGTGATCCTGTCCGTCAACGCGCGCAGCGCCGACGGCACCGACACCTCCTGGCTGTGGGACGTCGACTACACGCGGCTGTCCGGGCACCCGATCTGCGTCATCGGCGACCGCAAGCTCGACCTCGCGGTGCGCCTGGAGGTCGCGAACCAGCAGTTCCAGGTCTGCGACAACCTCGACCAGGCCGTGCAGATGAGCCCGCCGGGACGGATCGAGGTCATCGCCAACTACACCGCGTTCCAGGACCTGCGCCGCCGCGTCGGCAACTGACCCCCAGACTTCAGGGAACCCAAGTGAGCGACAACCAACTGCGGATCGTCTGGATCTACCCGGACCTGCTCAGCACCTACGGCGACCAGGGCAACGTCCTCGTCGTGGAGCGCCGTGCCCGGCAGCGCGGCCTCGACGTGGCCCGGCTCGACGTGCGCAGCGACCAGCCGATCCCGACCTCCGGTGACATCTACCTGATCGGCGGCGGTGAGGACCGTCCGCAGCGGCTGGCGGCCGAGCGGCTGCGCCGGGACGGCGGCCTGCAGCGGGCCGTCGAGAACGGGGCGATCGTGTTCTCGGTGTGCGCGGGCTACCAGATCCTCGGACACGAGTTCATCAACGACCTCGGCCAGCGTGAGCCCGGCCTCGGGCTGATCGACGTGGTGTCCGTGCGAGGGGAAGGGGCCCGGTGCGTCGGTGACGTCCTCGGCGACATCGACCCGCGCCTCGGTCTGCCCCCGCTGACCGGCTTCGAGAACCACCAGGGCGTCACCCACCTCGGCCCCACCGCCCGCCCCTTCGCGCAGGTCCGCTTCGGCAACGGCAACGGCACGGGCGACGGCACGGAGGGCGCGTACAACGACACCGTCTTCGGCACGTACATGCACGGCCCGGTGCTCGCGCGGAACCCGCTGATCGCCGATCTGCTGCTGAAGCTGGCCCTCGATGTGAACGCGCTGCCGCCGACCGACGACCGCTGGTACGAGGCTCTGCGCGACGAGCGCATCGCGGCGGCGCAGCAGCCCGCGTGAACGCCGTCGGGCAGCGCTCTGCCCGACGGCTCGTGGGCCGCGTTCCAGCCTGCGGGAGGCAGCCCGTCTGACGCCCCGTCCGCACAGGTGAGCGGGGCCGTCCAGCAGGCGGACGCATGGTTCGGCCCCGCCCCCCGATGCCGCTAGGGTGGCGGGGATTCGAGCCGGACAGCGCGGTCCGGTCCCGGCCCACGTTGAGAAGGTTTATTCGGGCTATGCGCATTGGTGTCCTCACGTCCGGCGGCGACTGCCCCGGCCTGAACGCCGTCATCCGGTCCGTCGTGCACCGCGCCGTCGTGGACCACGGCGACGAGGTCATCGGCTTCCGGGACGGCTGGAAGGGCCTCCTGGAGTGCGACTACCTCAAGCTCGACCTCGACGCGGTGGGCGGCATCCTCGCCCGCGGCGGCACGATCCTCGGGTCCTCCCGGGTCCAGCCCTCCCATCTGCGCGACGGCGTGGAGCGGGCCAAGGGGCATGTCGAGGAACTCGGCCTCGACGCGATCATCCCGATCGGTGGCGAGGGCACGCTGAAGGCGGCCCGGCTGATGTCGGACAGTGGTCTGCCCGTCGTGGGTGTGCCGAAGACCATCGACAACGACATCGCCGTCACCGACGTCACCTTCGGTTTCGACACGGCGGTGACCGTGGCGACCGAGGCCCTGGACCGGCTCAAGACCACCGCCGAGTCCCATCAGCGGGTCCTGGTCGTCGAGGTCATGGGCCGGCACACCGGCTGGATCGCGCTGCACTCCGGCATGGCGGCCGGCGCGCACGCCATCGTCGTACCGGAGCGGCCCTTCGACATCGAGGAGCTCTCCCGGCGGGTCGGTGAGCGGTTCGACGCGGGCAAGCGGTTCGCGATCGTCGTCGCCGCGGAGGGGGCCAAGCCGGCGCCCGGCACGATGGCCTTCGACGAGGGCGGCAAGGACATCTACGGGCACGAGCGCTTCGCCGGGATCGCGCGCCAGCTGTCGATCGAGCTGGAGCAGCGGCTCGGCAAGGAGGCGCGGCCGGTCATCCTGGGGCACGTGCAGCGGGGCGGTACGCCCACCGCGTACGACCGGGTGCTCGCCACGCGGTTCGGGTGGCACGCGGTGGAGGCCGTGCACCGCGGGGAGTTCGGCCACATGACGGCCCTGCGGGGGACCGACATCGTGATGGTGCCGCTGGCGGAGGCCGTCGAGACGCTGAAGACGGTTCCCGTGGAGCGCTACGCAGAGGCCGAGTGCGTCCTGTAGAGCACGTCCTACGGCACTGACGAGTCTGCCCCCGGCCGCGGCTGCGGTCGGGGGCAGTTCTAGTCTGTGTGCGGACAGACTTGCACAACCCCCACGAATCAGGAGCCGTCGGAATGGATCACAGCGGGCACGGCACGATGATGGATCTGCCGCCGTTCACGCTGGGGCGGGGTCTTCAGTGGTCGGCCGACCCGTTCTTCCTCGTCGCCTGCCTGGTCGGGCTCGCGCTGTACGCGTGGGGGGTCGTGCGGCTGCGGCGGCGCGGGGACAGGTGGCCCGTGGGGCGGACCGTCTCCTACGTCGTCGGCGTGCTGTCCGTGATGCTCGTCATGTGCACCGGGCTGAACGACTACGGCATGGTCATGTTCAGCGTGCACATGGTGCAGCACATGGTGATCAGCATGCTCTCGCCGATCCTGGTCCTGCTCGGGGCGCCGATCACGCTGGCGCTGCGGGCGCTGCCGCCCGCCGGGCGGGGTCGCAAGGGGCCCCGGGAGTGGCTGCTGGCCCTGCTGCACAGCCGGTACATGCGGATCATCACGCACCCCGCGTTCACCATCCCGCTGTTCATCGCCAGCCTCTACGCCCTGTACTTCACTCCGCTGTTCGACTTCCTGATGGGGTCCAAGACGGGGCACATCGCGATGATGGTGCACTTCCTGGCGGTGGGTGTGGTGTTCTTCTGGCCGATCATCGGCGTGGATCCGGGACCGCACCGGCCCGGGTACCTGATGCGGATGCTGGAGCTGTTCGCGGGCATGCCGTTCCACGCGTTCTTCGGCATCGCGTTGATGATGGCGTCGGAGCCGATGGTCGAGACGTTCAAGAACCCGCCCGCCTCGCTCGGCATCGACGCGCTCTCCGACCAGAACGCGGCCGGCGGCATCGCCTGGGCGTTCAGTGAGATTCCGTCCGTACTGGTGCTGATCGCACTGCTGTTCCAGTGGTACGGCTCGGAACAGCGGCAGGCCAGGCGGAAGGACCGGGCCGCGGACCGGGACGGTGACAAGGAACTGGAGGCGTACAACGCCTATTTGGCCTCATTGAACGCACGCGGGAACTGAGGAAACCGGAAGGCTTCGCCTTTCAGTAGCATGAAGCGCGTCGGGGGAACCGCCGGGGGGAGCGGTAATGGCGCTTCGTATGTGTGTGCACAGGGCCGGGAAATCGGCGATTCCGAGGATCGCCGTCCTGCTGGTATTCGTTCTGACGCTCAGCGGGTGCGACCGGGACATGCCGTTGTCCGTGGTGAAGGCGGTGACGGCGGGGGTTCCCTCGCTCGCACCCTTCTTCGACGAGGGCCAGGGGCTGGGACGGGACGCGCGGGTGCCGGCGCGGGCAGCGCCCGGCGGTCTTCAGCAAGGTGACACCCCTGGTCTGTACGGGGGGTCCGCGCAGCCGACGATCTGTGACGTCGAACGGCTGGAGCAGTTCCTCACCGATCCCGCCCAGGAGCCGAAAGCGCGGGCGTGGGCGGCCGCCCTCTCGATCGGCACGGCCCGGATCCCGGATTATCTGGATCGCCTCACACCTGTTCTGCTGCGTCACGACACCCTCGTGAAGAATCACGACTACAAAAAGGGAAAGTCCGTCCCCTTCGACGCTCTGCTGCAGGCCGGAATCGCGATTCTCGTGGACGAGAAGGGCCTGCCCGCCGTGAAGTGCTCGTGCGGAAATCCGCTGCGGCCCTTCGAGGGGGAGATGACTCGTACAAAGGTCGAGTTCGACGACCGCAATGCGGAGTGGAAAGGGTACGAGAAGTCGTCGGTGGTGGCCGTACGGCCCGCAGCGCGCAAAGTGGGGCAGCTGGCCCTCGTCGACGTCCATGAACCCGACAGGGGCATCAACCGGCCGGTCGGCACCACGGGGCGGGAGGACGGCACGTTCGACACGCGCGAGCGGCGGGCGGTGCCCGATGTCGCCGGGACGACGTTCGGCAGGGCGAGCAGCAGGCTGTCCGGAGAGGGCCTGGCGGTCGCCTTCGACGGCGGCGGACTGCCGCCGGACGACGCCTGGGTCACGGCGTCGGATCCGCCCGCCGGGACCGAGCTGCGGTTCGGCGAGTACGTGACGCTGAGCGTGGCCGAGTCGACCACCGGTGGCTCCTCCGAGGAGGCGCCGTCCACTCCCCCGGGCTCGGCGACCACCTCGGCGCCGCCGCCTTCATCCCCCTCACCCGAAGGTTCCGGATCCGACGGTCCCGGCGGCGCCGGCAGGCCCCCGTCCCCTGCCCCGCCGTCCCCGGCGTCGCCCACCTCCGAACTGCCTACGGGCCCCACAACACCCCCGACGACCAAGGACCCCACGACCGGCTCGCCGCCCCCACCCCCGCCCGCGACCAGCTCACCGCCCCGGACCACCGGCTCACCCCCGACCGGCGTCCCGGTCACCAGCGGCGCGCCACCACCGGAGACCGGCGCGCCCGCCACCTCCGCACCGCAGTCCAGCGCGCCCGCCACCTCCGCACCGGCGACCGGCGCGCCGCCGTCCACCGGCGCGCCCACCGCGAGCACGGCCTAGGTTGTGTCCGCAGAACCCGGGAGTCACGGGATGTCTTCAGGAACACCGACGTCGGGAGTGGGCCGGGTCATCGCCGGCCGTTATCTGCTGCTGAACCGCCTCGGCAGCGGCGGCATGGGCCACGTCTGGCTGGCCCACGACCGCAGACTCGTCTGTGAGGTCGCCCTCAAGGAGATCGTCTTCCGTGATCCGGCCGAGGCCGACGAGCGTGAGGCCCGGGTGGCCCGGGCCCGCGCCGAGGCCCGGCACGCGGCCGGGCTGCGCGGCCATCCGCATGTGGTGACCGTGCACGACGTGCTGGAGCACGAGGGTCTGCCGTGGATCGTCATGGAGTACGTCGAAGGCGCGGTCAACCTCCGTGACCTGGTCGACCGGCACGGCCCGCAGGCACCCGCCGAATGCGCCGGCATCGGGCTCGCCGTGCTCGACGCGCTGACCGCCGGGCACGAGCGGGGCATCATGCACCGGGACGTGAAACCGGCGAACATCCTGCTGGCGCCGGACCGCACGGGCGCGCCGCACGGCCGGGTGCTGCTCACCGACTACGGCATCTCGGTGCAGCCGGACGCCGGCGAGACGCGCTACACGCTGGCGTCGGTCCTCGTGGGCACCGCGGGCTATCTGGCGCCCGAGCGGATCACGGGCGGAGCGCCCACACCGGCCGCCGACCTGTTCTCGCTGGGCTGCACGCTGTACTACGGCGTGGAGGGCCGGGGGCCCTTCGACCGGGAGTCCCCTCTGGCCGAGCTGACCGCGGTGGTCACGGAGGAGCCCCGGCCGGCGTCACGGGCCGGTGCCCTGGGGCCGGTCCTGGAGGCGCTGCTGGAGAAGGATCCCGTACGGCGGATGCCGGCGGCGCAGGCGGAGGCGGCGCTGTCGAGGATCGTCACGCCGGAGGTCGACGCGCACGCGCGGACCCAGACCGACCTCGGCTCACAGCCGCACTGGGAGGGGACGCCACCGGGACCGCCGCCGGGCCCGGCCGGATCCGGCAGCCCCGGGGTGCCGGAGCGGCCCGGCCAGGGCTTCCACCCTCCGGCCGGTCCTTCCCCCGGGCGGGGTTTCGGTCCCCCGTACGGGCAGCCCGGAGTCCCCGAGCGTCCCGGTCCCGACGGGACCTCCGCCCGCCCCCGAGTCCGGCACGCGGCCCTCGCCGGGCTCCTCGGGCTGGTGGTCGCGGCCACGGGTGTGTGGTACGCCGTGGCGCGGCACCCGGACACGTACGCGACGGCACGGCCGTACGGGGACACCGTCGGACTCGGCGCCGCCCTGGAGGACGGCGACTGCGTGCTCGCCGACTGGCCCGCGGGGGACCCCTTCCGGGGCACGCCCCGGTTGACTCTGGATCCCAGCTGCGGGGAGAAGGCCCCCGACGGCCAGGTGATGGCGTTCGTGCCGGCCGTGTCCGCCGCCGAGGCACGTGAGAAGGGGCCCGCGGCGTGCGAGGAGCGGACGGCGGCGATCCGCGGCAGGCTCGCGGACGTCCGGGGCTTCGCCGTCGTACCGACCGAGGCGGGGTTCGGGCGGGCCGGGCGGCGCACCGCCTGTCTGGTGCTGGGCGCGCACGGGCCGGTGTACGGCCCGTTGGGCGAGTACCGCGAGCCCGGGGCGGCCTTCGCGGACACGGCGACGATGCAGCGCCGGGACTGCCTGGACGTCCGCTCCCGGCGGGACGCGCGCCTGGTGTCCTGTGCGGGCCCGCACGACGAGCAGGTGCTCGGGTTCACCCGGTTGGGAGAGGACGTCACGCCGGCCGAGGCACGCACCGAGTCGGACACGGCGTGTGCCCGGGACGTTCCACCGCGTGACTACGGATTCGATCCGTCCGTGTACGCGGCCGGGTCCTGGACGAGCGAGGGTGCCTGGAAGTCGGGCACACATTTCGTCGTGTGCACCGTACGGAAGCAGAACGGGGGCACCATGGAGGGGGACGAACCTTAGGAGGGTGTTGCGATGCCCGGATCTGCGGACGGTTCTACGAAGGCGATGGGGGCGCTCACCGTCGGCGGCCTCGTCGTGGTGACGGCCTACACGGTGGCGCTCGGGAGCAATGGCTGGCTGTGGTTCGGGTGGGTGGTGCTGGGGCTGATCACGCTGGGGATGGTCGTCAGCCGCGGCACCTGAGCCTCATTCCTGGGTGAGCCGCCCCGCGGAGTGCACGCCCGGCTGGTACTTCGGCAGCCGGGCTGTGATCTTCATGCCCGCTCCCGGGGCGGTCTCGATGACGAGGCCGTAGTCGTCGCCGTAGACCTGCCGCAGCCGGTCGTCGACGTTGGACAGCCCGATGCCACCGGACGGGCTGACCTCGCCGGCGAGGATGCGGCGCAGCACCGCGGGGTCCATGCCGGCGCCGTCGTCCTCGATGACGACGAGGGCCTCGGCGCCCGCGTCCTGCGCGGTGATGCTGATGTGGCTCTTGCCGGCGGCGGACACCGCCTTGCCCTCCAGGCCGTGCTTGACGGCGTTCTCGACCAACGGCTGCAGGCACAGGAAGGGCAGCGTGACCGGCAGCACCTCGGGGGCGATCTGGAGGGTGACGGACAGGCGGTCGCCGAAGCGTGCCCGCACCAGCGCCAGGTAGTGGTCGATGGCGTGGAGTTCGTCGGCGAGGGTGGTGAAGTCACCGTGCCGGCGGAACGAGTAGCGGGTGAAGTCGGCGAATTCGAGGAGCAGTTCGCGGGCGCGTTCGGGGTCGGTGCGCACGAAGCTCGCGATCACCGCGAGCGAGTTGAAGATGAAGTGCGGGGAGATCTGGGCACGCAGGGCCTTGATCTCGGCCTCGATCAGGCGGGTGCGGGACCGGTCGAGGTCGGCCAGCTCCAGCTGCACGGACACCCAGCGGGCCACCTCGCCGGCCGCCCGCACCAGCACCGCCGACTCACGGGGCGCGCAGGCGACGAGCGCGCCGTGGACCCGGTCGTCGACGGTGAGCGGGGCGACGACCGCCCAGCGCACCGGGCAGTCGGGGGTGTCGCAGGCGAGCGGGAAGGCCTCGCCGCGACCCGACTCCAAGGGGCCGGCGAGGAGTTCCATGATCTCCGTACGGTGGTGACCGCCCACCCCGTCCCAGACCAGGACGTTCTCCTGGTCCGTGAGGCACAGCGCTTCCGTGCCGAGCAGCGAGCGCAGCCGGCGGGCCGACTTGCGGGCGGTCTCCTCCGTGAGGCCGGCGCGCAGCGGGGGCGCGGCGAGGGAGGCCGTGTGCAGGGTCTCGAAGGTGGCGTGCTCGACCGGGGTGCCGAGGCCGCCGAGGTTCTGCGGGCGGGCGGTGCGCCGGCCGAGCCAGAAGCCGGCGGCGAGCAGCGGGAGGACCGCCACGCACAGGCCCGCGATGAAACCGCTCATCCGCTCACCACCACGTGTCGTCCGACGAGAGGTCCCGTCATCCCTTCACCTCCGCCCGCAGGTCCTCCGGCAGATGGAAGCGGGCCAGGATCGCCGCCGTCCCGGGCGGCACCCGGCCCGGGGTGGCCAGCGACACCAGCACCATGGTGAGGAAGCCCAGCGGCACCGACCAGAGCGCGGGCCAGGCGAGCAGCGCGTGCAGCGTGCCGGAGCCGGGCAGGCCCGCCATGGTCCCCGCGACGGCGAGCAGCGCCGAGCCGCCGCCCACCAGCATCCCGGCGGCGGCGCCGGGCGGGGTCAGCCGCCGCCACCAGATGCCGAGGACGAGCAGCGGGCAGAAGGAGGACGCCGACACGGCGAAGGCGAGGCCCACCGCGTCGGCGACCGGGAGCCCGCCGACCAGGACGCTCGCGGCGAGCGGGACGGCCATGGCGAGGACCGTGCCGAGCCGGAAGTGCCGTACGCCTCGGGACGGAAGCACGTCCTGGGTGAGCACGCCCGCGACGGCCATGGTCAGGCCGGACGCGGTGGACAGGAACGCGGCGAAGGCGCCGCCCGCGATCAGGGCGCCGAGGAGGTCGCCGCCGAGGCCGCCGATCACGCGGTGCGGCAGGAGGAGTACGGCGGCGTCCGCGTCGCCGCTGAGGGTCAGTTCGGGGGCGTAGAGGCGGCCGAGGGCGCCGTAGACCGGGGGCAGCAGGTAGAAGGCGCCGATCAGGCCGAGGACGGCGACGGTGGTGCGGCGGGCGGCGACGCCGTGCGGGCTGGTGTAGAAGCGGACGACGACGTGCGGCAGGCCCATGGTGCCGAGGAAGGTGGCGAGGATCAGGCCGTACGTGGCGTACAGCGGCCGTTCGCCGCGGCTCTCGGCCTGCGAGGGCGACAGGTCGCCGCCCGTTCCGTGGTCGCGGTCGGGGACGTCGGCGCCCTTGGCGAAGGTGAGACGGGTGCCGTCCTCGACGCGGTGGGTGCCGGCGGGGAGCCGGAGCAGGTCCTCGTCGTGGGTGCGGCCGTCGACGACGCCGCTGACGGTGACGGTCAGGGGCCGGTGGAGTCTGAGGTCCAGGGTGTCGTCGACGCGGACGACGCTGCGTTCACGGAAGGTCGCGGGTTCGTCGAAGGCACGGCTGGGGGCGCCGTCGCCCTGCCAGGCGAGGATCAGGAAGAGGGCGGGGACCAGCAGGGCCGTGAGTTTGAGCCAGTACTGGAAGGCCTGTACGAAGGTGATGCTGCGCATGCCGCCGGCGGCGACGATGGCGACCACGACGACGGCGACGATCACTCCGCCGAGTCCGTCGGGCGCGCCCGTCAGCACGGTCAGTGTCAGGCCGGCGCCCTGCAGCTGCGGCAGCAGGTACAGCCAGCCGGTGCCGACGACGAAGGCGCCCGCAAGCCGCCGTACGGCCTGTGAGGACAGCCGGGCCTCGGCGAAGTCGGGCAGCGTGTAGGCACCCGAGCGACGCAGCGGGGCGGCGACGAACAGCAGCAGGACCAGGTATCCGGCGGCGTATCCGACCGGGTACCAGAGCATGTCCGGGCCCTGGACGAGGACCAGGCCCGCGATGCCGAGGAAGGAGGCCGCGGAGAGGTACTCGCCGCTGATCGCGGCCGCGTTGAGGCGGGGGCCGACGGTGCGGGAGGCGACGTAGAAGTCGGACGTGGTGCGGGAGATGCGCAGGCCGAAGGCGCCGACGAGGACGGTGGCCAGGACGACGAGGGCGACGGCGGGGACGGCGTAGCTGGAGTTCACGGCCGCATCGGTTCCTGGTCTCGGCTTCCTGGTTCGGGTTCTCGGCTCGGGTTCTGCTCAGCGGTCCTCGACGAGCCGGACGAAGTCCCGTTCGTTGCGCTCGGCGCGGCGCACGAACCAGCGGGCCAGCAGGACGAGCGGGGCGTACAGGCCGAATCCGAGGACCGCCCATTGCAGGTGGCGGGCGTGCGGCATCGCGGCGAAGAGCAGGGGCAGGGGGCCGACGAGCAGACCGAGGACGGCGAGGACGGCGAGGGCGGTGCGCAGCTGGGTGCGCATCAGGGAGCGGACGTAGGTGTGGCCGAGGGTGGTCTGCTCGTCGATCTCGGTGCGCGGGCGGTAGTAGCCGGAGACCCGGCGGGTGCGCCGGGGTGGTCCGGTGACGACGACACGGCGTTCGGCGGGGCTGGGGGGCATCGTCAGGTCCTCCTCATGAGCAGGTCCCGCAGCTCGCGCGCGTGCCGGCGGCTGACCTGGAGTTCCTCGGAGCCGACCATGACGCTGACGGTGCCCGCGTCCAGGCGGAGTTCGCCGATGTGGCGCAGGGCGACGAGGTGGCGGCGGTGGATGCGGACGAAGCCGCGGGCACGCCAGCGGTCCTCCAGGGTCGACAGGGGGATGCGGACGAGGTGACTGCCCCGGTCGGTGTGCAGGCGGGCGTAGTCGCCCTGGGCCTCGACGTGCGTGATGTCGTCGACGGCGACGAAGCGGGTCACTCCGCCGAGCTCCACGGGTATCTGGTCGGGGTCGGGCTCGCTCACGGGTATGCGGGGCGCGCTGCCGCGCAGTTCGCCGACCCGGCGTACGGCTTCGGCCAGGCGTTCCTTGCGGACCGGCTTGAGGACGTAGTCGACGGCCTTGAGGTCGAACGCCTGCACGGCGAAGTCCTCGTGGGCGGTGACGAACACGATCAGGGGAGGTCTCGCGAAGCCGGTGAGCAGCCGGGCCAGGTCGAGGCCGTCCAGGCCGGGCATGTTGATGTCGAGGAAGACGACGTCGATCGCCTCGGGCCCGCCCGGACCGGACTCCAGGGCGCGGTTGATCCGGCGCAACGCCTCGGTCGCGTCACCGGCGCCCTCGGCGCTGCCGATGCGGGGGTCCGCCTTCAGCAGGTAGAGGAGCTCCTCCAGCGAGGGGCGTTCGTCGTCGACAGCCAGGGCGCGCAGCATGAACCCGGAGTGTAGGAGCAATTCGCACGCCTGCACACGTGCGGACGCATCGGCGTTCGCGCTGGATACAGTGCCGCCATGAACAGCAGGCCCGCGCCCTTCGACGAGCTGGACCGGAAGATCATCACCGCGTTGATGGCCAATGCCAGGACGAGTTTCGCGGAGATCGGCGCGGCCGTCGGGCTGTCCTCGACGGCGGTCAAGCGGCGGGTGGACCGGTTGCGTGAGACGGGCGTGATCACCGGGTTCACGGCCACGGTCAAGCCGTCGGCGCTGGGCTGGCGCACGGAGGCGTATGTCGAGGTGTACTGCGAGGGCGCGGCGCCGCCGCGGCGGCTCGCGGAGGTGGTGCGCAACCATCCGGAGATCACCGCGGCCATGACGGTGACCGGCGGCGCGGACGCGCTGCTGCACGTGCGGGCGCGGGACGTGGAGCACTTCGAGGAGGTGCTGGAACGGATCCGCGTCGAGCCGTTCATCCGCAAGACGATCAGTGTGATGGTGCTGTCCCATCTGCTGCCGGAGAGCCCGGAGGCGGGCGCGAGCCAGCCGGCACCGGAGTAAACCTTTCGCGGCGCAGCAGGGCTGCGTCTGCCGAAGAAACTACGCAGCATTCCTGCGCGGACACGCAATATTTTTTCCTTGTCGGTCGTCTCCGGCACTTCCTACTTTGGTGTCAACCCACAGTCGACATTTCGAGGAAGCGGAGGAACCCCTCTGTGTCCGACTCCCGTGTGCCGCGCCGGCGGCGGTATCTCGTCTGCGAACCCAGACACTTCGCCGTGCAGTACGCGATCAACCCCTGGATGCATCCCGACGCCCCGGTGGACGTCGACCTCGCCCAGGAGCAGTGGCAGGCACTGATCCACGCCTACCGCACCCACGGCCACACCGTCGACACGGTGGAGCCTGCCCCCGGCCTGCCGGACATGGTGTTCGCGGCGAACTCGGCGGTCGTCGTGGACGGCCGGGTCTTCGGTTCGCTCTTCCACGCGCCGGAGCGGCGCCCCGAGTCCACGCACTACGACACCTGGTTCAAGACGGCCGGCTTCGACGTCTACCGTCCCGAGGCCGTGTGCGAGGGCGAGGGAGATCTGGTCTGGACCGGCCGCTACGTACTGGCCGGCACCGGGTTCCGTACCACCCGTGAGGCGCATCGCGAGGTGCAGGAGTTCTTCGGGCATCCGGTGATCAGCCTGACGCTGGTGGACCCGCGCTTCTACCACCTGGACACGGCGCTGTTCGTCCTGGACGACGACAACATCGCGTACTACCCGGAGGCGTTCTCGCCGGGCAGCCGTGAGGTGCTGGCACGGCTGTACCCGCACGCGGTGCTCGCCACCCGTGACGACGCGATGGCATTCGGCCTGAACTCGGTGTCCGACGGCCGCCACGTCTTCATCGCCCCGCAGGCCGAGGCGCTCACCTCCGCGCTCGCCGACCGCGGCTACGTCCCCGTCCCCGTCGACCTGTCGGAGTTCCGCAAGGCCGGCGGCGGCATCAAGTGCTGTACCCAGGAGATCCGCTGATGACCGCTCCCGTCACCGCCCGCTCGTCCGCCGACCTGATCCGCTCCGAGGAGCCGGTCCTGGCGCACAACTACCACCCGCTGCCCGTGGTCGTCGCCCGCGCCGAGGGCACGTGGGTGGAGGACGTGGAGGGCCGCCGCTACCTCGACATGCTGGCCGGTTACTCGGCACTGAACTTCGGCCACCGCCACCCCGCGCTCATCGAGGCGGCGCACCGCCAGCTGGACCGGCTGACCCTGACGTCCCGCGCGTTCCACAACGACCGCCTCGCCGAGTTCGCCGAGCGGCTGGCCGCTCTGACCGGCCTCGACATGGTGCTGCCGATGAACACGGGCGCCGAGGCGGTCGAGTCCGGCATCAAGGTGGCCCGCAAGTGGGCGTACGAGGTGAAGGGCGTCCCGGCCGATCAGGCGACGATCGTGGTCGCCGCGGAGAACTTCCACGGCCGTACGACGACGATCGTGTCGTTCTCCACGGACGAGACGGCGCGGCAGGGCTTCGGTCCCTTCACGCCGGGCTTCCGGATCGTGCCGTACAACGACCTGGCGGCACTCGAGGCGGCCGTCGACGAGACGACGGCGGCGGTGCTTCTGGAGCCGATCCAGGGCGAGGCGGGCGTCCTCATCCCCGGCGACGGCTATCTCGCCGGCGTGCGGGAGCTGACCCGGCGCAAGGGCTGCCTGTTCATCGCGGACGAGATCCAGTCCGGCCTCGGGCGTACGGGCCGTACGCTCGCCGTCGAGCACGACGGGGTCGTCCCGGACATGCTCCTGCTGGGCAAGGCGCTGGGCGGCGGCATCGTGCCGGTGTCGGCGGTGGTGGCCCGCCGTGACGTCCTCGGCGTGCTGCGGCCGGGTGAGCACGGCTCGACGTTCGGCGGCAACCCGCTGGCCGCCGCGGTCGGCACGGCGGTGGTCGACCTGCTGGAGACCGGTGAGTTCCAGCGCCGGGCCGCCGAGCTGGGCCTGGTCCTGCGGGGCGGCCTGTCGGCGCTGGTCGGCAAGGGCGTCGTCGGCTTCCGCGCGCGCGGGCTGTGGGCGGGCGTGGACATCGACCCGGAGTTCGGCACCGGCCGCGAGCTCGGGGAGCGCCTCCTGCGCGAGGGCGTCCTGGTCAAGGACACCCACGGCTCCACCA
The DNA here is from genome assembly GCF_053594495.1 of Streptomyces sp. NPDC001920. Taxonomy (NCBI): domain Bacteria; kingdom Bacillati; phylum Actinomycetota; class Actinomycetes; order Kitasatosporales; family Streptomycetaceae; genus Streptomyces; species Streptomyces sp. NPDC001920. The sequence continues at coordinate 199,839 of NZ_JBSFEP010000009.1, forward strand.
TCCGACTGGCCCCGCCCCTGACGATCACGACGGAGGAGCTGACAGGGGCACTGGGCGCCCTGGAGAAGGTCCTGACGTAACCGACGTAACCACCCATCAGGACCGAGCAGCCCGGCTCCCGTCTCGGGGGCCGGGCTGCAGGGGTGGGTTGCCGGGGTGGATTGCGGGGGTGGGTTGCGGGGGCGGGGCCGGGTCGCGCTGGTGGAGGCGGGCCGGGTCGCGGTGGCTGAGGCGGATGGGGGACGAACCGAGCCCCGGTCGCTGCGGACAGGCCGGCTGAGCGCCCCGGAGCAGACCGGGCACCGGCCGCCGGCCACGGACCGGACCGGGTACCGGGACCGGCCCGGCCGGGTACCGGGACCGGCCCGAGCCGGACGCCGGAAGCAGACCCGGTCCCGGCCGCCGGCCACGGACCAGGGTGGCGAGGCACCGGAAACACCCCGAGGGCGGGACGCGAGCGCCGCCCGCCGTCGCGGGGAACGGGCCCCGGCGTCGCGCTGCCCTCTGTGGAGCAACCCCTCCCGGCCCCCGCGAAGAGGCGGGGGCGACCGGAAGGGTGAAGATGGGGACAAGAGGTGGTAGACCGCTCTCAGCGACAGAGAGGTCGGCCGTGGGCACACACGAGGAGCAGGGCGTTGCCCGGCAGGGGTACGACGTGGCGGACGCCGCGCCCCTGCTGCTCGACGCGCAGGGTCTGGTGACGGGGTGGACCAGGGACGCGCACCGGCTGCTGGCGTACCCGGCCTCGGAGGTGGTGGGTCGGAGTATCGCCGAGCTCTTCGACGCCGAGGACGCGCGGCGGGTGCCGGAGCTGATGGAGCGGTGCCGCAGGGAGGGGGGCTGGGCGGGGCTGCTGACGGCCGTGCACAAGGGCGGCTCCCTGGTCAGGCTGATGGTGCGGATCACGTCCGCCAGTGACGCCGAGGGGTTCTCGCGCTGGCTCGTGCTGCTGTCCGAGCTGGCGGACGCACCGGGTTGGGACATGAGCCGCGCCGTACTGGAGCAGATGGTCGCCCGCTCCCCCGTGGGCATAGCGATCGTCGACACGGACCTGCGCTTCGTCTGGTCGAACGCCGCCCTGTCCCAGTTCGGCGGCGGCCCACCGAGCCGTCGCCTCGGGCTACGGCTCGCCGACATCCAGCCCGGCCTGGACTTCCGCTCCATCGAGGCGCAGATGCGGCGGGTGCTGACGACCGGCGAACCGATCGTCGGCTACGAGCACATCGGCCACGCACGCTCAGCCCCCCTGCGCGAGACCGCCCACATGATGTCGTTCACCCGGCTCGACGACGGCCAGGGACACCCCATGGGCGTGTACTACACGGTGGAGGACATCTCCGACCGGCACCGCAGCCGGGAGCGCCTGGCCCTGCTCGACCGGGCCGGCCAGCACATCGGCCGCACCCTCGACATCACCCGCACCGCCCAGGAACTGGCGGACGTGGCCGTACCCGGGCTCGCGGACCTGGTCACCGTGGACCTGCTGGAGTCGGTGCTGCGCGGCGGGGAGCCGGCCGCCGGACCGCTGAGCGGCACGGACCCTGTGCCCCTGCGCCGCGCGGCACAGCGGTCGGTCACCGAGCGGGTTCCGGAGGCCGTCGTCGCCGTCGGCGAGCTCGTCGCGTATCCGGCGGGGTCGCCGCCGATCCGGTGCCTCAGGACGGCCGAGGCCTGGCGGGAGGAGCGGCTCGATCCGCTGGGCGAGGCGTGGTCCGAGCACGCGCACGGTGGACAGGCCGCCATCTTCCTGGAGCTGGGCCTGCACAGCGTCATGATCGTGCCGATCCGCGCCCGGGGCGTCACCCTGGGCCTGACGACCTTCTTCCGGCGGCACCGCCAGGAACCCTTCGAACAGGACGACCTGAACCTGGCCGAGGACCTCGTCTCCCGCGCCGCCGTCTGTGTCGACAACGCCCGCCGCTACACCCGCGAACGCGACGCCGCCCTGGTCCTGCAGCGCAGCCTGCTGCCGCACCGGCTGCCCGAGCAGGACGCCCTGGAGGTGGTCGCCTGCTACCGGCCGGCCGACGAGCTGACCGGCCTCGGCGGCGACTGGTACGACGTCATCCCGCTGTCGGGTGCCCGTGTCGCCCTGGTGGTGGGTGAGGTGCCCGGCCACGGCATCGACGCCGCCGCGGCGATGGGCCGGCTGCGTACCGCCGTACGGACTCTCGCGGCGCTGGACCTCCCGCCGGAGGAGGTGCTGGCCCACCTCGACGACCTGGTCGCGCAACTGGCCCGTGAGGAGGGTGCCGAGTCGGCCGGGGAGGAGGCCGCCGTGACCGGGTCCGTGGGTTCGGGGTGTGTGTACGTCGTCTACGACCCGGTCGACGGGCAGTGCACCATGGCGGCGGCGGGCCATCCGGCGCCGGCCGTCGTGCTGCCCGACGGCACCGCCACCTTCGTGGACCTTCCGCAGGGACCGCCGCTCGGCGCGGGCGGCCCGCCCTTCGAGTCGGTCGAGCTGGTCCTGGCCGCCGGCAGCACGCTCGCCCTGCACACCGACGGGCTGCTGGCGCGCGGTGACACCTGGGCCGTCGACGCCGACCGGGATCGGCTGCGGCAAGCGCTGGAGCGGCACGCGGCCTCCCTCGACCTGCGCTGCCGGGCCGTGGTCGACGCGCTGGTGCCGGACCGCCCGCACGACGACGTGGCCCTGCTGATGGCCCGCACCCGGCTCCTGGGCATCGAGCAGGTCGCCGACTGGGACCTGCCCTCCGACCCGGCAGCCGTCGCCGACGCGCGCAAGACGGCCACCCGGCAGCTGACCGAGTGGGGGCTGGACGACCTGGCCTTCACCACGGAACTGGTCGTCAGCGAACTGGTCACCAACGCGATCAGGTACGCGACCGGCCCCATCCGGCTGCGTCTGATCAGGGAGCGCGCTCTGATCTGCGAGGTGTTCGACGGCGGTGCGACCGCCCCGCACCTGCGTCATCCGCGCACCACCGACGAGGGCGGCCGCGGGCTGCTGCTGGTCTCCCAGTTCACCCAGCGGTGGGGCACCCGCTTCGTACCCGAGGGGAAGATCATCTGGGCCCAGCAGTCCCTGACCGGCGCTCCGCCCTGACCTGCCGTCCGGGCGCACATGTAGTACATCGGTACATACGCCACAGAGCGTGGGAAACTGGTCGGGTCCTGGTAGTGAGGCGAAGCCATGGAAGACAAGGCGATCGACTACGAGGCGGTGTTCCAGGCGCTGCCCGGCATGGTCGCGCTGCTGACCCCGGACCTGTTCTACGCCGACGCCAACGAGGACTTCCAGCGTCTGTCCGGGCGTGCCCGCGAACAACTGGTGGGCCGGTACATCTTCGACGTCTTCCCGGACAATCCCAACGATCCCAACGCCACCGGCATGAGCGACGTCCGGGCGTCGATGCTCCGCGTGGTGGCCACGGGTGAGCGCGACGCCATGGCACTGCAGCGCTACGACGTCGAGGACGCCGCCCGTCCCGGCCACTGGGAGGAGCGCTACTGGAGCCCGATCAACGCGCCCGTCCAGGGCCCGGACGGGCGGGTGGCGTTCATCCTGCACCGGGTGGAGGAGGTCACCGAGCTCATCCGGCTGCGCGGTGGCGCGGGCACGGACTCCCGGGCGCGGGTCCTGGAGGCCGAGTTGTACACCCGCGCCCGCGAGTTGCAGGAGCTGAACGAGCGACTGCGGCTGGCGCACGCCCGCGAACGCGAGGTGGCCCTGGCCCTGCAGGAGGCGATGCTGCCCGCCCGACGGCAGGTGGGCAACCACCGGGCGGCGGTGCGCTACCGGCCCGCCGTCGGCGCGCTGAACGTGTGCGGCGACTGGTACGACCTGATCGACCTGGTGGGCGGCAACCGCATCGGGGTCTCCGTGGGCGACGTGGTCGGGCACGGGCTCCCGGCCGCCGGCGTCATGGGTCAGCTGCGCAGCGCGCTCAGCGCCACCTCCCGCGTCGCCGACGGCCCGGCCCAGGCGCTCGACGTCCTGGGGCGGTACGCCCACGTGGTCGACGGCGCCGAATCGGCCACCGCGGTCACGACGTTCATCGACTGCGACGCGCACACCATCACCTACAGCAGCGCCGGTCACCCGCCGCCGCTGCTGGTGCACGCCGACGGCAGCGTGGAACTCCTGGACATGGCCACCGATCCCCCGCTGGACGCCCGCCCCGACCCGAGGCCGAGACCGCAGGCCGCCACCACGTACTCCGACGGTGCCACGCTCGTGCTGTACACGGACGGCCTGATCGAACGCCGCCGCGAGGACATCGACGCCGGCCTCGACCGCCTCGCCGACGCCCTCGTCCGCCATCGCACCGCCGATCCCGAGACCCTCGCCGACGCCGTTCTGCTGGAGCTGCTGCCGCCGGGCGGTGCGACCGACGACACGGCGCTGATCATCGTGCGGCTGTGATGAACGAGCAGACGCCACGACTCGCCGCAAGGGCGGGCCGCCTGCCACCCGGTGACCGTGATCACGCCAAACCCCGCCGTCCGGTTGCCGCACACCGATCGCCGACACCAGGCTGGTCGGGCGGTCCTCCCCATCCGCAAGCGACGCCGTCCACCGGGCTACTGACGTCTCGTCAGGAAGACCGGCTCTGGTCGGCATCCGTCCGATCCGACCCGGTTCCGGCCTGTCACCCCAGTGCCTACACTGGCAGCCCCACGGCACGCTGGTTGACCTGCCAGAACTCGGCGGCCCGAGTCCACCCGCCGGAGTGAGGAGCGACCCTCTTGTTCTACTACGTTCTGAAATACGTGTTGTTGGGGCCTCTGCTGAAACTGTTCTTCCGCCCGCGAATAGAAGGTCTTGAGCACGTGCCGGACTCGGGTGCCGCGATCATCGCCGGCAACCACCTGTCGTTCTCCGACCACTTCCTGATGCCGGCCATGCTGAAGCGACGCATCACGTTCCTGGCGAAGAAGGAGTACTTCACGGGCCCCGGCCTCAAGGGACGCCTGACCGCAGCGTTCTTCCGCAGCGCCGGCCAGATCCCGGTCGACCGCACCGGCAAGGAGGCCGGCCAGGCGGCGATCCGCGAGGGGCTCGGGGTCCTGCGCAAGGACGAGCTCCTCGGCATCTACCCGGAGGGCACCCGCTCGCACGACGGCCGGCTCTACAAGGGCAAGGTCGGCGTCGCGGTGATGGCGCTCAAGGCCGGGGTCCCGGTCATCCCCTGCGCGATGATCGGCACCTTCGAGGCGCAGCCACCGGGCAAGGTCATCCCGAACATCCACCCGGTCACCATCCGCTTCGGCAAACCCCTCGACTTCTCCCGGTACGCCGGCATGGAGAACGAGAAGGCGATCCTGCGCGCCGTGACCGACGAGATCATGTACGCCATCCTGACGCTGTCCGAGCAGGAGTACGTCGACCAGTACGCGGCCGTCGCCAAGGCCGAGGAGGCCGCAGCCAAGGCGTCCATGGAGAAGGAGCGCAAGTTCCCGCGGCTGCCCATCCGTTGAGGGGTGCCGCTCGGCCGGGCCCGGCTCAGCCGACCGACTCCAGCGCCTCGTCGAGCAGCCCGCGCAGCCGCAGCGCGTCCGCCGCCACGGCACTCACCAGGGCGGCGGGCCCGGCGAGCGGCATCACGGCGGCGTTCTCCCCCAGCATCCGCGCCTTCACCGGATGGTCGGCGAACTCCGGTCGTACGACGACGAGTTGACCGACGGCCCGGAGCCCGCCGAGCCCCGCGGGCCCGTCCCAGCCACCCGGCGCGCCGGGCCCGCAGGCGACCTCCTGATCGAGCACCGGCCGGTCCGCGACACGCACCCGGATCCGGCTCCCGAGCCGTCCCGGCTCCTCCCCCACCCGCCCGAGCACCTGCTCCTCACGCAACACGAGCCGCCCGGTCGCGGCCACGTCGACCTGGGTGGTGACCCGCAGGTCGCTGCCCCGCGCGGAGATCAACTGCTCGGGAAGCCAGTGCAGTTCGGCTCCGTCGGCCACGGTCAGCCATACGTCGTACCGGGCCTCGTTCTTGCTCTGCCCCGGCAGCGCGATGGTCGCCGCGGCCGATCCGACGCGCAGCCGGGCGCCCGCCGCCACCTCGGCCTCGACGGTGAAGTGGTCGCCACCGAGGGGTCCGCTCATGGCGCCGACGAGCACGACCCGTGCTTCGGCGGCGCTGCCCCGGGTGCGTCTGAGAGCCAGCGGCCCGTCGCTGTCGAGGACGGGAAGGGCCGTGCCGCCCCGCCCGTCGTCCCGGGCGACGATCCGCGCGACGGCCCGTACGCCACCGGTCACGGTCACGCCGTCCACGCGGCGAGCCGCGCCCGCACCCAGCGGGCCACGTCCGCCACTTGCGTCTCGCTCCTGAGCGACTGGAACACGACCGGCAGCTCGGCGCGCTGCGCCTTGGCGTCGGCCGCCATCCGCGCCAGGTCGGAGCCGACGTACGGCGCGAGGTCGGTCTTGTTGATCACGAGCAGATCGGCGGTGGTCACCCCCGGCCCGCCCTTGCGCGGGATGTCGTCGCCGCCGGCCACGTCGATCACGAAGATCTGCGCGTCGACGAGCCCCTTGGAGAAGGTGGCGGTGAGGTTGTCCCCGCCGGACTCGACCAGGATGAGGTCGAGGGGACCGACCTCGTCCTCCAGGTCCTCGACGGCTTCGAGGTTCGCGGAGATGTCGTCCCGGATCGCCGTGTGCGGGCAGGCCCCGGTCTCCACGGCCGTGATCCGCTCGGGCGGCAGCACGGCCTCGCGCAGCAGGAACTCGGCGTCCTCCCGCGTGTAGATGTCGTTCGTGACGACGGCGAGGGACAACTCCTCGCGCAGGGCACGGCAGAGCGCGGCGACGGTGGCCGTCTTGCCGGATCCGACGGGGCCCCCGAGACCGATGCGCAGGGCGCGGCGCGAGCCGTCGGGCCGGTGCGCGTCGGCGCTGACCGCGGCGGGCCCGTCATGGGAGTGGTCGAGATGCATGGGCGGCTCCTTCGGTGTGGGACGTGCGGTGAGTCGAGTGGCGGGGTGTACTACGAGGCGAACAGCCGCACCGGCCAGGCCGCGTGCGCCTCCGCCCCGATCTCCAGCAACGGCCCCGAGGCGGCGGGCAGTTGGTCGGCTCCACCGAGGATGACGCCTCGGGCCGCCTCCATCGCGCGGTCCGCGACCCGGTCCGTCTCCGGCCCCAGCCGGGCCAGTACGGCGGTCGCGTCGAAGGGATCGAGGCTCAGCAGCCGTACCACCGCGCTCGCCGCCCCGCTCACGCTCTCGTACGCCGCGCAGTGCGCGGCGTCGACCGCCCCCAGCCCGGCGGCCCGGGCCACGACTCCGAGCACCACCGGCTGGTGCGCGCCCTTGGGGAACCGGCGAGCCAGGTCGTCCAGTTCCTGCGACGGCCAGGTGGCCCGAGCGGCCCGCATCAGCTGCCGCCCCAGCTTCCGGGCGACCGACCGCAACGCGGGTGACGGCGTGCGCGCGTCGGCCGCCTCGTCCAGGGCCACCGCGTCGGCCCCGAGCGCCGCCGCCGCGGCGAGCGAGGCAGCGACCAGTCCCGCCGTGTGCAGCCGGCCCCGGCAGAAGTCCTCCAGGTCGGCGGCCCCGGTGATGCGCCCCGCCTTGACGGCCGCCTCGGCCCCGCCGGAGTGCGCGTGGCCTCCGGCGGGAAAGCGGCCGTCGGCGAGGACGAGAAGTGCTGCCCGTGACATGGATCCCGCCGTCAGAAGAGGAAGTACCGCTGGGCCATGGGCAGTTCGTCGGCCGGACTCGCCTCGACGAGCTCTCCGTCGATGTGCACGGCGAAGCTGTCGGGATCGACCCGTACGTCGGGCCGCGCGTCGTTCTGCCGCATGTCGGCCTTGGTGACCCCACGCGTCGACTCGATGGCCATGAACCGCTTCCCGAGCTGGAGCCGCTCCGGCAGCCCGTCCTCGATCGCCAGCGGGGCGACGAAGTTGACGGAGTTGGCGGCCGGTGCCCGCCCGATCGCCCCGTACATCGGCCGGGGCAGGATCGGCTGAGGCGTCGGGATCGAGGCGTTGGCGTCGCCCATCTGCGCGTACGCGATCTGGCCGCCCTTGATGACGAGCTGCGGCTTGACCCCGAAGAACGCCGGTTCCCACAGCACCAGGTCGGCCAGCTTCCCGCTCTCCACCGACCCGATCTCCCGGGCCAGGCCCTGGGCGAGCGCCGGGTTGATCGTGTACTTGGCGACGTAGCGGCGCACCCGCTGGTTGTCGGCCCGCCCGTCGCCGGGCAGGGCGCCGCGGCGCCGCTTCATGACATGGGCCGTCTGCCAGGTCCGCATGACGACCTCACCGACACGTCCCATGGCCTGCGAGTCGGACGAGATGATCGAGATCGCGCCCAGGTCGTGCAGGACGTCCTCCGCGCCGATGGTCGAGGGCCGGATCCGCGACTCGGCGAAGGCGAGGTCCTCCGGCACCGCGGGGTTGAGGTGGTGGCAGACCATCAGCATGTCGAGGTGTTCCTCGGCGGTGTTGACGGTGAACGGCCGCGTCGGGTTCGTCGAGCTCGGCAGCACGTGCGGCTCGGAGACGACGGTCATGATGTCCGGTGCGTGCCCGCCGCCGGCGCCCTCGGTGTGGTACGCGTGAATGCCGCGGCCCGCGATCGCGGCGAGCGTGTCGCCGACGAATCCGGCCTCGTTGAGCGTGTCCGTGTGGATCGCGACCTGGATGCCGGTCTGTTCGGCGACGGTGAGCGAGGCGTCGATGACGGCCGGGGTCGAGCCCCAGTCCTCGTGCAGCTTCAGGCCGAGCGCGCCGCCGCGGATCTGCGACAGCATCGCCTCGTGGGAGACGGTGTTGCCCTTGCCGAGGAACCCGATGTTGAGCGGGTACTGCTCCATCGCCTCCAGCATCCGCGCCAGATGCCACGGGCCGGGCGTCACGGTCGTCGCCTTCGAGCCCTCGGCCGGTCCGGTGCCGCCGCCCACCAGTGTCGTGATGCCCGCCGCCAGCGCCTCGTCGGCGATCTGGGGGCAGATGAAGTGGACGTGCGCGTCGATGGCGCCGGCGGTGAGGATGCGTCCGTTGCCGGCGATGATCTCGGTCTCGGGGCCGATGACGAGGTCCGGGTGCACCCCGTCCATCGTGTCGGGGTTGCCCGCCTTGCCGATGCCGGTGATCCGGCCGTCGCGGATGCCGACGTCGGCCTTGACGATGCCCCAGTGGTCGATGATCACGACGCCGGTGACAACGGTGTCGGGGGTGCCGTCCGCGCGCGTGGCACGCGACTGGCCCATGGACTCGCGGATGACCTTGCCGCCGCCGAACACCGCCTCGTCCCCGGCGAGTCCGGGCCCGCCGGAACGGTCCTCCTCGATCTCGACCAGCAGATCGGTGTCGGCGAGCCGGATGCGGTCACCGGTGGTCGGTCCGAACAGGTCGGCGTACGCGGCACGGGAGATCTCAGGCATCGAGGGCACCTCCGGTCTCGCCACGCAGTCCGGGCACGACGCGGGCACCGGTGAGCGGGACGAGTTCGACGTCGACGGGGATCCCGGGCTCGAAGCGCACGGCGGTGCCGGCTGCGATGTTGAGCCGCTTGCCGCGGGCCGCGGCGCGGTCGAAGTCCAGTCCGGGGTTGGCCTCGGCGAAGTGGTAGTGAGAGCCGACCTGGACCGGCCGGTCGGCGGCGTTGAGGACGGTGAGGCGGGTGGCGTCGCGGCCCGTGTTGTAGGCGATCGGGCCGTCGGCGAAGAGGATCTCTCCGGGAATCATCGAGGCCCCTCAGACGATCGGGTCATGGACGGTGACCAGCTTGGTGCCGTCCGGGAAGGTCGCCTCGACCTGGACGTCGTGGATCATCTCCGGGACACCCTCCATGACGTCGTCCCGGGTGAGCAGCTTGCGTCCGGAGGACATCAGCTCGGCGACGCTGCGGCCGTCCCGCGCGCCTTCGAGGATGTGCGAGGTGATCAGGGCGACCGCTTCGGGGTGGTTCAGCTTGAGCCCGCGGGCCCGGCGCTTGTCGGCCACGTCGGCCGCCACGTGGATGAGCAGCCTCTCTTGCTCGTGCGGGGTCAGTTGCACGTCCCACCTCACAGTCCTCGCTCCGGACCGTGCGGGGTCCGGTTGCCGCGGCCACGGGGCAAAGTGCCTGGTGGCGTGGATGGGCAGGCTAGTTGGACCGCGTTTCGGGCAAGTTAACCGAGCTGTGATCCCCGCAGGGCCCCGGCTCCGCGGCCCGCATTCCCGTCAGGGCCCGCAGGCCGTCCTGGAGGACCTCGACCGGCGCCGGCCCGAACAGGGCCTGCTGGGCGATGAACCCCTGCACGGTGGCGATCATGGTGCGCGCCACATGGTCGGCGGGGATGTCCGGCGGCATCATCCCGGCGTCCTGGTAGGCCTCGACGGCCCTGACCCACGCCTCGCGCAGGGTCGTGTAGACGTCCGCCAGGACAAGGGCCAGTTCCTTGTTCCGCACGGTCTCCGCCCAGACCTGGATGACCAGCGGCGGGAAGACCGATCCCCCGTCGTCGCCGAGGGCCGAGTAGACGCCGAGCGTGCGACCGAGGACCGCTGTGACCAGGAGCTCCGGCGGCGGGGGCGGGCTCTGCCGGGCGACCTCCTCGAAGGACGCGCGCACCTCGCCGAGCACGTCCTTCACGATCGCCGCGATCAGTTCGTCCTTGCCGCTGAAGTAGCGGTACACCGCTCCGGCGGAGAGGTCGACCTCCTTCAGCACGTCCTGCATGGAGGTGGCGTGGAAGCCGTTGCGGGCGAAGAGGCGCGCGGCGCCGTCGAGGATCTGCCGGCGGCGGGCGTCGAGGTGTTCCTGGGATACGCGGGCCATGGTCACATGGTAAAACGAACATTCCTTCTTGACAAGCGAAGATCCGGCGAGCACGGTGGAGCCGTTGGTAAAACGAACAATCCTTCTTTTTGGAGTCGTGACCATGTCGTCCACCCACTCCGCCCCAGCACCCGGCAGCACCGGACACCGGCACCTGATCGCGGTGGTCGTGCTCGTCCCCGTCCTCGCCGCACTCGCCCTGTGGGCGTTCGCCTGGCCCGCGGCCCGCACCGCCCCCCGCGACCTGCCGCTCGGAGTGGCCGGCCCGGACACCGCGGCGACCCGGGTGGAGCACCGGCTCGCCCAGCGCGACGGCACCTTCGAGATCCACCGCTACGCCGACGAGGCCGCCGCCCGGGAGGCCATAGCGGACCGGACCGTGTACGGCGCGGTCGTCGCGACCCCCGAGGGCCCGAAGCTGCTGACCGCGTCGGCCGCGAGCCCGGCCGTCGCCCAGCTGCTCCAGCAGGCGGTGGCTCAGCGGGCCGCGGCCGAGGGGACCCCGGTCGAGACGGTCGACGTCGTGCCCGCCCCCGAGAGCGACCCGCGCGGCGCGGCCCTGACGTCCAGCGTGCTGCCGCTCGCCCTGGCCGGTATCGCGGCGGGCGCGGCGGTGACCCTGCTCGGGCTGCGCGGGATGCGTGCGATGAGCGCCCTGCTCGGCGCCGCGGCCCTGATCGGCGTGATCACGACCGCCCTGGCGCACAGCTGGCTGGAGGTCCTCACCGGAAACTGGTGGGCGGAGGCCGGGGTGCTCGCACTGACGTCCCTGGCGGTGAGCGCCGGCGTCGCGGGGCTCGCCGCGCTTGTCGGTCCCGCGGGCGCGGGGATCGCGGCGGGCGTCGTCATGCTGTTCGGAAACCCCTTCTCCGGGGCCGCCTCGGCCCCGCAGCTCCTGCCCGAGCCGGCCGGCACGATCGGCCAGTGGCTGCCGCCGGGCGCGGGTACGAGCCTGCTGCGGTCGGTGGCCTTCTTCGACGGCGCGGCGGCGATGGGCCCGGTCCTGACACTCATCTGGTGGGCTGCGCTGGGCCTGGGCGCCGTCCTGCTGGGGAGCGCGCTCAAGGCACGCGAGAAGAGCGCCGCACCAGCGGGCGAGAGGGAGATGGCCGCTGTCGGCTGACGCTCCGGCCGCACCCGAACGACCGTGCACCCCGCCGCAGCGGACGGGGGCACGGTCTTTCTTCGTCTTGAGGGGTGCGAGGACCGCCCTACGAGGAACCCGGCCCGCGATGCTCGGCCGCGATTCCGAACCGCTGCCGTTCGCGGGGAGCGGAGGCCACCTCGCGGACGCCGGAGACGGTGCTGACCACATGCTCCCCGGCCAGGTCCGCGGGCTCCCCGAGTTTCTCGAGCCGTTCGAGGTCAGAGGCGGAGACGAGGGCGACGAGGGGCTTTCCGTGGCGGGTCACGACGACGCGCTCACCGCCGTACACCACGCGATTGATCAGTTCGGCGAGCTCAGCCCTGGCTTGCGTCACCGGAATCTCGTAGGCCATGCTCCCCACATTACGTCATGTACGTCCTGTACATTTTTTACAGGCACCCCGGCAAGGGAGCGTGAACCATGACCCGACCGTCCGCCCGTTACGTCCTGCCCGAGTTCACCGAGCGCACGAGTTCCGGCATCAGGACCCAGGACCCGTACGCGAAGCTGCTGGAGGAGCGGATCGTCTTCCTCGGCACCCCGATCGACGACATCTCGGCGAACGACGTGATGGCCCAGTTCATGTACCTGGAGCACAAGGACCCCGATCAGGACATCTCGCTGTACATCAACTCGCCCGGCGGCTCGTTCAGCGCCATGTCGGCGGTCTACGACACGATGAAGTACGTCACCTGCGACGTGGAGACGATCTGCCTGGGGCAGGCCGGTTCGACGAGCGCCGTGCTGCTGGCGGCGGGCACACCGGGGAAGCGGTTCGCGCTGCCGGGCGCCCGCGTGGTGATCCACCAGCCGGCACTGCCCGAGCCCGTGCAGGGCCAGGCGAGCGATCTGGCCATCCAGGCCGAGGAACTGACGCGCGTTCGGGCCCGTCTGGAGGGGATGCTCGCCGAGCACACCGGGCGCAGTCGCGAGCAGGTGGCCGCGGACATCGAGCGGGACAAGATCCTCGACGCGCGGGAGGCGCTGGAGTACGGGCTGGTGGACCGGATCATCCCGAGCCGCAAGGCCACCCTCGCCCCACCGACAGGGAGGTGACCGGCCGGTGCTCCCACCCGAGTTGCCGCCCCTGCCCGCGCTGACGCGCGCCGAGGGCGAGTTGATCGACCGTTACCTCGATGTGGCCGACCTGCTGGGCCGGATCAATCCGGCCCACCACGGTGACACCTACCGCGGACTGCGCGCCGCCCAGGCGCTGGTGGCCAAGGCGGCCGCGTTGCGGGACGCGCTGGCGCTGATGCACCAGCGGGGCGAGACGGAGCTGCACGCGCCCACGCTGGCGCGCGCGCTGCGCGTGCTGGACGGAGAACGCCGCACGGCTCGCGTCACGGTGCCGCCGCGCTCCGACAGTTGACGAGCCGTCCAGACCGGTTCCGGACGTCCCGGTGCGCCGACGAGTCGTCCGGACCCGTGCTGAAACGGACCGAACGGCGTACCCCCTTTCGGCGTAGCCGCGTGTCCTTTTGCGCACCCCTCAAGGTTGCGCAACGGCCATCGGCACAAGGTGGAATTGGGCGCTCCGTCCCTGGTCCGAGGCTCCTCGGGCATCTGGACACCCAGCCCGACACGAGGGTGTCCACCCGAACGGGTGAGTGGTGAGTAACACCACAAATCCCCGGTTCCGTTGGGCTTTTCGTTCATCCGTGCGTCAAGATCCCTGTCTGACGACAAGCCCCCGCCACCGCGGCGGGGCGGTCCGGGCGGACGCCGAGTCCTGCCGCCGCCCGGATGACCGGTCGACAGGAGTGGATCGGCAGGAGTGGAGGACCCAAGCAAGACGGGTCGCCGGAGCGGACGTTCGTTCGAGCCGAGCAGCCCTTGGGGTGAAGCCGTGGCAACGCGGCCGGGCAACTTCGCCAGCCCGAATCCGACAGGTCATCCTTCACAGGCGGCTGACGAAGGGTTGCGCATGACTGCGCTCAATCGGGTCCCGTCGCTCATGGCCCGGGCCGGTACGGCCTCGGCCCTCACGCTCGCCGCGGTGGGTGGCACCGTGGTCGCCCCCGGCTTCGCCTCCGAGGCCGAAGCCGCGACGCCGGCGACGAAGGCACTTCAGGTCGCGGCCTCCAAGAAGGGCTCCCCGTACAAGTGGGGCGCCACCGGACCGCACAGGTTCGACTGCTCAGGGCTCACGCTGTACTCGTACAAGAAGGCGGGCAAGAAGCTGCCCCGTACGGCGGCCCAGCAGTACAACAAGACCCGCCACATCTCAGCGCAGAACCGCAAGGCCGGGGACCTGGTGTTCTTCCACTCGGGGTCGAACGTCTACCACGTCGGTATCTACGCCGGGAAGGGAAAGATCTGGCACTCCCCGAAGAGCGGGGACGTCGTGCGGCTGCAGAAGATCTGGACCAGGAGCGTCTGGTACGGCCGGGTCAAGTGACCTCCCCGGGGGCGGTGAGGGCGGCCCTGACGCGCCGTCACCGCCCCTGGGGCCTCAGAGGGCCGACAGCGGCCCCGCGAGCAGCGCCAGGCCGAAGACCGTCAACGCGGCGCCCGTGCCGACCGTGACCGCCCGGGCGACGCGCGGCCTGCGCAGCCACCGGCCCAGCCGGTCCACCAGCAGGGCGACGACCTGGAACCACACCAGCGCGATCGCGAGGACGATCAGGGCGAGCAGCAGGGTCCGGGGCAGCGCCGCAGCGCCCGCGGGCACGAACTGCGGCAGCACACTGAGGAAGGTCAGGGACGCCTTCGGGTTGAGGGCGTTGGTCACGAAGCCCTGCCGCAGCGGCCGCAGGGTGGAGTCCTCAGGCTGGTCGGCCACGTCGGTGTGCGGCTGCCTGAGCGTCTGGACGCCCAGGTACAGCACATAGGCGCCGCCGACCACCTGGAGGGCCCGGAACAGCGCCGGAACCGCCGCCAGGACCGCGGCGACGCCCACCACCGCCAGCGTCACATGGACCAGCAGTCCGGCCCCGATCCCGAGCGCACAGACGATGCCGGCCTTTCGGGAGACGAGGGCGTTGCGTACGACGACGGTGAAGTCCGCCCCGGGCATGGCGACCAGGCCGGCGGAGACCCCGGTGAAGGCGATGAGCTGCGCGTCCATGACGTCAGCGTGCCGTGCGGAAGCCTTCAGCAGGTATGTCGAATATTCTGGGGGCACCTGAAGCGTTCCTTAAGGCAGACAGGGGCCCGCGTGTACGACCCGAACCGGCTCGCCGCGTTGGTGGCGGTCTCGGAGGCGGGTTCGATCACCCGGGCGGCCGAACGCCTGGGCTACACCACACCCGCGCTCTCCCAGCAACTGGCCAAGCTGGAACGCGAGGCGGGCACCGCTCTTCTGGTACGGCACCACCGCGGGGCGCGGCTCACGGGGGCGGGCGAGCTGCTGGTCACGCGGGCCCGGCGCGTGCTCGACGAACTGGAGCGGGCACGCCATGAACTGGCCCGGCTGACCGGACTGTCGGGCGGCACCCTCCGGTTGGCCACCTTCCAGACCGCCGGTATCCATCTGCTGCCCCCGGCCCTGAGCGCCTTCCGCCGCGCGCATCCGGACGTGGAACTGACCGTCACCGACTACGAGCCGTCGGCCGGTGTCACCGCCGTGGCGGCCGGGGAGGTCGATCTGGCGCTGACACACGCCTACGAGCCTGGCGATCCGGTGCCGCTGCCGTCCTCCGTCGACATCGAGCCGATCCTCGTCGAGGAGCTGGTCCTGGTGTCCGCTCCGGGCCACGCCCTCACGAGTGGGACCGCTCGGCTGCCCCTGGCCGAGCTCGCCGGTCAGCCGCTGATCAGCATGGCCCCGGACGCTCCGGCACGGCGGGGTGTGGAGGCGGTGCTGGCGAGGGCCGGGGCCACGCCCTCGGTCCTGGTGCCGACTCCGGGGTACCTGCTGGTGTGTGCGCTGGCCAGTGCGGGGCTCGGGGTGGCCGTCGTACCGGAGATGGTGGCGCGGACGTCGGTCACTCCGGTGGGGGTGCGCGCGCTGGAGGAGGGCGGACTGCGCCGTACGATCTCGGTCGCCTTCCGCGGCGCCGAGGCGGCGCCCGCCGCGGACGCCTTCCGGGCCCTGCTGCGTGGCACGTTCGGACGCGCCGGGCAGCAGCCGCCGCGGGCCTGACGGTCAGGGCTCCTGCTGCCCCGCGGCCGGCACCCGGGCCGCCGGGACGGTCCACGGCAGCTCGATGGAGATGGTCTTGCCGCCCTCGCGGGTGGGCCGCACTCTCAGCTTGCCGCCGCACTCGGCGGTCAGCCAGCGGATGATGACCAGGCCCCGGCCGTTGTCCTGCTGGACGGCGGCCGGCAGCCGCTTGGGGAAGCGCGGGTGGCTGTCGGTCACGCCGATGCGCAGATGTTCGTCACGGTCCAGCTCGATGTCCACCCGGAACGTGGGTGACTGCCCGAGGGTGTGCTGCACGGCGTTGGTGGTGAGTTCGGAGACGATCAGCCGGATCGTGTCGGCCGCTTCGGTGTCCGGTGGCAGCCCCCACTCCGCGAGGGTGGTGACCACGTAGGTGCGGGCCGCGGAGACCGAGGCGGGATCGCTCGGCAGAGTGACGGATGCTTCCAGATGATCTGCCATGGCGACGTCGTCCCTTTCCCACGGGACCGCAGTCCGACACGGAGCGGATGGTTCGAGTACGGTCCCGGACTGGTGCTTCGTCGTCAGACTGCCATTACCGCCCCCGCCAGAGGTGGCGATCCACCAAGATATGCATATATCTGTCGCTCGATGCGGTGAACTCTGCGACGGCAGAGCGTATTTGGGCGGCCCGGTTGGAGTAAGGAGTTCCCCATGCAGCACGGGCCCGCGGTGCGCCGCCGGAAACTGGGCGCAGAACTGCGCGCGTTGCGTACCGGGGCGGGGCTCACCAGCGGTGAGGCGGCCCGGCTGGTGGGCTGGCACCAGTCCAAGGTGAGCCGGATCGAGACAGGCTCCAGCGGGGTGAAACCGGCCGATGTGCGGTTGCTGCTGGACGCGTACGGCGTGAAGGACTCCCGACTGCGGGAGTTGCTGGAGGTGTTGGCGGGCTCCGACGAGGGAGGCGGCCGACATCACTGGTGGCACGCGTACCGCGGCGTACTGCCGCCGACGTACCGGGACTTCATCAGCCTGGAGTCACAGGCGAGCGCGATGCGCACGCTGGAGACCTCCGTGGTGCCCGGGTTGCTCCAGACGCCCGAGTACGCCCGGGCGGTGACCCGGGCCGCGGTGAGCGGACTCACCGACGAGGCCGGTGCCGACGACGAGCGGCTCGACGCACTGGTGGCCGTGCGGCTGGCCAGGCAGGACGTGCTGCACGCCGATCCGCCGCTGCGACTGAGCGCGGTGCTGGACGAGGCGGTGCTGCGCCGGGAGATCGGCGGGCCCGAGGTGATGGCGCGGCAGCTGGTGCGGCTGACGGAGGCGGCGCGGCTGCCCCATGTCCGGTTGCAGGTACTGCCGTTCGCGGCCGGGGAGCATATCGGCATCACCGGGCCTTTCGTTATCTTCTCATTTTCGCGCACTTCTGATCTGGATGTGGTTGTTCTCGACCACTTGACGAGTAGCCTCTACCTCGAACGGAAAGAAGACCTCCGGGCTTACACGGAGGCCTTCAACGCCCTTCGGATCCACGCCCTTTCGCCCGAGGAATCGTTGGATTACATCGCCGCGCTGGGTGGCGGCGCGTAAGGAGGCACCATGACCGCAATGCCTCGGAACGTACCTTCCAGTACCGATCTGCTCGGTGTTCGGTGGCTGCGCAGCAGCTACAGCACGGGAGCGAACAACTGCGTCGAGACGGCACGGACACGCTCCGGCCCCTGGACCGGACTGCTGGCCGTACGCGACTCCAAGAACCCGGCCGGACCCGCGCTGCTCTTCTCCCCCGAGAGCTGGGCGGGCTTCACGGCCGCATTCCAGTCCTGACCGAACCTGACCGAATCTGACCGCCCTGGCGCACGGCCGTGTCACGCCGACTCATGGTCGTGTCTCGCCGATGACCTGAACAGCGCGTTCGATCTGCCCCTCGGAGAGGTCCGCGCGGGCGGTGAGCCTCAGCCGTGAGATGCCGTCGGGAACGGAAGGAGGACGGAAGCAGCCCACGGCGAATCCTGCCGCTCGGCAGTCGGCCGCCCACGCGACGGCCTCCTCCGGGGAGGGCGCACGCACGGAGACGACCGCGGCGTCCGGACGCACGGCTTCCAGACCCGCGGCCGTCAGCCGGGTGTGCAGGTCGCCCGCGACCGCGCGGGCCCGCGCGGCACGCTCCGGTTCACGGCGCAGCAGTCTCAGTGCCGCGAGCGCGGCGCCCGCCGCCGCGGGCGCGAGGCCCGTGTCGAAGATGAACGTCCGGGCCGCGTTGACCAGATGGTCGATCACCCGGGCGGGGCCGAGCACGGCACCGCCCTGACTGCCGAGCGACTTGGACAGCGTGACCGTCACGACGACGTCGTCGGCGCCCGCGAGCCCCGCCGCGTGCGGGGCGCCGCGGCCGCCGGCGCCGAGCACGCCGAGGCCGTGCGCGTCGTCGACCACCAGGCCCGCACCGTGCTCCCGGCACGCCCGCGCGAGCCCGGCCAGCGGGGCGGCGTCGCCGTCGACCGAGAAGACGGTGTCGGACACGGCGACCGCGGGGCCGTCGTGCGTGTCGAGCGCCTTGCGCACCGCGTCCGGCTCGGCGTGCGCGACGACCTGGGTGGTGCCGCGGGCGAGTCGGCAGCCGTCGATGAGCGAGGCGTGGTTGCCCGCGTCGGACACGATCAGGGAGCCGTGCGGCGCGAGCGCGGTGACCGCGGCGAGGTTGGCCGCGTAGCCGGAGGAGAAGACCAGCGCCGCCTCGAAGCCGCAGAAGTCGGCCAGCTCGCGCTCCAGGTCGGCGTGCAGCTCCGTCGTACCGGTGACGAGCCGGGACCCGGTCGCGCCACCGCCCCACGCCCGCGCGGCCCGCGCCGCCCCCTCCGTCACCTCGGGATGCCGGGCCAGGCCCAGGTAGTCGTTGCTGGCGAGGTCGAGGAGCGGTGAGTCGGCGGGGCGGGGGCGCAGGGTCCGTACGAGTCCGGCGCGGCGGCGCAGCTCCGCCTGCTCGTCGATCCAGCCGAACGCCATGGGTCCTCCGGGGCTTTTGTAGGTAGCGGACAGACACTAGCGGCAGGACCGCTCACCCATGGTGTGGCAATACCCACACGTCGAACCGGGTGTGTTGTGTGATCCCCACCTTGGCCCGGGACGGCTCGATAGGACAGGATCGGTCCCCATGGACCTGCTGAACACGCTGGTGGACAAGGGGCTTCGGCGCGAGCTGCCGACCCGCGAGGAAGCGCTGGCCGTCCTCGCCACTTCCGACGACGACCTGCTCGATGTGGTGGCCGCGGCCGGGAAGGTGCGCCGGCACTGGTTCGGCCGGCGGGTGAAACTCAACTATCTCGTCAACCTCAAGTCGGGCCTGTGCCCGGAGGACTGCTCCTACTGTTCCCAGCGGCTGGGCTCCACCGCCGGCATCCTGAAGTACACCTGGCTCAAGCCGGACGAGGCCTCCGAGGCCGCGGCCGCCGGACTGGCGGGGGGCGCCAAGCGGGTCTGCCTGGTGGCGTCCGGGCGTGGCCCGACCGACCGGGACGTGGACCGGGTCTCCGAGACCATCAAGACGATCAAGGACCAGAACGAGGGCGTCGAGGTGTGCGCCTGCCTCGGCCTGCTCTCCGAGGGCCAGGCGGAGCGGCTGCGCGAAGCGGGTGCGGACGCGTACAACCACAACCTCAACACCTCGGAGTCCACCTACGGGGAGATCACCACCACGCACACCTACGCCGACCGCGTCGACACCGTGCAGAAGGCGCACGCGGCGGGGCTGTCCGCGTGCTCCGGGCTGATCGCGGGCATGGGCGAGTCCGACGAGGACCTGGTCGACGTCGTGTACTCGCTGCGTGAGCTGGACCCCGACTCGGTGCCGGTCAACTTCCTGATCCCGTTCGAGGGCACCCCGCTGGCCAAGGAGTGGAACCTCACCCCGCAGCGCTGCCTGCGCATCCTGGCGATGGTCCGGTTCGTGTGCCCGGACGTCGAGGTGCGGATCGCGGGCGGCCGCGAGGTGCATCTGCGCACGATGCAGCCGCTCGCCCTGCACCTGGCCAACTCGATCTTCCTGGGCGACTACCTCACCAGTGAGGGCCAGGCGGGCAAGGCCGACCTGGAGATGATCGCGGACGCCGGGTTCGAGGTGGAGGGCGCCGACCAGGTGACGCTGCCGGAGCACCGGGCGACGGCCGGGGGCGGGTGCGGCTCGCACGCGAGCGCCGGCTGCGGACCGGACGAGGGCGCGGGCTGCGGGTCGCACGAGAGCGCCGGGTGCGGGTCGCAGGAGGGTGGCGGAGTGTGCGGTACGGCCGCTGCCGCGCCGGTCGGCGAGCCGCGCACCGACCTGGTCGCCGTACGCCGCCGAGGCGCCGGAACGGACCTCGCGCCCAATGCCTGACCTGAGCGTGCCCGAACTGCTCGACCTCGACCGGCGGCACGTCTGGCATCCGTACGGTCCCATGCCGGGCCGTGCCGACCCGCTCGTCGTGGAGTCGGCGAGCGGGGTGCGGCTGAAGCCGGCGGACGGATCGGGCGAACTGGTCGACGGCATGTCGTCCTGGTGGTCGGCGATCCACGGCTACAACCACCCGGTGCTCAACGAGGCCGCGCGCGATCAGCTGTCGCGCATGAGCCATGTGATGTTCGGCGGGCTCACCCACGAGCCCGCCGTCCGCCTGGCGAAGCTCCTTGTCGACATGTCGCCCGACGGCCTGGAGCATGTCTTCCTCGCCGACTCCGGGTCGGTGTCGGTCGAGGTCGCGGTCAAGATGTGCCTGCAGTACTGGCGTTCCCTGGGCCGCCCGGGGAAGCAGCGGCTGCTCACCTGGCGTGGCGGCTACCACGGCGACACCTGGCAGCCGATGTCGGTGTGCGACCCCGAGGGCGGGATGCACGAGCTGTGGACCGGGGTCCTTCAGCGTCAGGTGTTCGCGGACCCGCCGCCGGCCGACTACGAGGAGCCCTACGCCGAACAGCTGCGGACCCTGATCGAACGCCACGCACACGAACTGGCCGCAGTGATCGTCGAACCGGTGGTGCAGGGCGCGGGCGGGATGCGGTTCCACTCCCCCGCGTATCTGCGGGTGCTGCGGGAGGCGTGCGACGCGCACGAGGTGCTGCTGGTGTTCGACGAGATCGCGACCGGGTTCGGGCGCACCGGTGCGCTGTTCGCGGCGGACCACGCGGCGGTGACGCCGGACGTCATGTGCGTCGGCAAGGCGCTGACCGGCGGCTACCTGACGATGGCCGCCACGCTGTGCACCTCGCGCGTCGCCGACGGCATCTCGCGGGGCGAGGTGCCGGTGCTGGCGCACGGTCCGACGTTCATGGGCAATCCGCTGGCTGCCGCGGTCGCGTGCGCCTCGATCGAGCTGCTGCTCGGCCAGGACTGGTCGGCGGAGGTCGAGCGGATCGAGGCGGGACTGCGGGAGGGGCTGTCCGCCGCGGTGGACATTCCGGGCGTGAAGGACGTACGAGTCCTCGGCGCCATCGGGGTCGTCCAGCTGGACCACCCCGTCGACATGGAGAGGGCGACCGCGGCCGCCGTGCGTGAGGGTGTCTGGCTGCGGCCGTTCCGCGACCTCGTCTACACGATGCCGCCGTACGTCACCGGCGACGCGGACGTGGCACGGATCGCCCGCGCGGTGTGCGCTGCGGCGCGGGAGGCCTGACATGGCGGTACTGGTGATCACGGGCACGGGCACCGAGGTCGGCAAGACGGTCACGACCGCCGCGGTCGCGGCGGCGGCGGTGGGCGCGGGCCGGTCCGTGGCCGTGCTCAAGGCGGCGCAGACGGGCGTACGGCCGGACGAGCGCGGGGACGCCGACGAGGTCGCGCGGCTCGCGGGCAGCGTGACGAGCACCGAACTCGCCCGCTATCCGGACCCGTTGGCACCCGCCACGGCCGCGCGCCGGGCCGGACGGGCCCCGGTCCGGCCGCACGAGATCGCCGAGGCCGCCGCCGAGCTGGCCGCCGAGCATGACCTGGTGCTGGTGGAGGGGGCGGGCGGATTGCTCGTGCGTTTCGACGAGGCGGGCGGCACGCTGGCGGACGC
The DNA here is from genome assembly GCF_053594495.1 of Streptomyces sp. NPDC001920. Lineage (NCBI taxonomy): Bacteria > Bacillati > Actinomycetota > Actinomycetes > Kitasatosporales > Streptomycetaceae > Streptomyces > Streptomyces sp. NPDC001920. The sequence goes on from NZ_JBSFEP010000009.1 coordinate 221,809, forward strand.
GGCCGAACGCATGGCGGCGCCGGTCGTGGTGGTGGCCTCGGCGGGGCTGGGCACGCTCAACACGACCGAGCTGACCGCCCGTGAACTGCGGGGCCGACGGCTGGAGTTGCTGGGCGTGGTGATCGGCAGCTGGCCCGACGCACCGGATCTGGCCTCGCGCTGCAATGTCACGGACCTGCCGGAGGTCGCGGGGGCACCGTTGCTGGGTGCGGTGCCGGCGGGGGCCGGAGCGCTGGCGCCCGCCGACTTCCGCGCGGGGGCGCCGGGGTGGCTGGCGCCGCGGCTGTTCGGGACGTGGGACGCCGAGCAGTTCCGGGGGCGTACGGCGCCCTGAGGCGTGCCCGCGGGTGACGCTGCCGCAGTGTCAGACCCTCGTGCCATGCTCGGATCATGGTCCATGCAGACGCGGTCGCCGAGTGGGACGTCCTGATCGGCGAGTGGGACGAGATCCGGCAGGGCTACCACCTGGGGGATGTGCCGGCGAAGGTGCTGGAGTGCGCGAGGAATCTGGAGGCCGGCGTGGCGGCCGGCGGTCCGGACACGGCACTGTGGACCCTCGGGCTGGTACTCATAGGCCCGTACGTGATCTACGCCTGCCCGGACGCCGAGGCCGAGGCCCGTGTGCTGAAGGCGATGGGCACCGTCGAGCAGGCTCTCGGGCAGACACCGTGCGCGCATGAAGAGCATCCGTGCGACGACCTCCGGGACGATGACGAGCTGGACGACTTCCGGTACGTCCTGGAGATGCTGGCCCACCCGGAGCGGGATGCCGCCGGTGCAGCGGCCCTGACCGAAGACGCGCTCCGGACCGACGACGGGTCGGACGATGAGTCGGACAGCTGGTTCGGACGCCGGATGACACGGGAGACATGGGCCTGCCCGCAGAACCTCGCCGGGTTCGCCCGCGCGTTCCGCGAGGTCTAGTCGGGCTCACGCCCGTCGCTCTCGGCGACGATCCGCACCAGTTCGATGCGCGAGCGGATGCCCAGGCGGGTGAAGACACCCCGCAGGTGGTGGTCGATCGTGCGCGGGCTGAGCGCGAGGCGGGCGGCGATCTCCCGGTTGGTGGCACCCTCGGCGGCCATCCGCGCGACCAGCAGTTGCTGGGCCGTGAGACGGGCGACGGGGCTGTCGGAACCCTTCCGCGGCGGGGCCGCCGGCGCTCCCAGGGCCCGGAGTTCGGTGCGTGCCATGGCCGCGCAGTGCGGGGCTCCGAAGGCGTCGAACGCCTCCAGTGCGCTGTGCAGACGGTCGCGGGCCTCCGTGCGGCGGCGCAGTCGGCGCAGGGCACTGCCGAACAGCAGCTCCGTGCGGGCGCGTTCGAAGTCGCGGGTGCCGTGGGCGTGCAGGTCGAGGGCGGTGCGGTAGTGGTCCGGAGCTTCGGCGCCGGGGGCGAGCAGGGCGCGGCAGCGGGCGCTCAGGGCGAGGTCGTCGGCGCTGCGCACGGCTTCGGCCCAGCGGTGGTAGTCGGCGTGCGCGGCGCGGGCGACCCGGGTGTCCCCGGTGCGGACGGCGGCCTCGACGTAGTGCGGGGTGGCCAGGTGGCGGATGGCACGGTGGCCGTGGCCGGGGCCGAACGCGGCGAGGGCGCGCAGTCGGGTGGCCGCGGCCGCGTACCGGCCGCCGCACAGGTCGAGGAAGGCGAGCGCCCACTGGGCGAGGGCGGCGGGCAGACCGAGACCGCGGGCGAGGGCGTACGACTGTGCCGCCGCGGCGCGTTCGCGGCAGGCGTCCACGTCTCCGGTGAGCGCCGCGAACATGGCGAGCGCGGCCCGCAGGTGGCAGGCGCCGTTGTCCTGGCCGGTGGCGTGGGCCCGTCCCAGGGCGTCCGCGGCGGTGGCCTCACCGGCGCGGGGGCGCCCGGTCCAGAAGTCGGCGTAGGCGCGGAACTCCATGGCCTGGACCACGGCCGCGGCGGTGCCCCGCGCGCGGGCGGAGGCGGCCGCGCGCCGGGTCGCGGTGGCGGCGCGGGTGTGGTCGCCGAGGAGCAGGGCGGCGATCCCGGCGTGCAGGAGGACGGTGGGGTCACCACCCGGCCCGCACCGCCCTGCCGCCGCTTTCAGCAGGTCCCGCGCGTCCTCGTACCGTCCGTGGGACGCGGCCACGAGGCCGGACAGGGTGCCGGGCGGGGCGGCGCCGAGCCGATCGGCGAGGCGGGCGGCCTCGCGCAGACGGCGCAGGTCGCCCGTGTAGATGGCGGCTTCGGTCGCGCGGGCGAGGAGGTGCTCGGCGGTGGTCGGCGTGCTGGGCATGGACGTGGTGACGGCGGCCGGCACGGCCGGGGCGGAGTCCGTGTCGGCGCTCGGCGGCACGGCAGGGGCGTCGGCGAGCGGTACCGCCGGGCCCGGCGGGGTGCGAGCCGTGTGCCGAGTGGCCCGGTCTTCGGGTTCCGACGGCCTCGCGGGGCCCGCGGGCCTCGCAGGGGCCGTGTGCCTCGCGCGGCCCGTGCGCCTCGCGGTGACCCGCGTGTCGAGGCCGCCCTCCCACTCGGCGGCCGACGACCGAGGGCTCCCGGCCACGGTGGCGTCCGCCGGCCGCGCCGCCGCCGTCAGCAGCGCGTCGAACGCCTCCGACGCGTTCCCGGCCCGGAGGGCGAGCACCCCGCTCAGCGCGTCGTCCGCGTCCGCGGCCGCCAGTTTGCGTGCCCGGTCCCCGTCGCCCGACTGCCAGGCGTACGCGGCGGCCCGGGCCACCAGGCGGGACCGCTCGGAGGGTTCGGGGCACAGGGTGGCGGCCCGTTCCGCCAGAGCGCGCGCCGAGGAGAGCAGCCCCGCCCGGGCCGCCGTTTCCGCCGCCGCGCCGAGCTCAACGGCCAGCCGCCCACTGGGCCCGAGCGCTCCCGCGCCCCGGTGCCAGGAGCGCCAGGGTGCCTCGCCCACGCCGCTCAGCACCCGGGCCAGCAGACGATGGGCCTCCCGGCGGTCGGCCGGGCTGCCCGTCTCGTAGGCCGCGATGCGCGTCCACGCGTCACGGAACACGACGCCACCCGCCCCCGTGTGCGCCAGACCGGCCGCTTCGGCGGTGTCCAGGGGCCGGGTGTCGAGGCGGGCGGCCGTGACGGCTCGCAGGAAGGCGCCGGTGGGGACCGGGTACTGGTCGGCCGCGGCCAGGAGCAGCAGCAGGCGTGTGTCGTCCGGCAACGCCCTTATTTCCGCCCGGCGTTCACGCAGCAGCGAGGGCGCGAGTTCGGCGGGCTCCGTGGGGAGCGGGTCGACGCCGGCCGCCTGACGGTCACTCAGGCGTGCGACCAGTTCGGCGGCGGCGTGCGGATCGCCGTGCACGGCGCGCAGTATGCGTACCCGGACGCCTTCGGGGAGGACGGCGGTCCGTCGCCACGCGCCCGTGACCTGCGGTGGCGAACTGCGTTCACGAGGTGGGGGGTTCACCGGAGTCACCACACCCATCACGTTACTGGCGAGTTAATTGAACCGTAAAGACCGGCGATTTCACCGATGCGGCGCGCGTAGACCCGCCCCGACACTCCTGGCAACCCCACACGTTTCAGGAGGCACCATGCAGCGCCACAAGCGTCGCATCGCCACGGCCCTGGCGGCCCTGGCCTCATCGCTCCTTCTGTCGCTCTCCCTCTCCCCCACCCCGGCGCACGCCGCGGACCGCGACCCCGTCGTCTTCGTGCACGGTCTGAGCAGCTCGTCGAGCAGCTGGAACGACTGGGTCGGCTACTTCAAGGCCGACGGCTACACCTCCGCCGAGCTGCATGCCTGGTCGTACGACTGGGCGCAGTCGAACGCCACCACCGCCCGGGGGCTCGCGACCGAGATCAGCAACGTGCTCGCCCGGACCGGCGCCTCGAAGGTCGACCTGGTCGTGCACTCCATGGGCGCGCTCAGCTCGCGCTACTACCTCAAGAACCTGGGCGGGACCTCGTACGTGGACGACTTCGTCTCCACGGCCGGCGTGAACCACGGAACGAGCACGGCCGGGTGGTGTGCCTGGCTGTACGCCTCCTGCAAGGAGATGAACACCGGCAGCTCGTTCCTGACCTCCCTGAACTCGGGGGACGAGACCCCGGGGGCCGTGTCGTACGCCAGCTACTGGTCGAACTGCGACGACGCGCTCACCCCTGACACCACCGCGATCCTGAGCGGCGCGACCAACGTCGAGGTCGGCTGCGTCTCGCACACCGCCATGAACAACGACCGCGGGGTGTACGAGCGGGTCCGGGACTTCATCGGCTGAGGCGGAAGGACAGCGCTCGAACAGCGGGGGTGCGCCGGGCCCGTGCGGGGGAGAATCGGGAAGTGAGTCCCGTCCCGACCGGGAGGTCCCCATGGCCCTGCGTTCCGCCGGTTCAGGCAAGGTGTCACGGGGCGCCGTGCACCACCCGCTGTTCGCCCGCTGCTACGCCCGGGCCAGTGTCGCCGCCGAGACCCGGATGGGCATGGCCGGCGTACGCGATCGGCTGCTGGCCGGGCTGTCCGGCCGGGTGATCGAGATCGGTGCGGGCAACGGCCTGAACTTCGCCCACTATCCCCGTGCGGTCTCGGAGGTCGTCGCCATCGAACCGGAGCGCCTGCTGCGGCAGTTGGCGGTGGAGTCCGCGCTGCGCGCCGAGGTGCCCGTGGACGTGGTGCCGGGCGCGGCGGAGGCGCTGCCGGTCAAGAGCGAGGCGTTCGACGCCGTGGTGCTGTCGCTGGTGCTGTGCAGCGTGCGGGACGTGCCGCGGGCGCTCGGTGAGGTTCGGCGGGTGCTGCGGCCCGGCGGCACCGTGCGGTTCTTCGAGCACGGACGGGGCGGCGGGCGCGCGATGACCTTCACGCAGCGGGCGCTGGACCGGACGGTGTGGCCGCTGGTCAGTGGCGGCTGCCATCTCTCGCGCGACCCGGTCGCCGCGCTCAGGGCGGCAGGGTTCGACCTCGGCCCGTACCGGCGGGTGATGATGCCGGAGAACGGGCCGGTGCTCCCCGCGTCCTACTGCGTACTGGGCACGGCGTGGCGGCCGCGCCGCTGACCTCCTGGCACCGCCCTCACCGGCTCCACTGCCGCAGTTCCCGCGCGATGTCGTGCACCGAGGCCTCGCCGCTCTTCACCAGCCGGGCCAGCTCGCGCACCTGCTCGGGCGAGGTGACGACCTTCAGGCCGCTGGCGACGAGGTAGGCGTAGGCGACGGCGGAGGCGAAGAGGGCGTTGGACCGCTCCAGCGCGGGGACGTGGATGAGCAGTTGGAGCAGGGCGGCGGCCCGGGCGTGCGGGGTGTCGTAGACGGGGACGTCGAATATCTCGGCCTGGTGGCGTGCGACGGCGGCGACGAGGGCTCCCCAGTCGGTGACCCGGGGGTCCCCCGGCGTCCTCTTCTCGGCGAGCATCAGCAGCCAGGCGAGGTCGATGTTCGGATTGCTCAAGGGATCAGTGGCGACCTTCGCGTGTGCGGTCCGAGGGGGCGCCGTCGGGGCCGAACTCCTCGGCGAACACCGACTCGTACTGCTTCATGAAGTCGGCGGCGGCCTCCACGAACGTATGGCCGACCTCGCCGGTGTCCTTCCTGACCAGTTCTTCGATGTATCGGTTGACGCTCATGCCTCGGGCCAGGGCGCGTTCGCGGGCGGCGCGGGCGGTGCCCTCGTCCACTCTGACGTTCAACTGGGTCTTCGCCATACTTCGAAGCTAGCGCCGTAGCGCTAGCACCGGCAAGGGCTCGACCGAGCCCCGCACGAATGGAATGTGCCCCTTACATCGACGCTGGGGGCCCGACCTGGGGCGGAGACGGACCGGCACCTCGGAAGGATTCCGGGTGTGCGATGGGTCACATTACGCTCGACGGGGACGAGGTGTCCGTGACATCCGTGAGGAGGCGGTCTTGTCCACAGCAGCAGCGGAGCACGCCACGAGCCCCGCGTCGGCCGACGGGTTCGCAGCCCGCGCGCGTGGTCTGACCAAGGCGTACGGCTCGGGTGAGACGACGGTGCTCGCCCTCGACTCGGTGGACGTGGACATCGCGCGCCGCCGCTTCACGGCGGTCATGGGGCCCTCGGGCTCCGGGAAGTCCACCCTGATGCACTGCCTGGCGGGCCTCGACGACGTCTCGGCGGGCCAGGTGTGGCTCGGCGACACCGAGATCACCGGGCTGAAGGAGCGGGAGCTGACCCGGCTGCGGCGGGACCGCATCGGGTTCATGTTCCAGTCGTTCAACCTCATTCCGACGCTGAACGCGGCCGAGAACATCACCCTGCCCATGGACATCGCGGGCAGGAAACCCGACGAGAAGTGGCTGGACCAGGTCATCGACGCGCTCGGACTGCGGGACCGGCTCAAGCACCGGCCCGCACAGCTCTCCGGCGGCCAGCAGCAACGCGTGGCCTGCGCCCGGGCCCTCGCCTCCCGACCGGAGCTGATCTTCGCGGACGAGCCGACCGGCAACCTCGACTCGCGGGCCGGTCTGGAGGTGCTCGGCTTCCTGCGGGACGCCGTGGACCAGCTGGGCCAGACGGTCGTCATGGTCACCCACGACCCTGGAGCCGCCGCCCACTCCGACCTCGTGCTCTTCCTGGGGGACGGGCGGATCGTGGACCGGATGGAGCGGCCGACGGCGGAGGCCGTGCTGGAGCGCCTGAAGCGCTTCGACGTGATCCGCGGGCAGTTCGACGGCGACGAGCCGGCACCCGGCGCGGTACCCGCAGACAGGCCGGCGCCCGGCGCGGTACCCGCAGACAGGCCGACGCCCGGCGCCGAACCCGGCGCGGTACCCGGCAGCGAGCCGGCGCCCGAGAAGGGCTGACCCGGTGCTCAGGGCGACGCTGCGCAGTTTCCTCGCCCACAAGGGGCGGCTGCTGCTCTCCGCCCTGGCGGTGATCCTGTCCGTGGCCTTCGTCGCGGGGAGCCTGATCTTCTCGGACACCGTCAGCCGCACCTTCGACCGGCTCTTCGCCTCGACCGCCGCCGACGTCACCATCACCCCGACAGAGCCCTTCGACGAGACGGTGCCCTCCGGGCGGACCCTGACCCTGCCGGCGTCGCTCGCCGACCGTGTCGCCCAGGTGGACGGCGTCGCCGCGGCCCGCGCCGAAGTGGACGTGGACGGCATCACCGTCACGGACGAGGACCGCGAGTCGGTGAGCCCGACCACGGGCGCCCCCACGATCGGCACCGCCTGGAACCCGACCGAGCGCAGCCCCGTGGAGCTCACCTCCGGGCACGCCCCGAGAGGCGACGGGCAGATGCTGATCGACGCCGACACCGCCGACAGCAAGGGCGTGCGCATCGGCGACCGTCTCACTGTCATCGCACAGGAGGGCTCCTTCCCGGTCGAGGTCGTCGGCATCGCCACCTTCACCACCACCAACCCCGGCTCCGCGCTGGTCTTCTTCGACCCCGCGACGGCGTCGACGAAGCTGCTGGGCGACCCGAAGGCGGCCACCGGCATCTCGGTCGACGCGGCGGAGGGCGTCAGCGACGCGGAGCTCAAGCGCCGCGTGGCCGCCGCGCTCGGCACCGACGCGGGCACGGACACCGGCGCCTACGAGCTGCGCACCGCCGACGAGCAGGCCGAGTCGGACGTGGAACGGCTGGGCGGATTCCTCGACATCATCAAATACGTCATGCTCGGCTTCGCCGGGGTGGCCGTGCTCGTCGGGGTGTTCCTGATCGTCAACACCTTCTCCATGCTGATCGCACAGCGCACCCGTGAGCTGGGCCTGCTGCGGGCGCTCGGCGCGGACCGGCGCCAGGTGCGGCGCTCGGTCCTGACCGAGGCGCTGCTGCTGGGGCTGGTCGGCTCGACGGCGGGCCTCGCGGCCGGCATCGCGCTGGCCCTCGGACTCATGAAGCTGATGGGTCTGATGGGCATGAACATCAAGGCGGACGAGATGGTCGTCGGCTGGGTCACGCCGGTGACCGCGTATGTCGTGGGCCTCGGCGTCACCTTCGTCGCGGCGTACCTCCCGGCCCGGCGGGCGGCGGGCGTGTCGCCGATGGCCGCCCTCTCGGACGCCGAGATCGCCGACATCGGGCGGCCGCTTCGGATGCGCGCGGTGGTGGGCTCGGTCGTCGGGGCGGCCGGTGCGGCGGCGCTCATCGGCTGCGCGGTGGCGTCCAGGACGTCGACGGCGGCGTCCCTGCTGGGCCTCGGTGTCGTCCTGACCCTCGTCGCGACCGTGGTCGCGGGTCCCCTGCTCGTCCGGCCCGTGATCAGGGTCCTCGGCGGCGCCTTCCCCGCGCTGTTCGGCTCGATCGGCCGGATGAGCCAGCGCAACGCCCTGCGCAATCCACGCCGCACCGGGGCCACGGCCGCCGCCCTCATGATCGGGCTCGCCCTGGTCGGCGGGATGTCGGTGGCGAGCGCCTCGATGACCAGGTCGTTCGACCAGCAGATCGACAAGACGCTGGGCGCCGACTTCGTGGTCCAGAACGGCAACTTCGTGCCGTTCCCGAGGGAGATCACCGAGAGGATCCGTGACACCGAGGGCATCGGGCTCGTCGTACGTTCGCAGCTGACGACGATCGCCGTACGCCTCCCGGACGGCGACCGGGTGCAGACGACCGCCGCGGGCTACGAACCCGAGCTCGACCAGGTCGCCGACATCACCTACGCGCAGGGGGACACCGCGTCCGCGCTCGCGGCCGGGCACCTCGCCATGGACAAGGACTTCGCCGCGGACCACGGCGTACGCGTCGGCGACACGGTTCCCGTCGAGTTCCGCAGCGGGCGCCGCGCCGAGCTGGCCGTGGGTGCCCTGACCGACCAGGAGTCCGCCGAGGGGTTCGGCACCCAGGGCGGCATCTTCTTCGGCCTGGGCACGCTGCAGGAATACGCGCCCGGCGGGCAGGACGCGGCCGTGTACGTCAACGCCGCCTCCGGCACCGGCGCGGACGACCTGCGGGCGGAGCTGGAGACGACGCTCGATGCGTATCCGCAGGTCCAGGTCCGCGACATCGCCGACTACAAGGACCTGGTGCACGACCAGATCGCCGTACTGCTCTACCTCGTGTACGCGCTGCTCGGGCTCGCGATCATCATCGCGGTGCTCGGGGTGGTCAACACCCTTGCCCTGTCGGTCGTCGAGCGCACCCGGGAGATCGGGCTGCTCAGGGCCATCGGGCTGGCCCGGCGGCAGCTGCGGCGGATGATCCGGCTGGAGTCGGTGGTGATCGCCGTGTTCGGCGCGGTCCTGGGCCTGGCGCTGGGCCTGGTGTGGGGTGTGTGCACCCAGCAGGTGCTGGCGCTGCAGGGCATGACGGCACTGGCGATCCCGTGGGGCACGATCGTCGCGGTCGTGATCGGCTCGGCGGTGGTGGGTGTGGTGGCGGCGCTGCTGCCGGCGTTGCGTGCATCGCGCATGAATGTGCTGGCGGCCATCGCGCACGAGTGATTGGATCACGACAGACGCTCAAGTGCCCTTCAGGTGAGCGGAGTTCATGTCGCGACCGGTCGGCCCGCGCCCGTTCCGCTTCGGCGTCAGCCTCATGACCCCCGCACCGGCCGACGTGTGGCGGGCCAAGTGCCGCCGGGCAGAGGAACTCGGCTACGACGTGATCCTGGTCCCCGACCATCTCGGGATGCCCGCACCCTTCCCGGCCCTGGTCGCGGCGGCCGAGGCGACCGAGCGGCCCCGGCTGGGGACGTTCGTGCTGAACGCCGGTTTCTGGAACCCGGCGTTGCTCGCCCGCGAGGTGGCGACGACCGACGCCCTGACGGGTGGCCGACTCGAACTCGGCCTAGGCACCGGCTATGTGAAGGCGGAGCACGACAGGGCCGGTCTGCCCTGGGGCACCCCGCGCGAGCGCGTGGACCTGCTGCGGCGCACGATCGAGGAGGCGTACCGGTTGCTCGGCTCCGCCGAACACCGGCCGCAGCCGGTGCAGCGGCCCCGGGTGCCGCTGCTCGTCGGCGGCAACGGCGAGCGCGTGCTGTGCCTGACCGCCGAGTACGCCGACATCGCGGCCTTCACCGGAGCGCGCTCAGTGACCTCTTCATGGAACGCGTCCCGTACCTCACGGTGGACCAGATCCTGGAGCTGCCCATCGGGCTGGTCGGTACCGTGGCGGAGATGGCCGCCCAGGTGCTGGCGCAGCGCGAGCGGTACGGGTTCACCTATCTCACCGTGCTCGAACCGAGCATGGAGGCGTTCGCCCCGGTGATGGCACGGCTGCGTGCCGACCGGACGTCCGCATAGTGGAATCCCGCCTCCGCTCCTGCCGCCCGTGATGTGATCGCGGCATGACCGAACTGCGGATACGGGCCGCCACGGCCGCCGACCTCGACATCGTGCTGGCCTTCTGGAAAACGGCCGCCGAAGGCGCGAGCATCAGTGACGACCGGGACGGCGTGGAGCGGCTCGTCGCCCGCGATCCCGAGGCGCTGATCCTGGCCGAGCTGGAGGGCGAGCTGGTCGGTACGGTGATCGCCGGCTTCGACGGCTGGCGCTGCCACCTGTACCGGCTGGCGGTGCATCCGGAGCGCCGCCGCAGGGGCATCGGCTCGGCGCTGCTGGCCGCCGCCGAGGAGAGGTTCGTACGGCTCGGCGGTCGCCGGGGTGACGCGATGGTGCTTGTGCGCAACGAGACCGCGCATCATGCCTGGCGCGCTGCCGGGTACACGCCCGAGGAGCACTGGCGTCGGTGGGTGAAGCAGCTCACCGACTGACACAATTTATCCGCCCTTTACCATCGGGGGAGGCTTCGTCCCTCGATGAGGGATCACCCCGGTCCCCCATGAAAGGTGTGAACGTCCGCCCATGGGCGAGCCTCCCGGCACCCGACGTCGCGCGATCCTGACCGCCCTGTCCGACGATGGGACGGAGGTGTCCCGATGACCGAAGTGCTCCTCCTGCTGGTGGCGATCCTGCTGTCGCTCGCCTGTGGCGCGTTCGTCGCGGCCGAGTTCTCGCTGACCACGGTCGAGCGCAGCGAGCTGGAGCGGGCCGCGGAGCGCGGCGAGCGGGGCGCCGCGGGCGCGCTGAAGGCCGTACGCAGTCTGACTTTCCAGCTCTCCGGCGCACAGCTCGGCATCACGGTCACCAACCTGGTCGTCGGCATGCTGGCCGAGCCGTCGATCGCCGCCCTGATCGCGCAGCCGCTGGAGTCGCTCGGCATCTCCCGCTCGACGGCGAGCTCGATCGCGCTGGTGATCGGTACCGCCCTGTCGACCGTCGTGCTGATGGTGGTCGGCGAGCTGGTGCCGAAGAACTGGGCGATCTCCTCGCCGCTGGCCGTGGCCAAGCGGGTCGGGAACGCGCAGCGCTGGTTCAGCGCGATCTTCCGCCCCTTCATCACCCACTTGAACAACACGGCGAACCGGGTGGTGCGCCGTCTGGGTGTGGAACCCACCGAGGAACTGGCCGCGGCGCGCGGCCCGCAGGAGCTGGCCGCCCTCGCTCGGCACTCCGCCCGGGAGGGCGCCCTGGAAGCCGACACCGCCGAGCTGTTCGTACGGACCCTGAACCTGGCCGATCTCACCGCGGAGAACGTCATGACCCCGCGTGTCCAGGTCATCGCCCTGGAGGCCCAGGCCACCTGCGAGGACGTGGCGAACGCGACGCGGGCGACCGGGTTGTCCCGGTTCCCGGTCTACCGCGGCACCCTCGACTCGGTCGTGGGCACCGCGCACATCAAGGACGTCCTCGCGGTGTCCGCGGACCGCCGCCCGCGCGTCTCCGTCGCCGAGCTCATGCGTGAGCCGCTGCTCGTCCCCGCCACCCTCACCGTCGACCGGCTCCTCGACCGGCTGTCCGGCAAGCGCACCATGGCCGTGGTCATCGACGAGTACGGCGGCACGGCGGGCGTGGCCACCTTGGAGGACATCGTCGAGGAGGTCGTCGGCGAGGTGCGCGACGAACACGACCCGCACGAGACACCCGACATCGCCCCGGCGGGCGACGACGACGAGGGCCGGACGCTGTACTCGGCCGACGGTTCGGCGCGGGTCGACCAGCTCGCCCGGTTCGGACTGCGGGTGCCGGAGGGACCGTACGAGACGCTGGCCGGGCTGGTGGCGGCCGAGCTCGGCCGCATCCCCGTCGTCGGTGACCGGGTCGAGGTCGCCGGCTGGCGGCTGGACGTGGTGGACGCGGCGGGCCGCAGGGCGGCGCGGGTGCTGCTGCACGCCCCGCTCGAAGCCGCTCCGGACCAGGAGACGAGGGAGGGGCGATGACCGCCGTACAGCTGTTCATCGGTTTCCTGACGCTGATCGTCAACGCCTTCTTCGTGGGCGCCGAATTCGCGCTGATCTCGGTGCGGCGCTCGCAGATCGAGCCGTACGCCGAGCAGGGCGACCGGCGCGCCAAGAGCGTGCTGTGGGGTCTGCGGCACGTGTCCGCGCTGATGGCGGCCGCTCAGCTCGGCATCACCTTGTGCACACTGGTGCTCGGCGTGGTGGCGGAACCCGCCATCGCACACCTGCTGGAGCCGGTCTTCCACGCGGTGGGCGTGCCCGAGGGAGCCGGGCACGCGGTTTCCTTCGTGATCGCGCTGACGCTGGCCACGTATCTGCACATGCTGCTCGGCGAGATGGTGCCGAAGAACATCGCGCTGGCCGAGCCGGTGCGCAGCGCCCTGGTGCTCGGTCCGCCTCTGGTGGCGCTGTCCCGGGCGCTGCGGCCGGTGATCTTCACGGTCAACGCCTTCGCCAACGCCCTGCTGAAACTGCTGCGCGTCGAGACCAAGGACGAGGTCACCGCGACCTTCTCGGATGCCGAGCTGGCCCGGCTGGTGCGCGACTCCGGCGAGGCCGGGCTCATCGACGAGCGGGCCCGGGAGCGGCTGCACGACGCCCTGGAACTGGGCCGCAGGCCGGTACGCGACGTGGTGCTGCCGCTGGCGAGCGTCGTCCAGGCGCGCGTCGGTGTCACGCCGGAGGAACTGGAGCGGCTGTCGGCCGAGTCGGGCTTCTCCCGCTTCCCGGTCGTCGACGCGAACCGCCGTATCGTCGGCTACCTGCATGTGAAGGACGCCCTGGACGCCTCACCGCGGGATGTCCCGTTCCCGGTCCGGGAGATGCGTCCCATCGCGCGCGTACGGGAGAGCACACCGTTGGACGACGTGCTCACGGCGATGCGGGGCAGCCGGACGCACCTGGCGGCGGTGCTGGGTGGCGACGGGCGGCTGGCGGGGCTCGTGACCATGGAGGACGTGCTGCGGGAGCTGTTCGGGCAGCGGGCGTGAGAGCGGGGCATGCGACCCGACCGACCGCTGGGTATGGAGTTCGGGATACCATCGCTCCCGCCATGCAGACGAACCCCACTCACACCAGCCTGGTCGCCGTCGGCGACTCCTTCACCGAGGGCATGTCGGACCTCCTCCCGGACGGCTCCTACCGGGGCTGGGCCGATCTCCTCGCCGGCCGGATGGCCGCCCGTACGCCGGGCTTCCGTTACGCCAACCTGGCGGTGCGCGGAAAGCTGATCGGGCAGATCGTCGAGGAGCAGGTCGACGTGGCGGCCGCGATGGGCGCCGATGTGATTACCCTCGTCGGCGGCCTCAACGACACCCTGCGGCCCAAGTGCGACATGGGCCGGGTGCGCGGACTGCTCGAAGAGGCCGTGGAGACGCTCGCCCCGGCCTGCAAGCAGCTGGTGCTGATGCGCAGCCCGGGGCGGCAGGGGCCGGTCCTGGAGCGTTTCCGGCCCCGGATGGAGGAGCTGTTCGCCTGCGTCGACGCGCTCGCCGAGCGGCACGACGCGACCGTCGTCGACCTCTACGGGGTTCCGTCGCTGGCCGACCCGCGCATGTGGGACGTGGACCGGCTGCATCTGACGGCCGAGGGACATCGCCGGGTCGCGGAGGCCGTGTGGCAGGCACTCGGCTACGAGCCCGAGGACACCGACTGGCGTACGCCGGTGCCCGCCACCCTGCCGCCGGGGTGGGTCACGCGCCGGGTCGCGGACGTGCGCTTCGCCCGCCGGCATCTGCTGCCGTGGATCGCGCGGCGGCTGACGGGGCGGTCGTCCGGGGACGGGCTCCCTCCCAAGCGGCCCGAGCTCCTGCCGTACGAGGGCCCGGCGACGTAGGCGCTCGACCGGCCGTCCCACGCCCGGCCGCGCCGCCACGGGGACGCCCCGCTCCCATGGCAGCGCGGTGGCGGACCGTCCCCCGGCGCCTTCGGCGCTCTACCGGCGGGACGCTGCGGAGCGGCGGCCTCGCCGGTACAGCACTGTTCCGGCGACCAGCAGCGCCCCGCTCGCCGCGATGCCTCCGATGACGCTCCCGGCCCCGGTCTCGGGGATCTGCGGACGCTCCGGCTTCGCCGGGGGCGTCTTCGACGGACCAGGCGTCGGGGTGGGCTTGTGGGACGGCGGTGGCGTGGCGGTCTTGGTCGGAGTGGGCTCGGGCTTGTGCGTCTCGTCCCCGTAGCCGTAGCCATAGCCGTAGCCGTGTTCGGTCGGCTCCTCGGGGCCGTACCCGTAACCGTGTTCGCTCGGCTCCTCGGGCCCGTAGCCGTACCCGCTCGGCTCCTCGGGCCCGTAGCCCTTGCCGTTCGACTCCTCGGGCCCGTAGCCCTTGCCGGTCGGCTCCTTCGGCCCGTATCCGTGGTCGCTGGACTCCTTCGGACCGTAACCGTGGTCGCTGGACTCCTTCGGACCGTAGCCGTGGCCGCTCGGCTCCTGCGCATCGTCGTCGAAGCCGTCATGCGCGGGGGCGGGCAGGCGGTGCTCCATCTCGCCGAACGTGTCGTCCAGCTCGTGGAACTTCTCGCGGACCTCACTGAACTTGTCGTCCAGCCGCTCCTCCAGGGCGCCCGGGTCCCACACATCCGTGCGGCTCGACAGTGCGGCACCGGATTTGACCGCGGCCCCCTGCATGCCGGGGGCCGCGGACGACCAGGTGCCGTACAGGGACAGGGCGCTGGTCGCGGCGGCCACGAGCAATCCCTTGGCCAAGGTCTGTCGCATTCTCGTTTCTTTCTCTCGGGAGGAACGGGGAAGCCGACGTCGGTCGGTGACGCGATCTTGTTGAGTGCCGGGATGCGCAAGGTCATCGCGGGGGCGGTGATGCCGCACGTTCACATTCGCCATGACCTGCCGACTATGAACGAAATGTGAAGGCCTGAGGGGACCAGGACGCGTCGAACGCGGGGAATTCACCCGATCGCCCGTCTCGCGGGCCGACGCAGGGGCCGTATCCGGATCACCCCTGACCTGGGGGCCTCCGGACCGTATGGAGGATCCGGGGGCCGTCCGGCCGCCGGGTAAACTCCGTACACGTGACTTCTGCGCCCGCCAAGCCCCGCATCCCGAACGTCCTCGCCGGACGCTACGCCTCCACCGAGCTCGCCACGCTCTGGTCCCCCGAGCAGAAGGTGAAGCTGGAGCGTCAGCTCTGGCTCGCCGTGCTGCGGGCCCAGAAGGACCTCGGCATCGAGGTGCCGGACGAGGCGATCGCCGATTACGAGCGTGTCCTGGACACCGTCGACCTGGCCTCCATCGCGGAGCGCGAGAAGGTCACCCGGCACGACGTGAAGGCGCGGATCGAGGAGTTCAACGACCTCGCCGGGCATGAGCACGTGCACAAGGGCATGACCTCGCGCGACCTGACGGAGAACGTCGAGCAGCTGCAGATCCGCCTCTCGCTGGAGCTGATGCGCGACCGCACGGTGGCCGTGCTGGCGCGCCTCGGCAAGCTGGCCGGTGAGTACGGCGAGCTGGTCATGGCCGGCCGCTCGCACAACGTCGCCGCGCAGGCCACGACGCTCGGCAAGCGGTTCGCGACCGCGGCCGACGAGCTGCTGGTGGCGTACGGCCGCGTGGAGGAGCTCCTCGCCCGCTACCCGCTGCGCGGCATCAAGGGCCCGGTCGGCACGGCCCAGGACATGCTGGACCTGCTCGGCGGTGACGCGTCGAAGCTGGCGGACCTGGAGGGCCGGATCGCCGGGCACCTGGGCTTCTCGCAGGCGTTCACCTCGGTCGGCCAGGTCTACCCGCGCTCGCTGGACTACGAGGTGGTGACCGCGCTGGTGCAGCTGGCGGCGGCACCGTCGTCGCTGGCGAAGACGATCCGGCTGATGGCCGGGCACGAGCTGGTGACCGAGGGCTTCAAGCCGGGCCAGGTCGGCTCCTCCGCGATGCCGCACAAGATGAACACGCGGTCGTGCGAGCGCGTGAACGGCCTCATGGTGATCCTGCGCGGTTACGCCTCGATGACCGGCGAACTGGCGGGCGACCAGTGGAACGAGGGCGACGTGTCCTGCTCGGTGGTGCGCCGGGTCGCGCTGCCGGACGCGTTCTTCGCGCTGGACGGGCTGCTGGAGACGTTCCTGACGGTGCTCGACGAGTTCGGCGCCTTCCCGGCGGTCGTGGCGCGTGAACTGGACCGCTACCTGCCGTTCCTCGCCACCACCAAGGTGCTGATGGGCGCGGTGCGCGCCGGCGTGGGCCGTGAGCTGGCGCACGAGGCGATCAAGGAGAACGCCGTCGCCTCCGCGCTGGCGATGCGTGAGCAGGGCGCCGAGCGCAACGAGCTCCTCGACAAGCTGGCAGCCGACGAGCGCATCCCCCTCGACCGCGCCCAGCTGGACGCCCTGATGGCCGACAAGCTGTCCTTCACGGGGGCGGCCGCCGACCAGGTCGGCGTCGTCGTCGGCCGGGTCGAGGAGATCGTGAAGCAGCGTCCCGAGGCCGCGGGTTACACACCTGGGGCGATCCTCTGACGCGCTTCACAGCCGAGGAGCTGGAGGCCGCTCGCGACCGACTGGTGCCGGACGTGATCGCGGACGGTCTCCGTGTCCTCTTCTGCGGCATCAACCCCGGCCGGATGACGGCGGCGACGGGACACCACTTCGCCCGTCCCGGCAACCGCTTCTGGCCGGTGCTGCACCTGTCCGGCTTCACACCGAGACTGCTGAAGCCGTCGGAGCAGCGGGAGTTGCTGTCGTACGGGCTGGGCATCACGAACGTCGTGGCGCGGGCGACCGCGCGGGCCGACGAGTTGAGCGCCGCGGAGTACCGCGAGGGCGGGCGGCTGCTGGCGACGAAGGTGGCGCGACTGCGGCCGCGTTGGCTGGCCGTCGTGGGGGTCACCGCGTACCGGGCGGCCTTCGACGACCGCAAGGCCCGGGTGGGACCGCAGGAGCGGATGATCGGGGACACGCGGGTGTGGGTGCTGCCGAACCCGAGCGGTCTGAACGCGCACTGGACGGCGGCGACGATGGCGGAGGAGTTCGCACGATTGCGGGTGGCGGCGCAGGACGGCTGACGGGTCACGGCGGGGCGACGTCCGTGACCACGGCAAGGAGCTGGATGTGGTCCGCCGGGTCCCTGTCGGCGACGGCTGTCACGACCCAGCGTCCGGTCCCCTCCGCTTCCCAGAGGTCGGCGACACGGGCACGTGCGCTGAGCGAGGCCCAGGGTTCGGGTATCGCCTCTTCCCCGCTGCGCAGCAGAACGGTCTGCAGGTTCAGCCAATACCCCTCCCCCCAACGGGAGACGAGCAGTTCATGGAGGGCGTCCCGGTACTTCTCGTACTGCTCCACCCGCACCGCTCTCGTCCCGCAGTCGGCCCGGCTGCTCTCCAGCACCACGACGAGGTGGCCGGGGCCCCCGTCGCCGAGGTCCGACGGGCCGTGCTCCGCCGGAAAGGGACGGAAGCACAGCTCGTCGATGAGGGCGAGATGCCGTGCGATGTTCATGTGGTCCAGTAAACCGGGCACCACTGACAATTGGCGTGCCGTCAGGCGTCCCGGCGCACCAGGCTCCAGCCGCCCGCCAGCAACGCGGCCGTCGTCCTTCACCGCCTGCTGCGCAGCGGCAAGCGAGTCGCCGAGGGCGAGTCGCCGCTGTTCCCGGCCTCGGTGCGGCAGCTCGCCGCGCGGTACGGCGAGGCGGGCGGTGATCGGGCGGCCCGGGCGGCGATGGAGCGGGCCCGACTGACCGAACGCGAGGCCGAGGTGCTGCGCCTGATGGCCCGCGGGCTGTGGAAACGCGGAGATCGCCGCCCGGCTGGTCGTCGGCACGGAGACGGTGAAGTCGCACGTCAGCGCGGTACTGGCGAAGCTGGGGGCGCGGGACCGCACGCAGGCCGTGATCGCGGCGTACGAGTCGGGGTTCGTCGCGCCCGGCTGACGGGGACAGCAAGCGGTCTCTGACTCCCCGCGCTCGCCGGGTCACGCCGCGGCGAGTAGCATCCGGCCCACATGCGCACGAGCTGGGAGGACGGACGTTGGCTCGGCTGACCGGCGGGGATCCCTCGCTGCTGCGAAGGATCAACTCCGCGGTGGTGCTGCACGCGTTGCGTGCCACGGATGCCGCGACCCTGACGGAGATCACCCGGGTGACCGGGCTGTCCCGGCCCACCGTCGAGGGTGTCGTCGAGGGGCTCATCGAGGCGGGATACGTCGTCGAGAGGGCGGCCGAGGACAGCCTCGTGCGGCGCCAGGGGCGTCCGGCACGGCGGTTCCGGTTCCGGGCCGAGGCGGGGCACCTGCTGGGCCTGGACATCGGGGCGCACCGGGTGGCCGCGCTCCTCTCCGATCTGGACGGACGGGTGCTCGGGGCCGTCGCCAAGGACGTCGACGAGACGGCTCCGGCCGACGAGCGGCTCGAACGGCTGCGTACGGCCGTCGCCGAGCTGCTGCGCAGGGCCGGTGTCGCACGCGACTCGCTGCGGGCCGTGGGCGTCGCTACGCCGGGCATCGTGGAGGCGGACGGCACCGTACGGCTCGGAGCGGCGCTGCCCGAATGGACGGGGCTGCGGCTGGGTGAGCGGCTGAGCCGGTCCTTCAAGTGCCCGGTGCTCGTCGAGAACGACGCCAACGCGGCGGCGGTCGCCGAGCACTGGAAGGGCGCGGCCGGCGAGTCCGACGACGTGGTGTTCGTGCTGGCGGGGCTGAGCCCGGGCGCCGGATCACTGATCGGCGGGCAGCTGCACCGGGGGTTCGGCGGGGCGGCCGGTGAGATCGGCGCACTGCATCTGCTGGGCCGCGAGGCGACTCCGGAGACGTTGCTGTCCACCACGGACGAGCCGTTGCGTCCCCTGGACGAGCACGCCGTCGCCGAGGTCTTCGCCCAGGCCCGCGAGGGCGACGAGAGGGCTCGCGCGGCCGTCGACCGGTTCATCCAGCGCCTCGTCCACGACGTGGCCGCCCTCGTCCTGGCCCTCGACCCCGAGCTGGTCGTCGTCGGCGGGTGGGCGTCCGGTCTGGACGGCGTCCTGGAGCCGCTGCGGCGGGAACTGGCCCGCTACTGCCTTCGCCCGCCGAAGGTCGTCCTGTCCCTCCTCGGCGAGGCCGCGGTGGCGATGGGCGCGCTGCGGCTCGCTCTCGACCACGTGGAGGAGCAGCTGTTCGCGGTGGAGGGGGCGGCGACGGCGCGGCGGTGATGCCGGGGCCCACCGGTGAACGCGCCGCGCCCCGGAGCGGATCCGGGGCGCGAAGGGGTGGCGGTGCGCCGGTCAGGACGCCCGGCGCTGCGGGTCCTCGTGGATCTCCACGCGGCCGAAGTCGCCGAACGTCAACCGGCAGGTGTCCGCGCGGTACGTGGCCACGGACAGCGCGGCGGTGCGGCCCTCGGCGAGGTAGCGGGTGGTGACGACGAGGACGGGCGCGCCCGGGAGCCGGTCGAGTTCCTTGGCGTCCTCCGCGCGGGCCGAGCCCAGCTCGACGGCGCTCTCCTGCCCCTCCAGCTCCAGACGCTGCAGCTCGCGCAACACGGCACGCGCGCGTGCCACGCCGGACGGCGCGTCGATGGCGGAGAGGTCGGGCACCGACGCCTGCGGGACGTAGAGCAGTTCGGCGGCGACGGGCTGGCCGTGCGTCACCCGGGAGCGGCGCACCGTGTGCACGGGCTCCTCCCGGCCGCACCCCAGGGCGTCCACGACGGACGCCGGGGCGACCGCCTGGGTGCAGTCGGTGGGCTGCCAGACGTCGTCGGCCGCGCCCGGCCAGGTGTGCTGCTCGGTGCCGACAGCCACGCCCATGCGCGGGGGCGCGACGGTCGTACCGACACCGCGGCGGCGCTGCAGCCTGCCTTCCAGTTCGAGCTGTTCCAGGGCCTGGCGGAGGGTGGCCCTGGCGACGCCGAAGCGGGCCGCGAGGTCGCGCTCGTTGGGCAGGATCTCGCCCACGGTGAACTCGGAGTCGAGTGCCTCACTGAGCACGGTCCTCAGGTGCCAGTACTTCGGTTCCGGCACTGATTCCAGCTGCGTGGTCCCCACCCTGTCCTCCGCAATCGCCGTGGCCCGGAGGCCTTTTAGCGCCCTTGTTTATTAAAGGTTGTTGCACTTCTCTGCGACCATAGGGCGGCCCCCACCCTTGGTCAATACCAATCGCCGGGAACGTTCACGGCACGGCGTGCCGCCGCCGCGGCGTCGCGTGGCGGCGGGATCTAGGCGGTCGCCAGTGACCTGAGCTTGTCGGGGTTGCGGATGATGTAGACGGCCTGGATGCGGCCGTCGAGGACGTCCAGCTGGAAGATGGCGTCGGGCTTGTCACCGGACAGCACCAGCAGGGCGGGGCCGCCGTTGACCTCCATGAAGCGGAAGGACGCGTCGGACAGGCCCTTGCGGGCGGCGCCGATCAGGAAGCGGCCCACCTTGTCGGCCGACTCCATGACCCGTACCGGCGCCTTCGCCTTGCCGCCGCTGTCGCCGACGAGGCGGACGTCGGGGGCGAGCAGCGCCATGAGCCCCTCGATGTCACCGTCCGCGGCCGCGGCCAGGAACCGCTCGGTGAGGTCGCGGCGCTGGGCGGGGTCGACCTCGTAGCGCGGTCGCCGCTCGTCGACGTGTTTGCGGGCCCGTCCGGCCAGTTGGCGCACGGCCGCCTCGCCGCGATCGAGCATGGCGGCGATGTCCGCGTACGGGTAGCCGAAGGCCTCCCTGAGGACGAACACCGCGCGTTCCAGGGGCGAGAGCGACTCCAGGACGACGAGGACGGCGAGCGAGACCGAGTCGGCGAGCACGGCCCGTTCCGCGGTGTCCGGTACCGCGTCCCCGAAGTCGGTGACGTACGGCTCCGGCAGCCAGGGGCCGACGTAGGTCTCACCCCTGGCCTTGATCTGGCGCAGGCGGTCGATGGCGAGGCGGGTCGTGACGCGCACCAGGTAGGCGCGCGGCTCGCGCACCGCGGACCGGTCGGCGCCGGACCAGCGCAGCCATGCCTCCTGTACGACGTCCTCCGCGTCGGCGACACGGCCGAGCATGCGGTAGGCGACTCCCAGGAGGACGGGACGGTGCTCTTCGAAGACGTCGGTCTCGATGTCGGTGGTCACCGCACCATCCCAGCCGACGTGTCCGGCGCTGTCCAGGCGAAATCGCCGCCCCAGGGTGTGCGTCGCGCAACCTCGGGGCTGTTCGGACCCGTGGGGAGCCAGACACTCGCCCGAGGCCCGGGGCAGTCCGGGTCTACCCGTCGGTAGCAATTGCTGACAAGCTGTCTACGCCGTCCGTAGCGCGTCCCAGACGAGGAGCACCCCCATGTCCGCCACCGTCTCCTTCAAGGTCCCCTCTCCCCGCGGCCCGCAGAGCGTGACCGTCGACTACGCGCGCGTGGGCAGCGGTGAACCACTCCTCCTGCTGCACGGCATCGGTCACCACCGGCAGGTCTGGGACCCGGTGGTGGAGATACTCGCGGCCGAGCGCGACGTGATCTCCCTGGATCTGCCGGGGTTCGGCGCGTCCCCGGGGCTGCCGGACGACCTCGCCTACGACCTGCCCACGACGACGGCCGTGTTCGGCGCCTTCTGCGAGGCCATGGAGCTCGAACGGCCGCACGTGGTGGGCAACTCGCTGGGCGGACTGATCGCGCTGGAGCTGGCCCGCGAGAAGCTCGTGCGGTCCGTCACCGCCCTCTCCCCCGCCGGGTTCTGGTCCGCGGCCGAGCGGCGCTACGCCTTCGGCGTGCTGCTGACCATGCGCCGCATCTCGCGGCGGCTGCCGCTGCCGCTGGTGGAGCAGCTGTCCCGGTCCGTGGCCGGCCGCACCGTTCTGACCAGCGCCATCTACGCCCGTCCCGGCCGACGCTCACCCGAGGCCGTGGTCGCCGAGACGCTCGCGCTGGCGGGGGCCACGGGGTTCGACCAGACCCTCCGGGCGGGCGGGAGCGTCCAGTTCACCGACGACATCCCCGGAATCCCCGTCACGGTGGCGTGGGGCACCAAGGACCGACTGCTCCTGCGCCGCCAGGGGGTACGCGCCAAGCAGATCATTCCCCGGGCCCGTCTGGTCAGGCTGCCCGGCTGTGGCCACTGCCCGATGAACGACGACCCGGCCCTGGTCGCGCGCGTCATCCTCGACGGCAGCAGCTGATCCGCGCGGGGCGCGCCGGAGCGCGCCGGAGCCGAGGACCACGCCCGATCCGACCAGTGCGCTGCCCAGGACCTGGACGGCGCCGTAGGAGCCGGTCCCGACGAGCGGGGCGGTACAGGCGGCGGCGACCGGGATGAGGCCGGAGAAGAGGGTGGCACGCTCGGCGCCGATCCGCTGCATGCCCACGTACCAGCAGACGAAGCCGATGACGGTCACGACCACCGCCTGCCACAGCAGCGCGAGGGTCTCCGTGGTGTCCGGGCGCCTGAGCCACGCGGTGCCGTCCAGCAGCAGCCCGGCCACCACGGACTCGACGGCGGCGACCCCGCACACCGTGGCGGACAGCAGGCGTGGGCCCAGGGGCCGCAGGACGGGCACGGCGAGGACCGCGAAACCGACCTCACCGGCCAGCGCGCACACGGAGAAGGCGATGCCGGCGGCGTCCGTACGGCCCCAGCCCTGGACCGTGAACGCGCCGACGGCCACCAGCAACGCCCCGTACAGGACGGCGCGTTGGGGCCGGCGCCCGTCCAGCAGCGGAACGACGACGGCCACGACCACGGGCGCGCAGCCGACGAAGACACCGGGGACCGCCGGTTCGGCGGTGCGCTCGGCGGCGATGACGGCCAGGTTGAAGCCCACCATGCCGACGCCCGCCAGCAGCGCGAGGCGGCCCCACTGGCGGGCGCCGAGCGTGCGCAGCCGGGCCGGGGCGCCCCGCCCGGCCAGCGGGACGAGCAGGAGGCAGGCGAGGGCGTAGCGCAGGAACTGGCCGCCGGCGTACGGGTAGTCGCCGAGCAGGCTGTTGGCGGTGAAGGACCCTCCGACGAGGATGCAGGCGAGCGCGGCGAGCAGGGCACCGCGCGTGGTGGTGGCGTTCATGGGAGCGACGCTAGGAAGTGCGGCGGTCCGGATTAAGGTCCACTTTCATGAGGCGATCGCAGACCAATCCAGGCGGGGGGACGGTGGGCGCCGGTTCTGCAGGGCACACGGGGGGTGGAGATCCGGTCCAGGGGGCGGCGGGCGCCGGTCCGGCGGAGCCGCAGGGCGGCACTCTCGCCGGGCTCGACCAGCCGCCCACCGCGCCTTCCGGCGGCGATCCGAAGAGGCCCGCGCCATCCGGCTCCTCCCCCTCGGCCGCCTGGGAGTTGCTCCTGCCGGCCGCCTCGGCGCCCGCACGCGCGCGTGGACGTTCGCTGCAGGCGGCGCTGCGTGAGGCGGTCCGCTCGGGGCGGCTCGCGCCGGGCACGCGCCTGCCGTCGAGCCGGGATCTGGCCGCGGACCTGGGCGTGTCGCGGGGGCTGGTCACCGAGGCGTACGAGCAGCTGACGGCAGAGGGCTATCTGCGCAGCGGCCGCGGTGCCGGGACCTGGGTGAGCGGTGCCGTACGGGCCGCACGCCCACGCGCGCGTGACCTCGCTCCCCGCTCCACCGGCGCCCGGGCCGACTTCGTACCCGGGACGCCGGACCTGTCGCTGTTCCCGCGTGCCGCGTGGGCGTCGGCGCAGCGCGGGGTGCTGGCCGAGCTGCCGCACGCCGAGCTCGGCTATCCCGACCCGCGCGGTCTGCCCCGGCTGCGTACGGCACTGGCCGAGCTGCTCGCACGCCGCCGGGGCGTGGTCGGCGACCCGGAGCGCATCGTGGTGGTCTCCGGCGTGGCCCAGGCGACGACGCTGCTCGGTTTCGTGCTGCACGCGCGCGGGATGCGCGAGGTCGGCGTGGAGAACCCGGGAAGCCCGCAGCACGACGCCCTCTACGCCGCCGCGGGGGCCACCACCGTGCCGCTGCCACTGGACGGCCACGGCCTTGCCATCGGCCCGCTGTACGCGTCGGGCGTCCGCTCCGTCGTCACGACGCCGTCCCACCAGTTCCCCACCGGCATCGCCTACTCCGCCGCGCGCCGTACCGAGCTGCTCGAATGGGCGCGCACCGTCGACGGGTTCGTCCTGGAGGACGACTACGACGGCGACTTCCGGTACGACCGCGCCCCCGTCGGAGCCCTCCAGGGCCTCGACCCGGAACGTGTCGCCTACACCGGCTCGGTCAGCAAGTCCCTCGCTCCTGGGCTGCGGCTGGGCTGGCTGCTCGTACCGGAGGCACTGGCCGACGACGTGGTCGAACGCAAGCGGACCATGGATCTCGGTCACCCGTCGCTGGACCAGGCGCTGTTCGCGCGGTTCCTGGAGCGCGGTGACTACGACAGGCAGCTGCGACGCTGCCAGCGCGCGTACCGGGAACGCCGGGACGCCCTGGTCGGCGCCCTTGAGGAGCATTTTCCGGGCGCCGAGGTGACCGGGATCGCCGCGGGACTGCACGTCATCGCCGCGCTGCCGGAACGGTACGGCCCGCTGGAGCGGTTCGTCGCGCGCGTGACGGCCGCCGGCGTGGCGGTGCGCGCGCTGACGGACTACGCGCACCCGTCTGCCGGGGGCCGCGAGCAGGGGGACGTCCGGCTGGTCCTCGGCTACGCGCACCTGTCGCCCGAGCGCATCCGGGACGGCGTGCGGCTGATGGCGCAGGCCGCGGCCGCGCGCCCACGCTGACGACCTTCGGGGCCGCCGCGCCGAGCCGGCAGGGCGTGACCGGAAACGTGTGTCCACCCGCCTCCCGCTCGACGGTCCGGTTCCCCTGCGGGTGGGGTCAGTTGTTCACTTGTGGTTTGCGTGTGCGCTGCGGCGCACCAGTAGTTGTGGCAGTGCACACTGGCCGGATCCCGCCCCTGGAGGCCCCCATGTCACACCGCCCCTTCCCGGGCCGACGCAGCGTGCTGCGCGGCTCGCTCGCCGCGTCGGCGGCCCTGACCCTGCCCACCGCCCTCGGCTCGGCACCGGCCTTCGCCCGGTCGGGGCGTCCCAGTGCGGGCTGGGGTGTGCAGACGGGAGACGTGACCTGCGACTCGGGACTCGTGTGGGTGCGGTCCGACCGCCCGGCCCGGATGATCGTCGAAACGTCCGCCACCGAGTCGTTCCGCGACGCCCGCAGATGGCACGGTCCACTGCTCGACGCCGGCACGGACTTCACCGGCACCACGCGGCTGCGCGGCCTGCCGTCCGGCGAGCAGATCCACTACCGCGTGCTGCTCGCCGACCCGGACGATCCGCGCCGCACCGGCGCGCCTGTCGCCGGCACGTTCCGTACCGCCTCGGCCCGGCGGCGGGACGGTGTGCGGTTCGTGTGGTCGGGCGACCTGGCCGGGCAGGGCTGGGGCATCAACCCGGACCTCGGCGGCTACCGGATCTACGACGCGATGGCCGCGCTGGACCCCGACTTCTTCCTCTGCAGCGGCGACAACATCTACGCCGACGGCCCGATCTCGGCCTCCGTCGCCCTGCCCGACGGCAGCACCTGGCGGAACATCACCACGGAGGAGAAGTCCAAGGTCGCCGAGACGCTCGCGGAGTTCCGCGGCAACTTCCGCTACAACCTGCTCGACGAGAACCTGAAGCGGTTCAACGCGCAGGTGCCCTCGATCATCCAGTGGGACGACCATGAGGTGACCAACAACTGGTACCCCGGTGAGATCCTCACCGACTCCCGTTACACCGAGAAGAACGTCGACGTCCTCGCCGCCCGCGCCCGGCAGGCGTTCTCGGAGTACTTCCCTATCTCCACCCTGCGCCGCCCCGACGGCCGGGTGTACCGCGTGGTCCACCACGGCCCGCTGCTCGACGTGTTCGTGCTGGACATGCGGACCTACCGCAACGCCAACTCGCCGGGCGACCAGCCTTCCGACGCCCAGGGCATCCTCGGCGCCGAGCAGCTGAAGTGGCTCAAGCGCGAACTGGCCCGCTCCCGGGCGGTGTGGAAGGTCATCGCCTCCGACATGCCGCTGGGCCTGGTGGTGCCGGACACCGGTGACGGCAGGCCGAACGTCGAGGCCGTCGCGCAGGGTGACCCGGGGGCCCCGCTGGGACGGGAGCTGCAGATCGCCGAACTGCTGCGTTTCATCAAGCACCGCGCGATCACCGGCACGGTGTGGCTGACCGCCGACGTGCACTACACCTCCGCCCAGCACTACCAGCCGTCGCGTGCCGCCTTCACCGACTTCGAGCCGTTCTGGGAGTTCGTCTCCGGTCCGCTCAACGCGGGCGCGTTCCCGGCGAACAAACTGGACGGCACCTTCGGCCCCGAGCGGGTGTTCCTCAAGGCACCGACCACCGCGAACGTGTCGCCGGCAGGCGGCTACCAGTTCTTCGGCGAGGTCGACATCGACGGCGGCAGCGGCGAGCTGACGGTGCGCCTGCGCGAGTCGGACGGCACGGTCCTGTTCACCCGCGTCCTCCAGCCGGGCCGGGTCGGCCAGTGACTCCCGTAGCCTGAGCGACGTGCCGCGCACCGGCGTCATCCCCCGGTGCGCGGCCGTGGTGTCACGGCAGCGCGAACACCCCTAAGGAGGTGGTCTTTTCGCAGGTCGGAGCCGATTGTCAGTGGTCGCCTCTACGGTCTTTCCATGACGCGATCTTTGCAGGCCGTGGCCTATTGCCGACCCTCCGCGCTGGAGTCCGCAGCGGACGGACAGCGCCTGGGGCTGGAGACCTCCCGGGGTGCGACGCCCACCGGTGTGCAGGACCATCCGCGCTTCTTCGCGGGGTTCCTGACCTCCCCTCAGGTCGCTGCCGCCGGGCTCCTCGCGGTGGCCGACGTGGCGGCCGCACGGTACTACCAGCGGCAGCTGCGCGCCTCCCTCGACCCAGTGGTGACGGGCAACGGCGACCGGCTGCGCTTCGAGTCCTTCTCCGGCTGCTGCGGGGTGTACGCCCGACTGGACGTACTGGAATCCGGTCTGGACGGCGACGAGGTGGGGCACGGCACGACGAACGTCGACGTCAACAACCCCCTGCGCGAGGCGCTGTCCCGGATCGGCTCCGACGATCCGCTGCATCTGCGCGTGGGCCCGCAGGAGTTGGCGGTGACCACGCTGGACGGCCCGGTCGTGGAGAAGAAGGTGCCGCTCCCCGACCGCTGGCTGCGCGGCTTCGCGGAGGCGCAGGTGATAGCCGCGGGCTTCGACCTGCGGGCCGAGTTGCCGGCCGCGGAGGCGGTGCGGTTCCTGCGGGCGCTTCCGCGCGGTGGCGCACGCGGCGCCTCGATGGGCGCGCGGTGGGTGGTGCCCTCGGGCAAGGGGCTGCGGCCGACGACGCGCGCGGTGCCCGGCGCGGTGTCCCTGCCCGGCCCGGAGCGGCTGACCGCGCTCCAGCGGGTCCTGCGGCATGCCTCGGCCCTGCGGGTGTACGGGCCCGCGGTCACCGTCGGTGGTGCCGCCACGGCCAGTGCCTGGGAGGCGGTGCTTCCGGGCATGCGGCTGACCCTGACGCTGTCGCCGGACGCCTCACGCGGGTTCTCCGGCGAAGGCGGCGTCCTCGACGCGCTCGCCACGGACGAGGCGGCCGAGGACGCGGAGCTGATCTCGGTGCTCCTCGCGTGGGAGCCCCGCGTCGACGTCACCGACCTGGCCGCCGCCTCGGGCCTGCCGCCCGAGCGCGTGCGGGCGGCGCTGGTCCGGCTCGGCACGTCCGGGCGGGTGGGGTACGACACGGCGGAGGCGGCCTACTTCCACCGGGAGCTGCCGTACGACGCCGAACGCGTGGAGCGTCACAACCCGCGGCTGCGGTCGGCTCGTGCCCTGGTGGCGGCGGGCGCGGTCACGCTGGACGGTTCCCTGGGAACGGTGACGGCCGAGGACGGTCACGTGCACCGGGTGCGCGACGAGGTGGGTGTACTCAGCTGCAGCTGTCTGTGGTGGGCGAAGTACCGGGGAGGGCGCGGGCCGTGCAAGCACGCGCTGGCGGTGCGGATGGTGCGGCGCGGTGTCGCCGCGGCGGAGCGGGACATGGCACGAGTCGACGGGGGTGCGTGATGAGTGCGCTGATGGACGCGGTCCGGGACGGGCGGACGGCCGAGGTGGTGAGCCTGCTGGACGGGATGACGGACGCCCAACGGCGCGCGTGCTTCCCGCAGTTGAAGGCGCTGCGCAAGGAGCTGAGGGCGGAGCAGTGGGGTGAGCGGTCCCGCCGTGCCTACCCCGCTCTGCATGTCGCGGGTGCCGCGTGCCAGACGGGTGCGGCCGGTGTGGCGAGTTGGCTCACGGCCGCCGACATGCGCTGGTGGTCCGCACCCCCGGCCGTACTGCTCGACGTCCTGGGCGACAGGGCTGCCGGCTGGCTCGCCGATGTGGCGCACAGGATCGCCGAACGGCCGGTCGGCGCGCGGGTCCCGTACGAGTTGATGGCGGGGCTGGTACGGCTCTCAGGATGTCCGGTGCCGACCACCGAGGCCTACGTGCACGGGTGGGTGGAGCACATCAGCCATGTCTGGCAGCGGGGCGACACGGTTCTGGACCGGCTGCGCAAGGACCCGCACCTGGCTCCGCTGACGGCAGCGCTCTTCGAGACGAACGACATCGGCGGCCGTCTGGCCTGGATGCCCGCCGAAGGTCCCAGCAGCTGGACCGAGGCGCTGGCCCGGCTCACGGCCGAGGGAGTCCTCGACCGCCGTGCCACGGTCGGCGCGTGCCTGGCCCGGCTGCTGCGGGGCGGGCCGCCGGCCGACCACCGGGTGTTCCTGCGCATGCTGCAGGGCTTCGAGCTCACCGGGGAGGAGCTGCGGGAGCACACCGCCGACTGGCTGGCACTGGCCTCCGACGCCACGTCCGTCGTGGCCGGGCACGCCCAGTCGGTGCTCGCGTCACTGGCCCTGGAGGGTGGACTGACCACCCGTCAGCTGGCCGAGATGTCGGGTGCCGTCCTCTTCCGCACCGAGAAGAAGCTGGTGCGCGCCCAGTTGGTCCTGTTGGGCAAGGTGCTCGCCCGCGACAGGTCCGCGGTCGAGGAGCTGCTGCCCGCGGTGGCCCTGGCATTCGGACACGAGGATTCCGACGTACAGGAGCGAGCGCTGAAACTGGTCGAGCGGCATGTCGGCAAGGTCGAGTGCTCGGACGTCCGGGACGAACTCGCGTCGGCTGCCGAGCAGCTGATCCCCGTCCTGCGTGCGCGCGCGGTCGGCAGCCTGGGCGCCGCCCCGGCGAGCCTGGAGCCGGCCCCCTACGAGGAGGTCCTGCCGCCGGCGCCGGAGCCGGTCCGACTGGCTCCCGCGCCCGGGTCGGCCACCGAACTCGCCGAGGAGGTCGGGGCGTTGCTCGCGTCGGGTGGTGACGTGGCGGCGTTCGAGCGGGCCCTGGACGCACTGGTGCGTCACGCATACCGGGACGCGGAAGCCCTGCTGGAGGCGCTGGAACCTGTCGTGGCCCGGCGCTGGTGGGGCGACAGCGCATCGCAGTACCCGTTCAGCGCCGACGACCACTTCACCCGGCACCACGGTCTGATCGACGCGGCGCACGGCCTCGACCTGCTGCTGGCCACACTGCGGGGCAAGATCACGACGGCCACGCTCCGCCATGCGGTCCGGCGCCGTGCCGTCACCAGCGACTGCGGTCACAGTCCTCTCGCCGGAGCCTTCGAGGCCCGCCTCTGGGAGGTGGCCCACCGGATCGGCACCGAGCCACTGCCGTTCCTGCTGTCCACGCCCACCTGGGGTACCGGCCTCCTGGAGCCCGAGGAGCTGGTGGCCCGGCTCGACGAGTACCGGCGCCTCGGCGCCCGGATATCGGCAGCGGACTTCGCCCAGGCACTGCTGCGGGTCCGGCGCGGCGACCGTGCGGTGGCCGAGGCGGCCGCAGAGCGAGCGGCGGCGCTGGGCACGGCAGAGGGGACGCGTCTCGCCCAGTGGTTGACCGCCGGCCCCGCCATCCCGTCGTACCGGCGGCGGACAGCGGGAGACCGCATCCTCGTCGAGTCCGGGGAGATCCTCGAACTGCAGGGTGACTTCCCGTCCGACTTCGGCTCTTTGGGGCGGCCGGTGACCGTGTACCGGGATCGTTGGTACTGCCATCACTGGAGCGACGGCATGCGGCAGCACTGGCTCGCCGTGCTGCCCGAGCAGCGCGAACTGGTGGCGGTCAGACTGCTGCGCGACATCTCGGCGGTCGCCGTCGACGACACGCGGGGCGACGCGGCGATACTTCCCCAACTGGCCGAATCCGACGGCGAGGCCGGGGAGGCCGTCCACCTGGCCGTGGCCTACGGGCTCGGCGCGCGGCATCCGGAGGACCGGCTGGCCGCCGTGGACGCCCTGCTGGTGCTGGCGGCGCGCGGGCAGCTCGACGTGGCCGCACTGGGCTCGGACCTGGGGCAGTTGGTGCGGCGCGGGGCCGTGAAGCCGTCGCGGCTCGTCGAGTCGGTGCGGACGGCGGCGGCCACCGGGGCGAACGCGGTCGTCTGGGGAATCCTGCGGCATTCCCTGCCCGTCCTGCTCGCTGATCTCGGCGCCGGCGGGGCGGCCTCTCCCACCCGAGGGCTGGCGGATCTGCTGACCGTCGCCGCGGAGTGCGCCGAGAGAACGGGGGCACGCGGAGAGCTGCCGCACCTGGCCGGCACGGCGGACCGGCGTGGCTCGTCCCGGCTCGTGGCCCAGGCCCGGCGCCTGCGCAGCGCGCTGACGGAGGGGCTGGCCGCGTGACGGAACGAGGCCGCCTCCCCGGCGGTCACGCCCGCAACACATTTGAACAGTGGACAAAACTGGCATAAAGGTTCTTTACCGCCCGGTCACAAAGCGTTCGTGATCACGCAACACCGTTCCTTCACAGTGGTTGCATGAGTCGAGACATGTCTGATGTGACGCGCGCGAAAGACGGCCGTCCGGTACACCACGGGCGGCGCCACGCCCTCGCTCTCGCCGGGCTCTGCACGGCGGCGGTGGCCCAGGCGGGGGCGAACCTGATCGGGTACGGGCCCGACGGATCGGCCCTGCTGACGGCCTCGTCGGCCGTGCTGGTCGCGGCGGCGGGGTTCCACACATGGTGGACACGCCGCCACGGGCACGCTCCGCCGAAGGGCTATACCGGCGCCCGGCCGCGTTCCGAGGAGCGGGCCGGGCCGTCGGACCGTTCGCCGGACGAGGCGGCGACGGTGCCGGAGGAAGGTGCCCTGTGGCGGATGCGGACCACGGTGCAGGACGCACCTGGGTCGCTGGCCGTGCTGTGCACGGCGCTCGCCGATCTGCGGGTCGACATCCTGAGCCTGCAGACGCACCCGCTGGCCGAGGGCACGGTGGACGAGTTCCTGCTCCGCACGCCGGGTGCGCTCGCGGCGGCCGACATCAGCCGTGCGGTCTCGGTGGCCGGCGGTGCGGGCACCTGGATCGAGCGGGCCGACGCCCACGACCTGGTGGACGCGCCCACCCGGGTGCTGGGCCTGGCCACGCGTACCGCCCTGGACGCCTCGGAACTTCCCCTGGCACTGCGCCAGTTGCTGGGCCGCTGCACGATCCGTTCGCTGCCCGTCGCGCCGGCCGGGAGGGGCCGGGGATCGGAGCCGGTGCCGGTGGAAGGGGCGCTTGAGGACACCGTGATGCGGCTGCGGGCGCCGGAAGGTGGAGTGATCACGGTGGAGCGGCCGTATCTGCCGTTCACCCCCACCGAGTTCGCGCGGGCGCGGGCCCTGGTGGAGTTGGACGCCCGGCTCGGCCCGCGGGTGCCGCGCAGCCAGGACGTGCTGACGCTGCCGGAGGGCAGCGACATCACCGTGCGCCGCGCGGACACCGGTGATCTGGAGGCGGCCCGGGAGATGCACGAGCGGTGCTCCACGCGGACGCTCGGGATGCGGTACCACGGCCCGGTCCGCGACGCGGACCGCTATCTGAACCACCTGCTCAGCCCGCGGTACGGCCGCACGCTCGCCGTGCAGACCGCGTCGGGCCGCATCGTCGGCCTCGGTCATCTGCTGTGGGACGGCGACGAGACGGAGGTCGCGCTGCTCGTCGAGGACGCGTGGCAGCGGCGGGGCATCGGCAGCGAACTGCTGCGCAGGCTGATCGGGATGGCGGTCGAGGCGGGCTGCGAGAGCGTGTATGCCGTGACGCGGTCGTCCAACACCGGAATGGTCGCCGCGATGCGCGGCCTGGGCCGGCCTCTCGACTACCAGATCGAGGAGGGCACGCTGGTGATCACCGCCCGGGTCGGTGCTCCCGTGGGTGAGCAGGCGGGCACCGTGGGAGTCACCGAGCGGGTGTCCCGCGCGGCTGGGTCGGCTCGGCCCGAAGCGCCGTAGGAGAAGCGGAGCGTTCGGCGGCCGCGGGGCCCTTCGCCGCCGGCCGGTCGGCGGAACCGGTCGGCGGCGGGTGCGCGGCGGAACCGGTCGGCGGCGGGTGCGCGGGGGGCCGCGGTGTGCGCCCGCCCCCCGCGCGGCACACCCGGGCCCGCCTGCCGGTCACAGGCTCGGCACGGTCTCCCGGATGCCGACCCCGGCCGTCGGCTCCCCCCGCCCGCCGAGCGCCTCGTCCAGGTCCGTCCACAGGTCGTCGACGTCCTCCAGGCCCACCGACATCCGCAGCAGCCGGTCGCTCACTCCGGCGCCGCGGCGGTCGGTCTCGTCGACGATGCGGTGGCTGATGGACGCCGGGTGCTGGATGAGGGTGTCGACGCTGCCCAGGCTCACGGCGGGGGTGATCAGACGGACCCCGGCGATGACGTCGTGCGGGTCGCCGTGCACCTCGAACGCGACCATCGCGCCACCGATGCGCGGGTAGTGGACGCGGGCGACGCGCGGGTCGGCCGCGAGCCTGCGGGCGAGTTCCGCGGCGGTCGCCGAAGCGGCCCGGACCCGCACCGGCAGGGTGGACAGACCCCGCAGCAGCAGATAGCCGGCGAGCGGGTGCAGGACGCCGCCGGTGGCGAATCGTATCTGCCGCAGCCGTGCGGCGAACTCCTCGTCGCAGGCGACCACGCCCGCCAGTACGTCGCCGTGCCCGCCGAGGTACTTGGTCGCGCTGTGCAGCACGAGCCGGGCGCCCCGTTCCGCGGGGCGCTGGAGCACGGGCGTGGCGAAGGTGTTGTCCACGAGCAGCGGGACCGAGCCGCAGGCATGGGCCACCGCCTGCAGATCCACTTCGGCGAGCGTGGGGTTGGCGGGGGACTCGACCATCACCAGACCGGTGTCCGGACGCAGCGCCTCCGCGATCCCGGCCGGGTCGGTCCAGGTGACCTCCGTCCCCAGCAGTCCGGCGGTCAGCAGGTGATCGCTGCAGCCGTACAGGGGGCGTACGGCGACGACGTGGCGCAGGCCCATCGACGCCCGTACCAGGAGTACCGCGCTCAGTGCCGCCATACCGCTGGCGAAGGCGACCGCCGCCTGAGTGCCCTCCAGACGGGCCAGGGCGGTCTCGAACCGGGCGACGGTCGGGTTGCCGAGGCGGCCGTAGACGGGCGGGCCGTCCGGCTCGGCGCCGGTGGTGGCGAACGCGTCGATGCGGGCCGCCTCACCTCGGCTGTCGTACGACGGGTAGGTGGTCGACAGGTCGATCGGCGGGGCGTGCAGGCCCTTCCGTGCCAGGTCGTCGCGGCCGGCGTGCACGGCCTCGGTGGCGAGTGCTCTCGGGGCGGTACGTACGTCGTCATACCCGTGCATGCCGTCGTATGCCTCTCTGCTCGCGGGATCCATGGGCGGAAGAGTGAACATCGGGCGGGTCGTGCGGGGCGGATGCCGTGTTACGTTCGGGCCATGGCCGAATCCGTCGTACTGGACCCGGTCGATCTGCATCTGCTGCGGCTCCTGCAGAACGACGCCCGGACCACGTACCGCGACCTCGCGGCGCAGGTCGGGGTCGCACCGTCGACATGTCTGGACCGGGTGACGCGGCTGCGCCGCTCGGGCGTGATCCTGGGCCATCAGCTCCGGCTGGACCCCGCCAAGCTGGGCCGAGGGCTGGAGGCTCTGCTCTCGGTGCAGGTCAGGCCGCATCGACGGGAACTGGTGGGGCCGTTCGTGGACCGCATCCGGGCGCTCGCGGAGTCCCGTACCGTCTTCCACCTGACCGGGCCGGACGACTATCTCGTCCATGTCGCGGTGGCGGACATGGCGGATCTGCAGCGGCTGGTGCTCGACGAGTTCACTTCCCGGCGGGAAGTGGCGCGGGTGGAGACCCGGTTGATCTTCCAGCAGTGGGACTGCGGGCCGCTGCTCCCGCCCGGCCCGGCGGGAACCACGCCCTCAGCGAAATCGGGCTGACAGGGGCTGCGCGCGGGGAATCCGGGCTGACGCGGCACCGCTCGCCGTATGAGGATGGGCGGCATGTCTGAGACCAAGACTCCGCTGCCCCGCGAGGTCGCCGACGCGTATGTCGACGAGCTCATCGCCCTCGACCCGGTCACCGGTACGTACCTCGGTGTGAAGGAGAGTTCCAGCAAGCTCCCCGACCTCTCGCCCGCGGGCCAGGAGGCGCTCGCGGAACTCCAGCGGGCCACCCTCGCACGGCTTGAGGAGGCCGAGCGCCGCCCCGGCGCGGACAGTGACATCGAACGCCGGTGCGCGCGTCTGCTGCGCGAGCGGCTGACGGCGGAACTCGCCGTGCACGAGGCCGACGAGGGCCTGCGCTCGGTGGGCAACATGGCCACGCCCGCGCATTCGGTGCGCGAGGTCTTCACGGTCACGCCGAGCGAGACCGACGAGGACTGGGCGGCGATCGCCGAGCGGCTGCGCGCGGTGCCGGCCGCGTACGCGGGCTTCCGCGCGTCGCTGGAACTGGGCCTGGAGCGCAAGCTGTACGCGGCCCCGCGTCCCACCACCACCTTCGTCGGGCAGCTCACCGAGTGGGCGGACACCGGCGAGGGGCGCGGCTGGTTCGAGGACTTCGCGGCGGCCGGTCCCGAGGCGCTGCGCACGGAGCTGGACGAGGCCGCGCGCGCGGCGACGGCCGCCGTGGTGGAGCTGCGGGACTGGATGCGCGAGGTGTACGTGCCGGCGGTGGAGGGCGCGTCGAACGTCGTGGGCCGCGAGCGCTACGCCCGTTGGACCCGCTACTTCAACGGCACGGACCTCGACCTCGACGAGGCGTACGCCTACGGCTGGTCCGAGTACCACCGGCTGCTCGGCGAGATGAAGAAGGAGGCCGAGAAGATCCTTCCCGGCGCCGCGACGCCGTGGGTGGCGCTGGCGCACCTCGACGAGCACGGTCGGCACATCGAGGGCGTCGACGAGGTCCGCGAGTGGCTCCAGGGCCTGATGGACGAGGCGATCGAGAAGCTGGACGGCACGCACTTCGAACTCGCCGAGCCGGTACGGAAGGTGGAGTCGTGCATCGCTCCGCCCGGCGGTGCGGCGGCCCCGTACTACACCCAGCCGTCGGAGGACTTCTCGCGTCCGGGCCGCACCTGGCTGCCGACCATGGGCCAGACCCGCTTCCCGGTCTACGACCTGGTCTCGACCTGGTACCACGAGGGCGTGCCGGGCCACCACCTCCAGCTCGCGCAGTGGACGTACGTCGCCGGGAACCTCTCCCGCTACCAGGCCACGATCGGCATGGTCAGCGCCAACGCCGAGGGATGGGCTCTGTACGCGGAGCGGCTGATGGACGAGCTCGGCTTCCTCACCGACCCGGAGCATCGGCTCGGCTACCTGGACGCGCAGATGATGCGGGCCGCCCGGGTCATCGTCGACATCGGCATGCACCTGGAGCTGGAGATCCCGGCCGACTCGCCGTTCCACCCGGGCGAGCGGTGGACCCCGGAGCTGGCGCAGGAGTTCTTCGGCGCGCACAGCAGCCGTCCGGCGGACTTCGTCGAGAGCGAGCTGACCCGGTACCTGACGATTCCGGGCCAGGCCATCGGCTACAAGCTCGGCGAGCGGGCGTGGCTGCTGGGCCGCGAGAAGGCGCGTGAGCGGCACGGCGCCGCCTTCGACCTCAAGGCCTGGCACATGGCGGCGCTGTCGCAGGGTTCCCTGGGCCTGGACGACCTGGTGGACGAACTGGCCGCCCTGTGATCAACGCCGGAAGCCTCCTTCGGAGTTGATGACCTCGCCCGTGATCCAGCCCGCCTCGTCCGTCGCGAGCCACGCGATGAGGCGGGCCGGGTCGTCGGGCATGCCCCAGCGGCCGGCCGGGAAGGCGGCCGCCACCGCGTCGTACGCCTCGCCGGTCAGGTAGCCCGTGTCGACGGGCCCGGGGTTGACGGTGTTCACCGTGATCCCCCGCTCGGCGAGCGTGGTCGACAGCGAGCGGGTGATCGATGCGAGGGCGCCCTTCTGGAGGGCGTAGGCGATCTCACCCGGCATGCCGCCTGCGATGTCCTGGCCGGACGTCATCATCACCACCCGCCCGCCGGGACCGGCCGGCCTCAGCCGGGCATGGGCCTGGACGAGAAGCAGCACCGAGCGGGTGTCGACGGCCCAGTGGGTGTCGAGCATCGCGGCGTCGATCGTGTCGAGGGTGCCGTCGAAGCCGCTCTGCGCGTGGTTGGCGATCAGGATGTCGAGCCGCCCGCCGAGTGCCGTCGCCGCCGTGGTGACCAGTTCGGCGGGCGCGGCCGGGTCGGAGAGGTCGCCCGGGCCCGCGAGGACCCGCGCGCTCGGGTCGCCGAGCGCCGCACGCACGGAGGCGGCGACGTCCTCGGGCTCGTCGGCTCCCCAGGGCATGGCGGCGTCGTGCGGCACATGGTGGTGCAGATAGACGCTCGCCCCGTACGCGGCGAGCCGCCGGGCCACGGCATGACCGATGCCGCCGCGTCTGCTGGCTCCGGTCACCAGGGCGGTCCGGCCGCGCAGCGGAAGCGGGTCGCGGCGCAGTTCTTCGGGGGCGGGGTGGGGAAGTCGGGGCATGGCAGATCATGATGCGGAACGGCCTGGCCCGGCGCATCCGGTTTTCACGCAGGCGGCACGGCTCGGTCACGCCTCGCGCGCGTCCCGCCCCGTCAGTCCGGCAACCGCCGCAGTTGCACGAGCCCCAGCCAGGTCTCCGGCCCGGGCTGCACGCGGGCGGCGCGGACCGTGTACGCCCCCGGCTCCAGGGCCACCCGCAGATGTTCGGTGCGTTCCGTCTCACGTCCCGGCCAGGCCGGGTCGAACAGGAGCACCGTCCCCGGGACGGTCCAGCGCACCTCGCGCTCCCAGACGGCCGTCGCGAGTGCCGCCGGGACGCGGGCCAGCAGTTCCTTCTCGCAGTCCGCGGCGCACCAGCGTACGAAGACGCCGTGCTCGGGCAGGTACGAGGTCGAGGCGGGCTCGTCGCCGAGGACGAGTGCCGCGCTGTCCCCCACGGGCAGGAGTCCGACCGCCCCGTCGATCTCGCAGGCCCGGTCGTAGTCCGAGACCGTCTCGTCGCCGTCGGCTCCCGCCCAGAACGGCAGTACCGTCTCCGGCACCGCTATCAGGGGGCCGCCGCCGGACTCGACCCACTCCACCACGCCGGGATCCGCGTATCTCACCATGGCAGCAGAACCTACACGCATGGCCGACCCACCTGTTCGCCGTGCTCGGCCGGTGACTCAGCAACCGCAGTCGCGCGCCCCCCACGGCGCCGTGAGGGGGTCTGCGGGGCGGCGCTCGCGCCCCTCCCAGGTCTCGAACTCGAAGCCCTCGCGCACCCAGTACTCGAAGCCGCCGAGCATCTCCTTGACCTGGTAGCCGAGTTCGGCGAGGGCGAGCGCGGCACGGGTGGCACCGTTGCAGCCGGGGCCCCAGCAGTACGTCACGACCGGCACGGAACGGTCGAGCAGGTGCCCGGCCTGTTCGGGGACGAGTGCGGTGGGAAGGTGGACGGCGCCCGGGATGTGGCCCTGGTCCCAGGACTCGGTGGACCGGGAGTCCACGAGGACGAAGCCGGGGTCGCCGTCCGCGGCGAGGGCGGCGGCGACGTCGGACACGTCGGCGTGGAAGGCGAGACTCGCCCGGAAGTGGGCGGCGGCCTCGGCGGGGGCGGCGGGGGCCACGCGCAGCACGGGGTTGGTGGCAGTGGGGGCAGTGGAAGCAGTCGTCATACCCAGAAATCTATGGCTGATGATCCGCCCTCATGAAGGAGAGATCCCCGGCACTCTTCTTGATCGGCCGGCGATTCCCCTGCTATTCATCGCCCATGACCGCGTTTTCCCCGGACGCCACCGACTGGCGCATCCTCGACGTCCTCCAGCGCGAGGGCCGTGCCAGTTTCGCCGAGCTGGCCCGTGCCGTCTCCATGTCCGCGAGCGCGGTGACCGAGCGGGTACGACGCCTGGAGGAGGCGGGCGTCATCCAGGGGTACGCGGCCGTGGTGGACCCCGAGCGGCTGGGCCTGCCGATCCTGGCGTTCGTGCGCCTGCGGTACCCGAACGGCAACTACAAGCCCTTCCATGACCTGGTCGCCGCCACGCCGCAGATCCTTGAGGCCCATCACGTCACCGGTGACGACTGCTTCGTCATCAAGGTCGCGGCCCGCTCCATGCGGCACCTGGAGGAGGTGTCCGGCAAGATCAGCACGCTCGGCTCGGTGACCACGAGCGTCGTCTATTCCTCACCGCTGCCCCGGCGCCCCCTGGGTCAGTGACCGCGCTGCCGCAGCACCGACCCCGATCTGCCCTTGACCACTTCCAACTGCGCGTGAACACGCCGCCGCAGATCGGCGACATGGCTCACGATCCCCACGCTGCGGTCCCGCTCCCGCAGTGAGTCGAGGACGTCGAGGACCTCGTCGAGGGTCTGGTCGTCGAGGCTGCCGAAGCCCTCGTCGATGAAGAGGGTGTCGAGGCGAACCCCGCCGGCCTCGTCGGTGACGACGTCCGCGAGGCCGAGGGCGAGGGCGAGGGACGCGAAGAAGGTCTCGCCGCCGGACAGCGTCGCGGTGTCCCGCTCCCGTCCGGTCCAGGCGTCGATGACGTGCAGCCCGAGGCCGCTGCGGCCGCGACCGGCCCGGTCGTCGGAGTGGACGAGGGTGTAGCGGCCGGACGACATGCGCTGCAGGCGTACGGTCGCGGCGGCGGCGACCTGTTCGAGGCGGGCCGCCAGCACGTAGGACTCCAGGCGCATCTTGCGTTCGTTGTCCGCCGAGGTGCCGGCGGTGAGTGCCGCGAGACGCGCCACGCGGTCGTACTCCTCGCGCAGCGGGCCGAGTCGGCGCACGGCCGCGGCGGCTCGGGCGGACAGTCGGTCGAGTTCGGCGCAGCGCCTCACGGCCGCGTCACGTCCGGAGGCGGCATCGCGGACCCGCTGCGCCGCCGCGGTGGCCTCCCGCTCGGCGGACGCGAGGTCGGCGGGGGGCTGTTGGGCGGCGGCCGCGGCGTCGGGCTCGGCGAGCACGGCGCGAACGGCTGCCTCCTCGAACTGCCAGGCGTCGAGCCGCCGTTGCAGCTCGCGGTGCGCGGCGTCGTCCAGGATGGCTGCGGCCGCGGCCTGCGGGGTGTCGAAGCCCGCACGGAACGCCGCGTCGGCGAGGCGGGCGTCGGCGTCCTTGAGCCGCTGCGCGGTGTCCTCGGCCTCGCGTGCCGCGTCGGCGGCCTCGGTCAGCAGCGCGACCTGCCTCTCCAGCTGCCGGGCCCGCGCGGCCACGCTGTCGGCGACGCCGCGGGCCTGGGCCAACTCCGCCTCCAGGGCGGCCGTCTCGCGCTCCAGCCGCTCGCGCCGGCCGACCCGGGCCGCGGCCCGCACCTGCGCCTGCTGGTGGGCGGCGGTGCGCTGCTCGTGTTCGGACTCGGCCTGCCGCAGTTCCTCGTGGGCCGAGTGCAGCGTGGAGGCGTCCCTGCGGGCCCGCTCGTAGAGCTGCTCCAGCTCGTCCGCCGTCTCGGCGAGTCGGTCCGTCGGCAGGTCGCCGGCTTCGGCGGCGGCGGCCGCCAGGGCTTCCCGTACGACGCCCAGGCGCCGTTCGTCCTCGGCGTGCCGTTCCTCGGCCTGCTGGTAGGCGGTCAGCGCCCGCTCCTCCGCCTCCCGGTCGACGTGTCCGGCGTCCTTGCCGGCGGGTGCGGGGTGCTCGGTGGCACCGCAGACGGCACAGGGCGCGCCGTCCTCCAACTGCGCGGCGAGTTCGGCGGCGATGCCGTTGAGGCGCTGTTCCCTGACGTCCAGCCAGTGCGCCTTTGCCTGCAGTGCCCGGTCGTGGGCGCGGGCGGCCCGTTCGGCGGCCTCCTCGGTGTCGCCTGCCAGCTGGTCGCGCAGCCGGGCGGCGGCCAGGCGCTGCCGCGCGGGTTCGCGCTGTACGGCCAGCTGGTCGGCGCGGTTCGCGGCCTCCTGCGCGGACTCGATACGCGCCTGCAGCCCGGCGCGGGTCGCCTCCCATCCGGCGAGCCAGGTCTCGGTGTCCACGAGGATGTCGAGGTCCGCCCGCTCCTGGCGGTCCAGATCCACGCGTTCCGCGACGAGTTCGGCCAGCCTGCGCTCACCTCGGCGGGCCGACTCCAGTCCACCGAGTTCCTCGGTGATCCGACGCGCGGCGGCGGCGAGCCCGGTGGCATCGGCGTCGGCGAAGCCGTTCAGCGCCCGGGAGCCGTCCTGTCCGGCCCCGGCCGGGCCGTCACGCCGTACGTCGGCTGCCGCTCCGGCCCCGAACGCCTCCGCGAGCAGTGCACGCGTGCGTGCCTGTGCGCCGGCCGCCCGCCGGTGGTCGGCCTCGGCGGCCTCCCTCAGCTCCAGGGCCGGAGCCACCGTCTCGGCCTTGCGGGCGCGCCCCATGCGGGTCTGAGCCTCGCGGTGGGCGTCGGCCCGCTCCTCCAGCCGACGGGCCCGCTGCCGCGCCTCACCGAACCGCTCCTGGAGCCGGGCCAGTTCACGTACGTCGGTGAGGGCGCGCTCGGCGGTGGCGTGGGCGGACTCGGCGGCCGTGAGACGGCACTGGGCGACGGTCAGCTGCTCGCGGGCGGTGCTGCGGGCGATCGCGGCGGCGCCGAGGACGGCTTCGGCCAGGCCCGGCTCACCCGGAGCGAGGTCGGGCAGCGGCATGGCGTCGCCCGCCGCCTGCTGCATCCGGTGGGCGTCGGCCAGCAGCCCGGCGTCGCCGTCGCGCACCTGGTTCTCGGCGGCCCGTCGGCGTTCGGCGAGGCGCTTCTCCACCTCGGCGAAACGCCGGGTGTCGAAGAGGCGGCCCAGCAGCTTGCCACGGGCCTCGGCGTCGGCGCGCAGGAATCGGGCGAAGTCCCCCTGCGGCAGCAGTACGACCTGGCAGAACTGCTCGCGGCTCATGCCGAGCAGTTGGGTGATCTCCTCGCCGATCTCCTGGTGCGAGCGGCTGAGGTCCTTCCAGGTCCCGGCCTGCCGGTCGTACTCCCGCAGCCAGCTCTGCGCCTTGTCGAGCGTCGTGCCGGAACCACGCTTCTTGGGTCGCTCCCAGGGCGGTTGCCGGGTGACCTCCAACCGGCGCCCGGCGACGGTGAGTTCGAGGCGGACCTCGGTGCGCGTGCCGGACGCGGCGTGGTCGCTGCGCAGGTTCATGCCGCCGTGGCCGCTGTGCCGGGCGCCCGGTACGGAGCCGTAGAGCGCGTAGCAGACGGCGTCCAGGACGGATGTCTTGCCCGCGCCGGTGGGGCCGTGCAGCAGGAAGAGCCCAGCCGTCGACAACGCGTCGAAGTCGACGGTCTGCGAGCCGCCGAAGGGCCCGAACGCCGTGATGTCGAGGCGGTGGAGCCTCACCGCGCCACCTCCCGCACGGCCTCGTCGGCCCGCACGGCGTCGAACGCGTCCCGCAGCACGACCTGCTCGTGCTCGTCGGGACCGGCCCCTCGCACATGCGTCACGAAGTCCTCCGCGATCTCCTGGTCGCTGCGGTCCGCGAGCCGGCGCGCATAGGACACACCGGGGTCGTCGGGGGCCCGCTCCGGGGCGAAGACCAGGCTGAGCGTGTGCGGGAAGCGTTCACTGAGGCGGGCCATGGGGTCCGCCGGGCGCACCGGGTCCGTCAGCGTCGCCTCCACCCATGCCTCCTCGTGCCGCGCGAGCCCCGGGTCGGCGAGCAGGTCCTCCAGCCTGCCCCGGATCCTGGCCAGGGCCCGAGGTACCGGGCAGTCGAGTCGCTCGGCGGTGACCGCGCCGTCGGCGGCCAGGTCGACGAGCCACATGCTCTTGCGGTGGTCGGCCTCGGAGAAGGAGTACGGCAGCGGCGAGCCCGAGTAGCGGACGCGCTCGGTGATGGTCTGGCAGCCGTGGAGATGGCCCAGCGCCACGTAGTCGACGCCGTCGAAGACGCCGGCCGGCACGGCGGCCACGCCTCCGACGGTGATGTCCCGCTCGCTGTCGCTGGCCTCTCCCCCGGTGACGAAGGCGTGCGCGAGGACGACCGACCGCGTGCCACGCGCGCGTGCGGCGAGATCGGCGCGCACGCGGTCCATGGCCGCCGAGAGCACGCCCTCGTGTCCGGACCTGTCCACGCCGAACTCGTCCTTCACCAGGGCGGGTTCGAGATACGGCAGTCCGTAGAAGGCGACATCGCCGAAGTCGTCCCGGAGCACGACCGGCGTACCGCACGCCGACGGGTCGGTCCGCAGATGGATGCCCGCACGGCCGATCAGCCCCGCCCCGACGCCGAGCCGACGCGCCGAGTCGTGGTTCCCGGAGATCATCACGGTCGGCACACCGAGGTCGGCGAGCCGGTGCAGTGCGTCGTCGAACAGCTCGACCGCGGCGAGCGGCGGCACCGCGCGGTCGTACACGTCTCCCGACACGACGACCGCGTCGACGCCGCGCTCACGCACGGTCGTGACGAGGTGACGGATGAACTCGGCCTGGGCGCCGAGCATGCCTACGCGGTGGAAGGCACGGCCGAGATGCCAGTCGGACGTGTGCAGAATTCTCAAGACGCCGCTCCGACCCGCATGATTGCCCTCACTCCGCCCCTGGACCCGGCACCGGACCAGCACGGCCCTCGTCGTCCACGGCCCTCGTCGTCAGCACCGACCACGCTAACGCCCGC
Source organism: Streptomyces sp. NPDC001920 (assembly GCF_053594495.1). NCBI lineage: Bacteria > Bacillati > Actinomycetota > Actinomycetes > Kitasatosporales > Streptomycetaceae > Streptomyces > Streptomyces sp. NPDC001920. Next base: position 264,685 of record NZ_JBSFEP010000009.1, read on the forward strand.
CGGCACCTGACTCCTCACGGGCCTCAGTCTGCCACCGGCATCGACGTGGCCGTCCATGGATGTCCACGAAGGATTCGGGTCATGTCCGACAAGTCACGTACGGCGCCGAACGCGAAGTCGCCGTCACGCACCGCCGGGACCGACCCGGTCCGGAGGACCCGTTGTGCCGTCGGCCGGTGGGAGGCCGCCCGGTCGACTCCGGGGTTCCGGCCAGGGCCACGGCTCGGCCGGTGTTCCGTCCGCCTCCAGGCCGTAGCGCAGAAGCCGGTTCTGTGCCGGGCTCTCGTACCACCGTGAGAGATGTTTCAACGCGGACGTGTCACCGGCGTCGGCTGCCAGCCGGGCCAGCCGTTCACTCCCTGCACGGTCGCCCGCTTCCTGCCGCAGCCTTACCAGGCTCCGCCATGCCATGGTGTCGCCGGCTTCGGCGGCCTGCCGGGCGAGCCGCTCGGCTCCCTCCTGGTCACCGGTCCGCTCTCTGGCCAGGGCGAGGATCTGGAGCGCCACGGTGTCCCCGGCTTCGGCGGCAGCGCCGTACAGTCGCTCGCCCTCCGCACGGCATCCGTTCTCCTCCCGCCGTCTGGCCAGTTCGCGCAGCGTACGTCCGTCACCGCTCCGTGCGCTCTGCCGGGCAAGTCGCTCGGCCCCTGACCAGTCGGAGGCGCGTTCTCGTATCAGGGCCAGCTCGTGGAGCGCCGCCCGGTCACCGGCCCCCGCGGCCTGCAGGGCGAGCCGCTCGGCCGTCTGCTTGTCCCCTGCTGCTTCCCGTATCTGAGACAGGAATCGCAGTGCCGCGCGGTCTCCGTCGGCCGTGGCCTGTCGAGCGAGCCGCTCCGCTCCCCGTGAGTCGCCGCTGCGTGCCCGTGCCAGCGCCAGTGTGCGCAATGCTTCGGTGTCTCCGGCCTTCGCGGCCTGTCGAGCGAGCGGCTCGGCGTCGTCCCAGTCACCGGAGCGAATCCGCGTCAGGGCCATGCGGGCGAGCGCGGCGGGGTATCCGGCGTCCGCGGCCTGTTCGGCGAGTTCCTCGGCTCCCCGCGAGTCGCCGAGGGCTTCGCACAGCAGTGCCAGTGGGCCCAGCGCGGCGGGACTCCCGGTGTCGGCAGCCTCTTTGTACAGCCGATACAGGGCACCTGCCGACTTCCGGCTCCCCGTGGCCAGGACCATCGCCTGTCGCCGGTCGGCCAGTTGGAGCAGCGCGCCGACGACTCCGGCCTGTGCGGCCTGCCGGGCGAGCCGCTCCGCTCCCCGCTTGTCGCCGGCCCTCTCCCGCATCAGAGCCAGACTGCACAGCGCAGCGGTGTCCCCGGCCTCGGCGGCTTCCTCAAGGAGCCGCTCACCGTCTCTCGGGTCGCCGTACTGCGCGCGTTGCCGTGCCAGCGCGTGCAGCGCTCGCGGGTCTCCTGCCTTCAGGGTCTGCCGGGCAAGCCACTCTCCCCTGCGGGGCTGCCCCTTCCGGTCTGCTGACAGAGCGACGTACTCGGCGATCTCGGGGAAGTCCCGGGCGAGTTGTTCGGCTCCTTCCCAGTCCCCGGCCTGCACTCGGAGTTCCGCGACCCTGTGCAGGGCACGGTTGTCCCCCGCGCCGGCCGCGGCCTCGTACAGACGCTCGGCTCCCTCCTGATCACCGGCTTCTGTCCGGAACAGCGCGAGGGACCGCAGGGCACCGACGCTTCCCGCGTCAGCAGCCGCGCAGTACAGGGCGGCAGCGTGCCGGTAGCGGTGACGCACCTGGGCCGCATGGGCGAGACCGGCGAGGTCGGCGTGATCGGGCAGGTACTCGGCGGCGGCACACCAGAACTCCGCCGGTGGGCTCAGCGTGCCCCGGGTGCGGCGGCCGTGCTCCTGGAGATAGTCGGCCAGCCGTGTCACACCAGGCTGTGCGCCCATTCCGGATGAACGCGGAACGTCCTGGAACACCGACGTGATGCCTTTGATCGATTTCCGGCCGTAGGCGAAGGCGTCCGCGAACCACTGGCAGCCGGCGGCGGCACGCTGCTCCTCGGCCAGGTAGCCAGGGGCAGCGGCTTCCAGGAAGGCCAACGGCAGCCACCGTGTGACGCCCAGTCGGTTCGCGTCCATCGCGGCACTGATCAGCGCGGCGCCGTAGAGGCCGTTCTCCCCCACGGGATGCTCGTACTGCTGGACGAGATCCGGTCCCGCTGCCAGGGTCTGGGTGACGTTCGTGGTCCTCAGGGCCACGACAGCGGCCAGAGAAGGGTCGGCTCCGGCCGCCGCGCCGACGGCGTCCAGGCTGTCGGCGAACGAAGGCGGCACGTAGATGCGGTGGGCCTGGGCGAGCAGTTTCCGGGTGTTGCGGTGGCAGTCCTCGTCGCCGGGCTGAGGCCTGCTCATGAACGCTTCGTCGTGTTCCGGCCAGAGGGTGGCGATCACGATGAAGGGGCCTTCTGCGTCGAGGCGGCGCAGCAGTGCGGCGGCCGCGGCCTCTCCTTCCGGGCCCGCCAGGTAGTCCTGGGCCTCGTTCAGCCAGAGGACGGTACGCGGGCCCGACGCGGCGGCGAGCGTCTCGGACAGACCAGCCGCGTCCGCGGGAAAACAGAGCTGGAAGTCGTGGGGCACCGCCTGCTGTACGGCTTCGAAGGCGCTTCGGGTCTTGCCGGTGCACGACCGCCCGCGCACCACGACGAGTGTCGGCTGCGCCTGGCCGGTTGCGGCTTCGGCCAGGTGATCGCGCAGTTCGTCGTCGTGCGGACGGGGCACGTAGGTGGGCAGGACGAAACCGGGAGCGGTCTGTCCGGGGGCGCGTCCGGAGATCGCGGGATGCACCCCGAGCCGCTTGGCGGTCCAGGAACGGATGTCCCGGGCGCGATCGGACACCGCCGGAGGACGAGCCGGCCGCTCGTCCGGGCGGCGACCGCCGGAGACCGCGCCCGCGCTGGTCGCTGTCTCCAGCAGGTGGAGCAGGTGACCGGTGTCGAGGCGCAGGGCGTCAGCGAGCGCACTGACCGTTGCCGCGCTCGGCGGTCGTGCGGAGGGGCTGAACGCCTGGCTGACGACGGTACGTCCCAGGCCGCTGCGAGCCTTGACCTGCTTCATGGTCAGGTGCTGCTTGAAACGCGCGTTCTTGAGCCGGGCGCGCAGCTCGACGAGTGCCTGTTCCGCGTCGAGCGCCGGCCGCCCGGGATCGCGCTGCGGGTCCATCACGGTCCAGCCCCCCGAGTGGTGCGGTCGTTCGTCCACGTTCGTTTCCGTTCGCGGGTGAACCTGCGCGAACAGAGTCTCCGTCAGATTCGGCCCGTCACATGCTGTCCGGACCGAGGGAGTGATCGGTTGTGTCTGTGCTCGCGTATCTGCTGATGTCGGGCTGCGTCCTGGTACTGGTCGTCGCGTTCCTGGTGGGTGGCGCTGCCGGGTACCTGGCTCGCCGGGACGGCGCCTCGTACCCGGCCGCCGTGACACGCGCGGCGACCGCGTTCGGGGCGACGCTGGGTGTGGTGGCCGCGGTCGTCGGGGCGTTGGCGGCGGTGGTCGCCGTGCTTCGGTGACAGCCGTGCGCCGTCCTCGCCATGGTCCCCCGTCCGCATCCCGTGTGGCCCGGCCGCGGGCGCGACCGCTCCACATGTTCCCACGGCCAGACGCCGAGGATCCCCTCATCGCCCCGTCGGGGCAGGTACGTTGTCAGCCCATCAAGGCCACGCGCCTGCGCACCCGGCCGTCCCGCACCCGCGCCCCGGTCACACGTCCCCGTACGCCTCTCCCCCGAGCTCGAACCCCGCCGCCCCCGCCGTGGCGTCCGCGAGCCAGGCCCGGAACGCCTCGACGTCGGCGTCGGGCAGGCCGATCTCGATCGTCACCGCCTCCCCGTAGCGCACGTCCCGCACCTCGCGCCCGGTCGCCCTCAGGTCGTTCTGGATCTTTCCCGCGCGCTGGTGGTCGACGGTGACCGTGGCCAGGCGGAAGCGGCGGCGGGTCAGGGTGCCGATCGTGTCCAGGGCCTCGCCGACCGCGCCGCCGTAGGCCCGGATCAGCCCGCCGGCGCCGAGCTTGACGCCGCCGTAGTAGCGGGTGACGACGGCGACGACGTACCGCATGTCACGGCGCAGCAGCATCTGCAGCATGGGGACGCCGGCCGTGCCACCAGGTTCACCGTCGTCGCTCGCCTTCTGGACCGCGGCGTCGGCCCCGATGACGTAGGCCCAGCAGTTGTGCGTGGCGTCCGCGTGCTCCTTGCGCACGGCGGCGACGAAGTCCTGGGCCTCCCGCTCGGTGGCCGCCGGGGCGAGCGCGCAGAGGAAGCGTGAGCGGTTGACCTCGGTCTCGTGCACGCCCGCGCGGGCGACTGTGCGGTACTCGTCCTGCATCCGACCAGCCTATGCGCAGCCCCCGCAGCCACCCGCCCGCGAGGCCCTCACCGCTTCTTTCCCCGCGCCACCATGACGCCCGTCAGCAGTGCCGTGCCGGGGGCGAGGGCTCGCCAGGTGGTGCCGTACCAGGCCAGTACGGCGATGGCCGACGTCGGGAACTTGGTGCGGACCTCGTCCAGGGTGTCGTCCAGGCCGTCGCCGGCGAGGTCGAGGACCAGTTCCTCCAGGCCGGGGTTGTGTCCGATCAGGAGCAGCGTCTCGACCTCGGGGGGCGCCTCGTGCACGACCGACAGCAGCTCGGGCACCTCGGCGGCGTACACCCGTGGGTCGAGGCGGACGGGTGGTGGCGTGCCCCACTGGGCGGAGGCCAGTTCCCAGGTTTCCCGGGCGCGTACGGCCGTGGAGCACACGGCGAGGTCGGGCAGGCAGTCGGAGGCCGCGAGGAGGCGGCCCGCGACCGGGGCGTCCCGGCGGCCGCGCGCGGCGAGTGGTCGTTCGTGGTCGGCGACACCGTCGGGCCAGGCCGACTTGGCGTGTCTGAGGACGACGAGCCGGCGTAGCGGGCCGGCGCCCAGGCGCGCGGTCATCGCGGGCTCCCCAGGTCGCGTGCGAGGTCGAGGCCGAGGAGGCGGTCGGCGTGGGCGTACGTCTCGAAGCGGGCGCCGTCCGGCAGGTCCGGCGCGGTCTCCACCCGGCGCAGGACCCCGAGGACGCCGGGCAGGTCGAGGTCGTCCTCCCAGGCCGTGCGCAGTTCGCCCCGCACGTCGTCGGGGATGGGCCGTGAGGGCCGCTGCGCCCAGCCGGCGACGGCCCGGCGCCACCGTACGAGGGTGTCGTGGCTGCTGGTGAGAGTGCCCGCGTCGAGCTGGACGGGGACGCTTCTGTGCCGGGAGAGCAGCGCGAGGCGCAGGGCGGCGGGGTCGGCCTCCTCGGGGAGCGCCTCCGTGTGGACGGGCGCGACGGCGACACGCACGCCGTCGGGGGCACCGCCGGAGGGTGCTGCGCCCTCTCTCACGACGTGGAGGACCTGTGCCTCGCCCAGTCCCGCCGCGGCGTCCCGGCCGTCCTCGAAGGGCCGGACGCCCAGCGCCGCGGCACCGGCCCGAAGGTCCGCCCGCGCTGACTCCTCGTCGAGCAGCGCCCAGACCGGCGTCCCGCCGAGTTCCAGGGCGCGGACCAGCAGGTCGGCGACGAGCAGGACCCGCAGGGCGGTGACGTCGAAGCCCTCCGTATGTGCCTCGACACGGGTCAGGCCTCGGCGGGCGGGCGCGGCGTCGACGGTCTCGCCGGTTCGGGCGTCGATGATGCGCAGCACGGAGCGAGCGTAGGCAAAGAAGCGGTCGTTCGCAGCCATCCGGCCGGGTTCCCGGGCCGCGTGGCGGGACTCGGGTCTGCCGGAGTTCGGCCGGTCATCCACGGCGATACGGCCCACCCTCGTGTACGAGGAGCTTTTGGTACCCGGGCATCGCCACCCCCTGCCGTGCGGACTGCCCGAACGGTACTGCGCCCCCGCCCGCCCGAACAGCAGTGCCGGCACGGTCCCTCGCGCACGCCGGGCGCGGCGGGAATCCTGGCGGGCCGTCGGCCGTTGTGCGTGATGCCGGGCGAGCGCGACGGCGGAGCAACAGCAGGGCGACGGCTGAGGACGACGGTTCGGCAGCGAACTCACGAGAGACAAGGAGGCCGGCGGTGTACGGCGACGACGCAGCGGTCCGCAAGATCCTCACCGACCTGGGCGACACCTGGGCCGTCGTGGGGCTGTCGTCGAACCAGCGGCGAGCGGCGTACGGCGTCGCGCAGGTGCTGCAGCGCTACGGCAAACGCATCGTCCCCGTCCATCCGAAGGCGGAGACGGTCCATGGCGAGCAGGGCTACGCCTCCTTGGCGGACATCCCCTTCGACGTGGACGTGGTCGACGTCTTCGTGAACAGCGACCTGGCCGGTCCGGTGGCCGACGAGGCGGTCGCCAAGGGAGCCGGGGCAGTCTGGTTCCAACTCGGCGTCATCGACGAAGCGGCGTACGACCGCACCCGCGCCGCGGGCCTGGAGATGGTCATGGACCGCTGTCCTGCCATCGAGATTCCGCGTTTGGGCTAGGAGGTCGGTCTTCCGGCGCACTCCCGTGCCTGGGCCGGTCCCGGGCCTGCCTTCGGCGCGTCGGACCACTCCATAATGCTCGGGTGACCTCCAACCCGTCCCACCCCGACTCCGGTGCCGTGCAACGATTCCCGGTCGTCATCGTCGGCGCCGGACCGGCCGGCCTCACCCTCGGCAACATCCTGCGGGCGGCGTCCGTCGACTGCCTGGTCCTGGAGACCGAGACCCGTGCGTTCATCGAGGAGCGGCCGCGGGCCGGGGTCATCGAGGAGTGGGCCGTACGGGGACTCCAGCGGCGCGGTCTCGCGGACAATCTCGTGGCGCGGGCGCAACGGCACAGCGAGTGCGAGTTCCGGTTCGCCGGGGAGTCCTACCGGTTCGAGTACGCCGAACTGACGGGGCTGCACCACTGGATCTATCCGCAGCCCCTGCTGGTGACGGACCTGGTGCGGGAGTACGCGGACGTGCGCGGCGGGGCCGTGCGCTTCGGCGTGCGGGACGTGGAACTTCACGACCTCGAAAGCGACCACCCCTCGGTGTCGTACACCTGCCCGCGGACGGGGCAACGGCAGCTCGTGCACTGCGACTTCGTCGCCGGCTGCGACGGGGCACGCGGGGTGACGCGAGCCGCGGTGCCCGTGGACCGCGCGCTCGTCTCTCGCAGCGACTACGGCATCGGGTGGCTGGCGCTGCTGGCCGAGGCACCGCCGTCGTCCGACTGCGTCCTGTTCGGCATGCATCCGAGCGGGTTCGCCGGTCACATGCCGCGCAGCGCGGAGGTGACCCGCTACTACCTGCAGTGCCCGCCCGGCGACGACCCGGAGAACTGGTCGCACGACCGCGTCTGGACCGAGCTGCAACACCGGCTCGGGGCGAACGGCGCGCCCCCGCTCACGGAGGGGCGGCTGATCGAGAAGCGCGTGCTGGACATGCACAACTACGTCGTCGAACCTATGGTGTTCGGCCGTCTCTTCCTGGCCGGCGACGCCGCCCACCTGACCGCCCCGATCGCCGCCAAGGGCATGAACCTCGCCCTGCACGACGCCTTCGTGCTCGGCGACGCGCTCGTCGCGTACCTCACCGACGGCGACGGCTCCGCACTGGACGGCTACTCGGCGGCCTGCCTGGGCCGTGTGTGGGACTACCAGGAGTTCTCGATGTGGCTGTCGGAGGTGTACCACGGCACCTCCTCCGGGGATCCGTACCGGGCGGGCACGACTCTGGCCCGGCTGCGCCGCATGTTCGGATCCCCGGCGGCGGCCAGGGCGTTCGCGGAGCAGTACCTGGGCGGCGCCGCCTTCTGACCCGTCCCGGCCGCCCGTCTCCGCGGTGGCGGCCTGCCTCAGTCGTGCGGCGGCCGGTCGCTGAGCCGGTGGTCCGCCACGTTCAGGGCTTCGTCGACGAGGCGGCGCAGATGGCCGTCGCGCAGGGAGTAGATCACCCGGCGGCCCTCCTTGCGGGTGTCCACCAGCCCTGCCAGACGCAGCCTGGCCAGGTGCTGGCTGACGGCGGGCCGGGCGGCGCCGCAGGTCTCGGTGAGCGTCGTGACGTCCGCCTCCCCTGCGGTCAGGGCGTGCAGCAGCGTCAGGCGGGTGCGGTCACCGAGCAGAGCCAGGAGTTCGGCGGCGAGTGCGAACTGTTCCTCGCCCGGGCTGCGCGGATGCGCATCTTGCGCAGGTGAGAGGTGCATGCGTGCGCTCATACGCACATAATGGCGTCGTGGGCGGCCACTCGTCCACTCTCCACCCGCACGGACCGGAAGGGGACGGCGTGAGCGAGCGGCACGACGAAGCGCACCGCCATGGGCACGGGCACACACGTGATCACGGGCAGGGGCAGGGGCAGCCCCACGGCCACAGCCACGGCCACCCGCACACAAGCGGACACGAGCACGGAGACGGCCACGGACAGGGCCACGGCCACGGCCACCGTCTCGGCGATCCCCATCCCCACCAGCACCCCCACCGGCATCCGCACCTCCACCCCCACCCCCACGGCCCCTCCCCCACCGGCCTCCGCCACCGACTCGCCCACCTCCTCAAACCCCACTCCCACGAGACGGCCGACAAGCTCGACTCCGCCCTTGAGGCCTCGGCTCGCGGCATGCGTGCGCTGTGGGTCTCCCTCGCCGTGCTCGGCGCGACGGCACTGGCCCAGGCGGTCGTCGTGGTCGCCTCCGGGTCGGTGGCGCTGCTCGGCGACACGGTGCACAACACCGCGGACGCGCTGACGGCCGTACCGCTGGGAATCGCCTTCCTGCTGGGCCGGCGCGCGGCGACGCGCCGCTTCACCTACGGCTACGGGCGAGCCGAGGACCTCGCGGGCATCGTCATCGTGCTGACGATCGCCGCGTCGGCGGCCTTCGCCGGGTGGACGGCGGTCGACCGCCTTCTCGACCCGCGGCCCGTGGAGCAGATCCCGGCCGTGGCGGTGGCCTCGCTCGTGGGGTTCGCGGGCAACGAGTGGGTGGCCCGCTACCGGATCCGGGTCGGCCGTGCGATCGGCTCGGCCGCGCTCGTCGCGGACGGCCTGCACGCCCGTACGGACGGATTCACTTCACTTGCCGTTCTGGTGAGCGCGGGCGGTGCCGCGCTGGGGTGGCAACTCGCGGACCCGATCGTGGGGTTGGCGATCACCGCAGCGATCACTCTGGTGCTGCGGGACGCGGCGCGGGAGGTGTTCCGGCGGGTGATGGACGCCGTGGATCCGGCCCTCGTGGACCGCGCCGAGGAGGCGCTGCGGGAGGTCGAGGGCGTGCGGGAGATCGGCGAGTTGCGGCTGCGCTGGATCGGGCACCGGTTGCGCGCCGAGGTGGCCATCGTCGTGGACGGCGAGGCGACGGTGCGCGAGGCGCACGCCATCGCGGTGGACGCCGAACACGCTTTGCTGCACGCCGTGCCCCGGCTCACCGCGGCGCTGGTCCACGCCGATCCGGCGCCGGTGCCGGGCGAGGCCGATCCGCACCTGACGCTCGCCCACCACACGGCGGCGTGAGACGTCAGACCGCGACGCCGAGCCCCTCCAGAACGACCGCCCCGGGCAACTCGGCGAACGCCTTGCCCGGCACGAGCAGCTTGCCGCGCCTGCGCCCGCTGCCGACCAGGACGTACGGCAGGTCGACGACGGCGGAGTCGACCAGCACGGGCCACCCGGCGGGCAGCCCGATCGGGGTGATGCCGCCGTACTCCATGCCCGTCTCGCCGGTCGCCGTGTCCATCGAGGCGAACGACGCCTTGCGGGCGCCCAGTTGCCGGCGCACGACACCGTTGACGTCGACGCGCGTGGTGGACAGCACGACGCACGCGGCCAGCGTCGTGCCGCCACCGCGCTTGCCCGCGACGACCACGCAGTTCGCGGACCGGTCGAGCAGGTCCTGTCCGTAGTGCTCCACGAACACGGCGGTGTCGGCCCACTGCGGATCGGTATCGACGTAGACGATCTGGTCGGCGGGGACGCTGCCCTGCCAGTGGCGAACGGCGTCGGCCACCGGAAGGGTGAGTTCGTCGAGGCAGCCGGGCGCGGGCAGGGGGTTGTCGAAGTGACCGATGGGTGCGTCCATGAGCGCACGCTAACAGCCCGGACCGGGCCGTGGACCGGCCGTCTCAGTGCACGAGCGGGACCGACACGGTCAAGGTCATCTCCATCGGGACGTCGCCCTGATTGGCGTAGGTGTGCGGGGCGTTGGCCTCGAAGGTGACGCTGGAACCGGCCGGGACGCGGTACGGCACGCCCTCGACGGTCAGGGTCAGTTCACCGGCCGTGACGTGCGCGATCTCGACCGTGCCGCCGGGGTGGGGGTCGGATCCACTGCCCTCGCCCGGCATCAGCTTCCACTCCCACATCTCCAGTGGGCCGGGCGCCTCGGTGCCCGCGAGGAGCCTGCTGTAGCTGCCCGCCTCGGTGTGCCACAGCCTGACCACCTGCTCGGGCGGGACGACGCGCACCTTCGGGCCCTGCTCGTAGTCGAGGAGGGTCGTGATGCTGACCCCGAGCGCGTCACCGATCTTGACCACGGTACCGAGGCTCGGGTTCGTTCGGGCCTGCTCGATCTGGATGAGCATGCCGCGACTGACCCCGGCACGGGCGGCCAGCGTGTCCAGGGTGAAGCCGCGCTCGGCACGCCAGCGCTTGACGTTCCGCGCCAGGGACTGGGTCAGCAGGTCGAGGTCCGACACATTCCATCCACGAGGTGAGGCCGATGTTCTGGAGCGCAGAGTTCAACTCACTGCACTACGGTGAGGTGCACCCGATCGTGCACGGAACTGTACTGCGAGGCGTCCCGGGACAGCACTCTCCGCCCTGGCCACCGTCAAAGCTCGGCGGCCGGCCCACTCAGGACTCGGCGGTCGGCCGGGCCAGACGGGCGTCCACGTCCTCGTCCAGCTCGGCCAGCTTCGCCGCCGTCTCCTCGTCCAGCCCGGCCAGGGCCTGGAGCTGCTCGGGAGTGACCCCGTCGGGGATCGGCACGGGGGCCGGCGTCCGCAGCGGCGGCTGCCAGCCGTCGTCGGGCGTCCAGCGCCGTACGACCCGCGCGGGCGCCCCCGCCACCACGGCGTGGTCGGGCACCGCGCCCCGGACCACCGCGCCGGCCGCGACCACGACGTTCCGACCGATCCGCGCGCCCGGCAGGATCACCGCCCCGGTGCCGATCCAGCACCCCGGGCCGATCTCGACGGGCTCCATCCGCGGCCACTGCTTGCCGATGGGCTCGTGCGGATCGTCGTAGGAGTGGTTGGTGGACGTGACGTAGACGTACGGGCCGAAGTAGCAGTCGCTGCCGATGGTGACCGTCGTGTCGGCGATGACATGGCTGCCGCGACCCAGCACGACACCGTCCCCTATCCGCAGGATCGGTTCCGGGCCGAGGTCGAGGTCGGGCATGAGACCGGCCGTGAGCGTCACCTGCTCGCCGACGATGCAGTGGGAGCCGAGGTGGATCCAGGGCTCTCCGAAGACCGTGCCGAGCGGGAAGGCGAGACGGGTCGCTTCGCCGAGCGAGCCGAAGCGGAAGCGGCCGGGTCGCTCGGCGGTCACCGATCCCGTGCGCTGCACCCAGGCCCAGCCCACGTGGACGGCGCGCTGCGCCAGTCGGCGTCGCCAGGATGAGAACGTGTTCTTGCGCTTCGGCACGGGCTCACCGTACTGACCCTTCGGCGCCGCCATGAGGTGCTGGGCCTGTGATCTTCGCCCTACCGGGTGGCGGTAGCGTTCCTGTGTACCGCGGACGACGGGAGACGTGATGACGCACCAGGCGCTGATCAAGGGCATCGGCGGCAGAGAGCCGAAGATCGACGGGGAGGCGTTCGTGGCGCCGACGTCCTCGGTGATCGGGGACGTGACCCTGGAGGCGGGCGCCAGCGTCTGGTACGGCGCGGTGGTGCGCGGTGACGTCGAGCGGATCTCGGTCGGGGCCCGGTCGAACATCCAGGACAACTGCACGTTGCACGCCGACCCCGGGTTCCCCGTGACCATCGGTGAACGGGTGTCGGTCGGTCACAACGCCGTCGTGCACGGGGCGACCGTCGGGGACGACTGCCTCATCGGGATGGGGGCGACCGTGCTGAACGGCGCGGTGATCGGCGCGGGTTCCCTGGTGGCCGCCCAGGCGCTGGTGCCCCAGGGGATGCAGGTCCCGCCCGGGTCGCTCGTGGCCGGGGTGCCGGCGAAGGTCAAGCGTGAGCTGACGGAGGAGGAGCGTCAGGGCGTGACGCTCAACGGGACCATGTACGCGGAGCTGGCGAAGGCGCACCAGGACGCGCACCGGGCTTGAGGACGCGCACCGGGCCTGAAGGCCGTGCCTGGTCCGGGGACGCGTGGCTGGTCCCGGTCGCGCGGCTCCCCGCGCCGGAAGCGGCTCGTCTCAGTCCGCGGCGCCCACCGGCTCCGGTTCCGGCTGTGCGGGCTGCGCCTTCTTGGCCTTGCGCTTGATGATCAGCATCGAGGTCACGCCGATCAGTACCGCCGCCACCAGGCCCAGCCACGAGAAGCGCTTCAGCCAGGACTCGGCGACCACTCCCACGTAGTAGATGACGGCGGTCGTGCCGCCCGCCCAGAGGATGCCGCCGAAGACGTTGGCGATCAGGAACTTCCAGTACGGCATCCGCAGGACGCCCGCGAGGGGGCCCGCGAAGATGCGCAGGAGGGCGACGAACCGGCCGAAGAAGACCGCCCACATGCCCCACTTCTGGAACGACCGCTCGGCGGTGGCGATGTGGCCCTCACTGAAGTGCTTGGGGAATTTCGCACCCAGCCACGCCAACAGGGGGCGACCGCCCCTGCGGCCGATGGCGTAGCCGATGGAATCGCCGATGATCGCGCCGGCGGTCGCGCAGGCACCGAGCACGAAGGGGTCGATGTCACCGTGCTGGGAGGCGAGCAGCGCCGAGGAGACCAGGATGATCTCGCCGGGCAGCGGAATGCCCAGGCTCTCCAGTCCGATGACGACGCCGACCAGCAGATAGATGGCGAGCGGGGGCACCGTTTCGAGCCATTCCTGGACGTGCAACGCCGCTTCCTCCCATGTCCTGAACCTGCGGGGTTCCCGGCGCACACCCGGCTGTGAGCGTGCGCGCCGGGGCAGCCTACCCGTTCACAGTGACGCTCTTTGCGTCCCGCAGGTTGCACCAGGACTCACGGGCCACGCTTGTGATGCCGTGCCCCGAAGACGTCGTCCGGCACGTATCGCTTCTCGTACTGCGGCTTCGACTCCTCCGCCGATCGATCCGGCTCGTCCTGCGGTGACACGTCCCGGGCCGGCTCGGTGGCGACCGGGCGCGGCGCCACTCCCGTCGGCTCTCCGCCCGCGCCCTCCTTCTCCCTCCCGCCCGGCTGGTCCTCCTCTTCCTTCTCGCCCTGTTCCTTCTCTCCTCCTGCCGGCTCCCCCTCCGCCTTCTCGCCGCGCTCCGCTCGCTCCTGCTCCTCCGCCTCGTAGGCCTTCTTCCCGGGTTTCGTCCCGGCCCCGTCCGCGCGTGCGCCGTCGAGCAGCCATCCCTGTCCCTCGGACCCGTCGCGTTCGGCGAGCACCAGGCGCTCGTCCTCGCCTTTCGCGACCGCCAGCCCCGCGGACCGACGCGGCATCAGCTCCCCGTGGACGGTGAGGTCGTAGCGGACCTCACCGGCGTGCGCGAGGCAGTCGGCCAGGGCGACCGTTCTCGTGGCGGGGTCCGAGCCGAGGCAGAGGGCGGGGGCGGCGGCACTGCGCAACAGGCCGTCCTGCTGGTACGACCACTGCTGGGACGCGGCGGACGAACACGTGGCCAGCTCGGCCCGGGTGCCGGGGCTGACCTCACCGTCGCGCAGGTCCAGACACAGGCCGCGGTCGAGGTTGCGGAGCCTGCCCTGGGCGATCTCGACGGACCTCTCGGCCGCGGCGGCCGACGGCGACCCGCCGGACGAGGGCGGGGAGAGGGTGCCGGGACGGACGGTGTGGCCGCTGGGCGCGCCCCAGGTGGCCGTGGCGTCGGGAACGCCTGCCTCCTCGGACCAGCTCCGGGCCGTGAGCACGGTCACGAGCAGGACGAGGGAGGTCAGACCCACCCCCACGGCGACGGCCTTCGCCCGGCCGCGCGGCGGGGGGAGCGTCGGACGGTGGCGGCCGCCGCGGCGCGGGCGGGTGGAGGCGTCCGGCCCGTGGCCGCCTCGCCCGGGACGTGAGTCCAGATAGCGCCGGGTACCCCAGCCGAGCACGGTTTCGGCGATGAGCACTTCGAGACCGCCCTCGAAATGGCTGAGTTGCTCGGCGGCGTGCCGGCAGTAGCGACACCCCTCCAGATGCTGTTGCACATCGGGCAACAGGGCACCGCCCCGGCGAATGGGTACATCGAGGAGACGGTTGTAGTAACGGCATTCACGGGTGGGAGCGAGTTCCCGGTGGGCGCGGACACAACCCGCCCGGAATTGCTCACGCACTTCGTCCAGAGCCGCCGACGCGGTACCCGCGTCCACCCCCAGCAGACCAGCGGGTATGGTTATCGGCTCCGCCTCCACCTCCGTGTGCCACAGAAGGCATTGAGAGGCGCCCGGAAGCGCCCGGAAAGCGCGTTCGGCGATCTGCCGCCTTTCCGGCGTCGTGGAGCGCGCGGCGCGCAACCCACGACCGCCGGTCGGTTTGCCGAGTTCCGGCAGAAGGGCGGAGATGTCCGCGTCGGCGGCCCACTCCTTCACCAGGTCGCGTACGGCGGCGAGGAGCTGAGGGCGCAGCGCGCCGCCGGACGGTCGGCCGAGCACCCGGTGGAACGCCGCCGCGGCCACCACGGCCGCGGAACTCTCCTCGGTCACAAGGCAGATGGCGGCGTACTCATGCGTCGCACGCCAGTGCCGGGCCATCAGCAGCGCGACGGCACGGCCGTGCGCGCCGGTGGCACCCAGGCTCGCGAGGAGGTCCCGGTCGGATCCCCCGGGACTCACTCCGGGCCGTGGCGGGTACGGCGGTCGTGGGGGGTAGGGGGATTGCACTGAACCATTTCCTTCCCAGCCGTAGGACGGCATGGGGGATGCACGTCCATCGGAAAGCAGGTGCCTGATTGGTGCATACCTAGGCCGCGTCACCTGGAGACCGGCCATCGGGCCGCTCACTTTCGCACAAGCAACGGACAGGAAACAAGAAGTTCGAGTGGCCCACATTCAAAACGCGGGAAATTCAGAAAGAGTTACCGCCGGTATCCGTACCCGTATTCGAAATCAACAGGACGTCGGCTCAAGTTGTGTGAGAGTAAAGATCAGAGACACACGGAATCTTCAATTCCGCACGGCGGTGCGACCAGCGTGCGAACGGCTCGGTGTAGGGCCGGGGATCACGACATGGCTCCAATTCGCTCCAGGGGGCGTACGCCCGTCTCACACACGCCGCAGGGGCCCCGTTCAGGGCCCCTGCACACTATCGGTCCGCTCGCTCAGCCGTTCGGCCGCAGAGTCCAGATCACCGTCATCTCGCCGGTCACGGCCCCGTCGCCGCGCCGGATCTCGATGGCCACGGGGAACTCGGGGCGCTCCCCCGCCTCCAGTTGCGCGACGACCTCGGCGGCAGGGCGGCCCAGCGTCGCGGTAGCGGTGACGGGACCCATGGCGAGCTTCTTGTAGGCGATCTCGGCCCGCACGGCGAGCGGCACGGCACGGGAGAGCTGGTCGCCGAACGCGGCCAGCACGATCGCCCCGCTGGCGGACTCGCCCAGCGTGAACATCGCCCCGGCGTGCGGCCCGCCCACGTGGTTGTGGTACTCGCCCTGGTCCGGCAGGGCCACCACGGCCTTCTCCGGTGTGGTCTCGAGGAACTCCAGGTTCAGGGTCCGGGCCATGGGCACCGTGGCGGCGAGCATCTCGCCGATCGACATCTGGTCTGCGCTCATGCCGGTCATGTTACCCATGAGTAGGTTCCGGGGGACAGGTGATGTGACGAGCGTCGTACTCGGCGACGTACCCAAGACCCGGCCCGGGCCGATCCGGCCCCGCTCAGCCGATGCCGAAAGCCCCGTCGGGAGGTTCGGGTGACGGTACGGCGTCCTCGTCCCGCACCGGTCGCGCGTCGCCGATGAAATCCGCCAGGGCCGGTCCGTGTTCGACGCGGGCCGGGAAGGCGTCGGACGCCGCGCGCCGGGCCAGGGCGGTGGTGTCGAGGGGCCGGTGCGCAGCGACGAGGACCGCGTTGCCGAACCGCCGCCCGCGCAGCACGCCCGGCTCGGCGATCAGCACCAGTTCCTCGAACAGCGTGGCCAGGGTGGCGAGCTGGGAGCGCAGGAAGGCGAAGGGCGCGGCATCGGCGAGATTGGCCAGGTAGACACCGTCGGCGCGCAGCACCCGCTCGGCGTGCCGGGCGTACACCGTGGACGTCAGATGCGCCGGCACGCGTGACCCGCCGAAGACATCGGCGACGAGCACGTCGGCCGAGTCGTCCGGCGCCGCCTCCAGCCAGGCCCGCGCGTCCCCGGCATGCAGCCTGATGCCGTCCGCGTCCGGAACCGGCAGATGCTCCACGACCATCTCCAGCAGCCCACGGTCGGCCTCGACGACGTCCTGCCGTGAGCCGGGCCGGGTGACCGCCAGGTACCGGGGCAGGGTGAGTGCCCCGCCCCCGAGATGCAGCGCGTCCAGCGGCCGGCCGGCCTCCGCGACGGTGTCGAGGACGTGCCCGAGCCGGCGTGCGTACTCGAACTCCAGGTGCGCCGGGTCGTCGAGATCGACGTAGGACTGGGGTGCCCCGTCGACGGTGAGCAGCCAGGCCCGCTTCCGGTCGACGTCGGGCATCAGCTTGGCGGTGCCGTGGTCGACGGCGCGGGTGACGGGTACCGACTCGTTCACCGTCTCATTGTGCCCGGCGCCGACCGGCCCGAAGGAGCGCGGGGACCACGCGACCGGCCACCACGGCCGCGCGGCCCCCACGAACCGGGACAGCCCTCACTCGACGGCTGTCACGGTCCCCGCCCCGACGGTCCTGCCGCCCTCGCGGACGGCGAATCCGAGCCCCGGCTCCAGCGGGACGTCCCGCCCCAGCTCAACGGTCATCGTGACCGTCTCCCCGGGCCGCGCGACCCCCACCTCACCGAGGTCGATGTCCCCGACCACGTCCGCGGTACGGATGTAGAACTGCGGCCGGTACCCGGTGGCGACCGCCGTCGTACGCCCGCCCTCGCGAGCGGACAGCACGTACACCTGCGCGGAGAACCGACGCTTGGGCTTCACACTGCCCGGCGCGGCCACCACGTGCCCCCGCCGGACGGCGTCCCGCGGAACCCCGCGCAGCAGCAACGCCACGTTGTCCCCGGCCTGCGCCTCCTCCATCGGCTTGCCGAAGGTCTCCAGGCCGGTGACCACGGTCTCCAGCTCGGCCCCGAGCACATCGACCCGGTCACCCACGCGCACGGTGCCCCGCTCGACGGCCCCGGTCACCACGGTCCCCCGGCCCGTGATGGTCAGCACGTTCTCGACCGGCAACAGGAACGGGGCGTCCAGATACCGCTCCGGCATCGGAACGTAGGTGTCCACCGCGTCGAGCAGCGCCTCGATCGACGCCGTCCACTGCGGGTCGCCCTCCAGGGCCTTCAGCCCCGAGACCCGTACGACGGGCGCGGCGTCGCCGCCGTAGCCGTGCTGGGTGAGCAGGTCGCGGACCTCCAGCTCCACGAGGTCGATGAGCTCCTCGTCACCCGCGTCGGCCTTGTTGAGGGCGACGACGATGTGGTCGACGCCCACCTGCCGGGCGAGCAGCACGTGTTCGGCCGTCTGCGGCATGATCCCGTCGAGCGCGGAGACGACGAGGATCGCCCCGTCCAGCTGCGCTGCGCCGGTGACCATGTTCTTGACGTAGTCGGCGTGGCCGGGCATGTCGACGTGCGCGTAGTGCCGGGTGTCGGTCTCGTACTCGACGTGCGCGATGTTGATGGTGATGCCGCGGGCGGCCTCCTCCGGCGCCCGGTCGATGCGGTCGAAGGGCACGAAGGTGCCGGACCCGCGCGCGGCGAGCACCTTGGTGATGGCGGCGGTCAACGTGGTCTTGCCGTGGTCGACATGACCCATGGTGCCGATGTTGAGATGCGGTTTGGTACGCGTGTACGCCGTCTTGGGCATGGCTGAACCTCGAAGTCTCGTCAGCGTTGGTGGGACCCCGGGTACTCGCCGACCCTCCCCCTGCGGGGTCCGCCGGACGATCCGGAGAGGGTCAGCTTCGGGCGCCGTCGACAGCGGCCGGGAAGACGGAGACGGCAGCCTTCGGAGCATCCGCGACCGCGGATGCTGCGAGGACGAAGGCGTACCGGAACATGACGTCGATCCTCGTCGAAGCCGTGCCCGACGTCGAATGGTTTTCCGGTGATGGGGAGTTCGCGGCCTACGCCCCGATGTTCTTCAGCGCCTCCCGCACCGACAGCGGCGCGAACCTTCCCCGTTCCCGGGCCATGAAGTCCCGTACGGCGTCCGGGTCGGTCTTGGCGTACTCGCGCAGGCACCACCCGATGGCCTTGCGGATGAAGAAGTCCGTGTGCGCGGACTGGCGCAGGCAGTACTCGAAGAGCCGCCGGGTGTCGGTGCGTTCCCTGTAGCGCAGTTGGTGGAGCAGGGCCGTGCGGGCGACCCACAGGTCGTCGTCGGCGATCCAGGCGTCCATGTCCGCCGTGAGCTTCGGATCGGCCGCGACCAGCCCGCCGACGACGTGCGCGGCGAGCGCGTCGACGGTGTCCCACCAGGAGACGGTGGTGACGAGGTGCCGGGTCACCGGCAGCAGGCCGGAGGAGCAGCGCCCCACGTGACGGCGCAGGTAGTCGACGGCGAAGTAGTGGTACTCGCGCTCGGGCAGCCGCCAGCAGCGCAGGGCGACGGCGGTGCAGTCGGCTTCGTCGGGGCGGGGTGTGCCCTCCAGGACGGTGCGGGACAGGGCACGGCGGGCGGGCGTGGGGATGCCGAGGAAAGAAGCCACGTCCTTGACGTACGCCTGGGCCGCCGCCGCCCGAACGGGGTCCGCGGCGGCCGCGTACGTGGCGGTGAGCCGCTCCAGGACGACGTCGGCCAGAGCACTGCGGGGAACCTCCGGGGTTCCCGCATCCGTGACGCTCATGAGACGAACCATACGGCGATCACACATCTTTGTCGGTTAGTGTCACCGGATGCTCGATGCCACCACCCGCTCTGGGGGCACCGCAACGGCTCCTCCCCGGGCCGCCGCCACGGAGCTCGCCGTCCCCGCGCCGCAGCCGGCACCCGCACGCCCGGGCTTCGCCGCGCGGTGCTCCAGAGTGCTGTCCTCGCCGTGGTCGCGGTTGTCCCTGCTGGTCGCCCTGCTGGCGGCGAGCGCGTCGAGCGTGCTGGTCTTCCAGCCGCAGAAGCTGCTCACGAACGGCTGGCCGCCCCAGGTCGAGGGCACGGCCGCGGTGGTGCTGTTCGCCGTGGCGTACGGGCTGGTCACGGTGGCGTTCGTGCCGCGTCCCCTGCTGAACCTGGCGGCGGGCGCGCTGTTCGGCTCCCAGTGGGGTCTCGGCGCGGCTCTCGCGGGGACGGTCCTGGGTGCCGGGGTCGCCTTCGGCCTGGGACGGCTGCTCGGCCAGGAGGCCCTGCGCCCGCTGTTGCGCGGCCGGGTGCTGAAGGCGGCGGACGGCCAGTTCAGCCGGCACGGTTTCCGTTCGATGCTGGCGGTGCGGCTGTTCCCGGGGGTGCCGTTCTGGGCCTCGAACTACGCCGCCTCCGTCTCCCGCATGGGCTACGTCCCGTTCCTGCTCGCGACGGGGCTCGGGTCGATCCCGAACACCGCCGCCTACGTCGTCGCGGGCGCCCGCGCCTCGACACCGACGTCCCCCGCCTTCCTGATCGCGCTGGCCTGTATCGCCGTACCGGCGCTGGCGGGCGTGGTGGTGGCCTGGCGCAAGCGCCACCACCTGCGGGACCGCTGAACGCTCCAGCCGCGACGGGGCACGCGAGCCGTTGCCCCGGCCGCGGCCTCGGTCACACCGTCTCCAGGATCATCGCGTTGGCGAGGCCGCCCGCCTCGCACATCGTCTGCAGGGCGTAGCGGGCGCCGCGCTCGCGCATCGCGTGGACGAGGGTCGTCGTCAGCCGGGTGCCGCTGGCGCCCAGCGGATGACCGAGGGCGATCGCGCCGCCGTGCACGTTGACCTTGGCGAGGTCGGCGCCGGTCTCCTGCTGCCAGGCGAGCACCACGCTGGAGAATGCCTCGTTCACCTCGAACAGGTCGATGTCGTCGAGACGCAGCCCTGCCCTGCGCAGCACCTTCTCGGTCGCGGGGACGACCCCGGTCAGCATCAGGAGCGGGTCGGATCCGGTGACGGCGAAGCTGTGGAGCCGGGCGAGGGGGCGCAGGCCGAGCCGGGCCGCCGTGTCGCCGTCCGTGATGAGCACGGCCGAGGCTCCGTCGTTGACGGGGCTGGCGTTTCCGGCGGTGACGTTCCACTCGATCTGGGGGAAGCGCTCGGCGAAGGCGGGGTCGTGGTAGGCGGGCTTGAGACCGGCCAGGACCTCGGTGGTGCTGCCGGGCCGGACGCACTCGTCGCGGGCGACACCGTCCAGCGGCGCGACCTCGGCGTCGAACAGGCCCTTGTCCCAGGCCGCGGCGGCCTTGCGGTGCGAGGAGACGGCGAACGCGTCCATCTGCTCGCGCGTGATCGACCATTTGGCCGCGATCAGCTCGGCGCTGATGCCCTGCGGGACCAGGCCCTCCGGGTAGCGTTCGGCGACGCCGGGGCCGAAGGGGTCCTTGCCGGGCGGCACGTTCGACCACATCGGCACCCGGCTCATCGACTCGACGCCGCAGGCGACGACCATGTCGTACGCGCCCGAGATGACGCCCTGGGCGGCGAAGTGCACGGCCTGCTGGGAGGAGCCGCACTGGCGGTCCACCGTGGTCGCCGGGACGGTTTCCGGGAAACCCGCCGACAGGGCGGCGTAGCGGGTGGTGTTCATGGCCTGTTCGCCGACCTGGTCGACGGTGCCACCGATGACGTCGTCGATCAGCGCCGGGTCGACGCCCGAGCGGTCGACGAGGGTGCGCAGGGTGTGGGCGAGGAGTTCGACGGGGTGGACGTGTGCGAGGGATCCGTTCGGCTTGCCCTTGCCCATCGGGGTGCGTACGGCTTCGACGATGACTGCGTCACGCATGGTGCCTGCCTCCTTGGCGGCCGGAGCGACGACCGGCACACGGGCCGGTGTGACGACCGGGGTGAACTACCGGTGAGTAGGAAATCCGAACTCACCTTAACCCGGCGAGTTGGAAAACCAAACCCATTGAGTTGGGAAATCGAACCCACCCGGGTTGGAAACTCGAACCCTCACCTAGACTGAGCGTCATGGCCGCCACGAAGAACCCGCGCCCCTGCTCCATCGCCGACGCCCTGGCCCTCGTCGGCGAGAAGTACTCCCTGCTCGTCCTGCGCGAGGTGTGTCTCGGCAACGGCCGCTTCGACCAGCTAGTCCGCAACATCGGCGCCCCGCGCGACATCCTGGCCACGCGACTGCGCCGCCTCGTCGACGCCGGCATCCTCACCAAGAGCACCTACAGCGAGCGCCCACAGCGGTTCGAGTACCGGCCCACGCAGGCGGGACTGGAGCTGGAGCCGGTCCTGATGACGCTCATGGAGTGGGGCGACCGCCATCTGCGCGAGGACGACGACCGCCCCATGGTGATCGAGCACAGCTGCGGCAACGAACTGGTCCCGGTCGTCACCTGCCGGGCATGCGGCGACCCGGTGCGCCACGAGGACCTCACGGCCCACCCCCAGGCTCCGGGATGGACGGTGGCGGGGCCGTCCGCCGCGTGAATCACACCCGCACGTCCGGGCACCTCAGGCCATGGACACCAGGGCCTCGACGAGCCCCCGGCGCTCACCAGGGGTGCGTGCGAAGGTACTCGGCGATCTCCGCCCGCGCCCACCCCCCGTCGGCCACGACGACCCGGTAGCGGGAGCCACGCCCGCGAAGGGCTCGTTGCGTACGAACCAGTGGGCGGGGTGGGTGCCGCGCTCGTCCCCCTCCGCGAGCCTGACGGACGCGGGCAGGTGGGAGTCGCGCGCGATGGCGCCGGTGCCGGTCACGGCGGCCCGTGGACGGACGACGCGCGAACGGGCTTCGGCGCCCCCAGAGCGCAGCAAGCGCTTTCTGCTCGCTGCAACGTAAGCGGAGGCCCCATAGCAGGTCAACACCGGTATGCCGACGACCGGCGGGCGCCCGCCGAACCCCCTGTGGCGGAGGCGTCACCACGGGGCGCTACGCTGCCCCTCGACACGCGCGATCACTGTGCCGCCGACGCGGTGTCCTCACCACTCCTTGTCACGATCAGCACTTGGACTCCGTAACTTCATGTCTTGGTTTGAATCGCTCATCCTCGGACTCGTTCAGGGGCTGACCGAGTTCCTCCCCGTGTCCTCCAGCGCGCATCTGCGGCTGACAGCGGCGTTCTCAGGTTGGGAGGACCCGGGCGCGGCCTTCACGGCGATCACCCAGATCGGTACGGAGACCGCGGTACTGATCTACTTCCGCAAGGACATCGGCCGGATCCTCTCGGCGTGGACGCGGTCGCTGACCGACAAGGAGATGCGGCGGGACCACGACGCCCAGATGGGCTGGCTGGTGATCGTCGGCTCCATCCCGATCGGTGTGCTCGGCCTGACACTCAAGGAGCAGATCGAGGGCCCTTTCCGCGATCTGCGCATCACGGCGACGATGCTGATCGTCGTCGGCATCATCATCGGCGTCGCCGACCGGTTGGCGGCCCGGGACGAGTCGGGCGGCCGGCACCGCGCCGCCAAGCAGCGCAAGGGCCTTGAGGAACTGAACGTGAAGGACGGCCTGATCTTCGGCCTGTGCCAGTCCGCGGCACTGATCCCCGGAGTCTCCCGTTCCGGGGCCACCATCAGCGGCGGCCTCTTCATGGGCTACACGCGTGAGGCCGCGGCCCGCTACTCCTTCCTCCTCGCGATCCCGGCCGTCCTCGCCTCCGGCCTGTTCGAGCTCAAGGACGCGATGGAGAGCGGCCACGTCTCGTGGGGTCCGACGATCTTCGCCACGGTGATCGCCTTCGCGTCCGGGTACGCGGTGATCGCATGGTTCATGAAGTTCATCTCGACGAAGAGCTTCATGCCGTTCGTCTGGTACCGCATCGCGCTCGGCATCGTCATCATCGTCCTGGTCACGATGGGGGTTCTCAGCCCGCACGCGGCCGAGTCGGCCCACTGACGGACGGGTCACCCCCGGCCGTTGGGCCACTGACCGACCGGTCAGCAGGAGGAGTCCTCGCGGAAGCCCGTGACCAATCACATACGTTCTGCGTAGCGGTCCGGTAGCGCAGGGTCAGTCCTTGCCCCTAGGCTTGTCCGCATGTCCCCCCATTCCTTAGGCCCTGGTTCCGTGCGCTCTGCTGCCGAGGTGAACGAGGAGATACGCGCCCTGTGGATGCGCGCGGGCGGCTCGCTGTCGGCCCAGGAGCGCGCGGAGTACGAACTGCTGGTGGTCGAGTGGGCCGCCGCCATCCGTGACGAGGTCATCGAAGCGGCCTGAACTGCGGACCCGGTGCGTAGGATCCACCTCGTGGATCATCTTGATCACGTCCCTGCCCGCCGCGGTCTCGTCATCTTCCTGAACGGCACATCCAGTTCGGGCAAGTCGAGCATCGCGGGCGAGTTGCTGCGAACCCTCGACGAGCCCTGCTTCCACATGCCCGTCGACGCCTTCCACGCGATGCGCTCCAGCAGCCCCGTCCCGCCGGACCAGCTCGCATCGGTCCTTCACCGCACCTGGCAGGGCTACCACCGGGCGGTCGCCGGTATGGCCGCCGCCGGCAACAATGTCGTCGTCGACCATGTGCTGAGCGCCGAGTGGCGGCTCAGGGACTGCCTGTCGCTCCTCGTCCCGCAGGACGTCGTCCTCGTCAAAGTGCACTGCGCCCGCAAGGAGCTGGAACGCCGGGAACGCATGCGGGGCGACCGGCCGCCCGGCCTCGCGGTGAGCCAGTTGGAGCAGGTGCACGCACACGGCGTGTACGACCTGGAGTGCGACACCGGTGACACCACACCGCGCGAATGCGCCCGCCGCATCAAGGACTTCCTGAGCGCCAGGACCAGACCCACCGCCTTTGAGCGTCTGCGGAACGCGATGGAGCGGCAGTCGCTCTGAGGTCTGCCGTTCGGATCAGGCCCGCAGATGCGCGAGGACGTCGTCCTCCAGCGGATACGGCCGTTCCTGAGGCAACAGCTCGGCGGCGCGCGTCAGTTCACCGGCCCGCACGCGCGCATGGATCTCCGTGGCCAGCGAGGTCACGTCCTCGATACCGACGATCCACTCGTCCGCGTACCGGGCGGTCGCCTCGCCGCCGAGCCCCAGCTGGAGGGACCGGTACGGCAAGGGGTTCAGGCGGAGATCGCGTTCCGGATCCCACTGCACGCGCGCGGGTGCCGTCCTCAACTGCCTTTTCCAGGCGGACTGGTCACCGTGCAGGGCGGGGACATGGTGCGAGAGGCACGCGTGGCGCAGCGCCCATGTGAAGCCCTCCCGGGTGATCTCGACGGCGAGGACGGTCTCCTGGTTCTCCTTGGTCGCCCAGCCGCAGCGGTACATCATCCACAGGAACGACGGCTTGATCCAGGTCATCCGGTCCCGGCTCCAGGAGGACGGGAAGCGGCCGTCGCGGGCCGCCGCCCGACCGATCTTGGGCCGGTAGGCCTGATAGACGGTGAGCGTGGACTCGGTGTGGCGGGCGCGCACCCGGAATCGGGGTTCGGGCAGGACGGTTCGGTCGTTCTGTTCTGTCACAGCGGACAGCGTCACCGAAGGCCCCGCCGACATCCACCGAATATCGCCGCACGCCCTCTTGGCTCCGCTCATCCCATGCCCAACACTGAGCCGATGACGCAGCGTGTGGAGCTCGCCACCCTCAGGGACCGGCTTACGGTCGACGCCTTGATCACCGAGTACGCCGGGGCCGTGGACGACGGTGACTGGGACGCGTACCGAAGTCTGTTCACGCCCGACGGCCGGGCGGACTACCGCTCGGCCGGTGGCATCGAGGGGGACGCCGGGAGGGTCGCCGGGTGGCTCGCGGAGAGCATGCGGATGTTCTCGATGCGGCAGCACCTCATCGTCAACCGCCGGGTGGGCTTCGGGATCCTGGAGCAGGACATCGGTGACACGGCCACGGTCCGGGCCGACTACGTCAATCCGATGCGGTTCGCCGGGAACGGCGGGCACTCCTCGGCCCCCGACTTCGTGTGCGGCGGCCGGTACGTCTTCGAGCTGCTGCGGACGGAGGACGGCTGGCGGCTGCGCGAGGTCGTGGTGCAGGAGAAGTGGCGCCGGGTGCCCGACCTGGCCGCGACCGGGGTGAGCGACTGAGCGGCCGTCCGGTGTCCCGTTGTCAGTGCCGACGAGCACACTGGAAGGACCACGGGGTAGGAGGTGATGCATGAAGACGATCAGCCGCTGGCTCACCTCCCCGTGGCGCCGTTCGCTCGCCGCCGTCCTGGCCGGCACGCTGCCGGTGCTGGCCTTCCCGGAGCCGTCGTGGTGGTGGTTCGCCTACGTCGCCCTGGTCCCGTGGATGGCGCTGCTGCGCTCCGCGCCGACCGGGAAACGGGCGATGTACGACGGCTGGTGGGGCGGGTTCGGCTTCATGCTGGCGATGCACCACTGGCTGCTGCCGAACCTGCATGTGTTCACGTTCGTCATCGCCGCCCTGCTCGGCGCGTTGTGGGCCCCGTGGGGCGGGCTTGTGCGCCACTTCCTGGCAGGGAGGCCGTCCCCCGGCCGGGTCGCGGCGGCCGTGGTCGTCGTGCCGTCGGGCTGGCTGCTCATCGAGCTCGTCCGCTCCTGGCAGGGGCTCGGGGGGCCCTGGGGCGTGCTGGGGTCCAGTCAGTGGCAGGTGGAGCCCGCGCTGCGGCTCGCCTCGGTGGGCGGGGTGTGGCTGCTCAGCTTCCTCGTGGTGGCCGTGAACGTGGCCGTCGCCGTGCTGGTGACAGTGCGGGGCGCCTGGATCCCGGCGGTGGCCGGCCTCCTCGCCACGGCCGTCGCCACATCGGCCGCCTGGGTGTGGTCCCCACGCCCGGAGGTGGAGGACGCGGCCCGGATCGGCGTCGTACAGCCCGGCGTCATCAAGGGCCCTGCCGGGCCGGACCGGCGATTCGACCGCGAGGTCCAGCTCACCCGTGAGCTGGCCGGTCAGGGTGCCGATCTGATCGTGTGGGGCGAGAGCAGCGTCGGCCATGACCTCGAGGACCGGCCCGGCCTCGCCCGGCGGCTCGCCGCGCTCTCACGCGAGACGGGGACGAACATCCTGGTCAACGTGGACGCGCGGCGTTCCGACAAGCCCGGCATCTACAAGAGCTCGATCCTCGTGGGCCCGGACGGCCCGACCGGCGACCGCTACGACAAGATGCGGCTGGTGCCCTTCGGGGAGTACATACCGGCCCGGTCGCTGCTCGGTTGGGCGACCTCCGTGGGCAAGGCGGCGGCGGAGGACCGCAGGCAGGGCAACCGGCAGATGGTGATGGACGCCGGGCGGGGGCTGCGGATCGGCCCGATGGTGTGCTTCGAGTCGGCGTTCTCCGACATGAGCCGCAACCTGGTCGACGACGGGGCCCAGGTGCTGATCGCCCAGTCGGCGACCTCGACGTTCCAGCAGAGCTGGGCGCCCGAGCAGCACGCCTCGCTCGCCGCGCTGCGCGCCGCCGAGACCGGCCGGCCGATGGTGCACGCGACGCTGACGGGCGTGTCGGCGGTGTACGGCCCGAGCGGGCAGCGCGTGGGGTCCTGGCTCGGGACGAGCATGAGCACGAGCGCCGTCTACGAGGTGCCGCTGGCCGACGGTGTCACTCCGTACGTCCGCTTCGGCGACTGGCCGGTACAGGCGGCGCTGCTGATCGTCGCCCTGTGGGCCGTCGGCGAGGGCACCGCGGCCTTGCGGTCGCGGCTCAGGCGGCCCGGTCCTGAACCGCGCGTACCACCCGCTCACACAGCTCGTGAGTCGCCAGCGCGTCCCGGGCGCTGAGCGCCTTGCCCGCGCGGACGGCACCGAGGAAGGCCAGCACCGCCTGCTCGATGCCGCGCTGCCGGGCCACGGGCACCCAGTCCCCGCGTCGGCGCACGGTCGGCTGGCCCTTGTGGTCGATGACCTCGGAGAGGTTGAGGACCTGGCGTTTGGTGTCCTGCCCGGACACCTCCAGGACCTCCTCGGCGGAGCCGCTGAGCCGGTTCATCACGCCGAGCGCCGTGAACCCGTCCCCGGCGAGCTGGAGCACGACATGGTGCAGCAGCCCGGCCTCGACACGGGCGCGCACGGTCACGTCGTCGATCGGGCCCGGCGCCAGGAAGCGCAGCGTGTCCACGACGTGGATGAAGTCGTCCAGGATCATCGAGCGCGGCTCTTCGGGCAGACCGATCCGGTTCTTCTGCATCAGTATCAGCTCGCGCGGATGGTCGGCGCACTGCACATAGCCGGGCGCGTACCGCCGGTTGAAGCCGACGGCGAGGCTCACCTCCCGTCGCTCGGCGAGGGCCACCAGCCGTTCGGACTCCGCGAGGTGGTAGGCGAGCGGCTTGTCGACGTACGTCGGCACGCCCGCCTCCAGCAGGCGGGTCACGATCTCGGGGTGCGCGACGGTGGGCGCGTGCACGAAGGCGGCGTCGAGGCCCTGGGCGAGCAGCGAGTCGAGGTCCTGGTGCCGCTGCTGCGTCGGCAGGTGGAGGCCGTCGGCGACCCGGGCGAGCGTCGCCGGTGTGCGGGTCTGCAGATGCAGTTCCACGCCGGGCTGGACGCCGAGCACCGGCAGGTACGCCTTCTGCGCGATGTCACCGAGTCCGATGCAGCCGACCTTCACCGGGCGTTCTCCTCTGACCGTTGCCTGCCGGGGTCTTTCCCGCAGCATACGGGGCCTGTGGCGGCCGCCAGCCGGCGATGTCCTCGAA
This sequence comes from Streptomyces sp. NPDC001920, assembly GCF_053594495.1. Lineage (NCBI taxonomy): Bacteria > Bacillati > Actinomycetota > Actinomycetes > Kitasatosporales > Streptomycetaceae > Streptomyces > Streptomyces sp. NPDC001920. The sequence continues at coordinate 292,488 of NZ_JBSFEP010000009.1, forward strand.
GCCCCGCAGAAACAGCAGCGGCGCGGCCTTGGACAGCGCGGCCGTCGCCGTGTTCCGTACGGCGACCCCGGTACGGCCTCTCATCATGCCGAGGCGGCCCACCTTCACGGCCCGGCGTGCGATGGCCGTCGTACGCGGGAGGCGGGCGGCGGTATAGGCGGCGAGGTCGGCGTGGTGGTGGGCCAGTACGACGGCGTCCTCGACGGCCTGGTTGCCGCCCTGCCCCAGCGTCGGCGGCATGGCGTGCGCGGCGTCCCCGACCAGGGCGACCCGGCCGCGGTGGTAGGCGGGCAGCGGCTCGGCGATGTGGTGCACGTCGTGCCGCAGCACGTCCTCGGGGCGGGCGGCGGCGAGGACCGCGGGGATCGGGTCGTGCCAGTCGCCGTAGCGGCGCAGCAGTTCGGCCTTCTCGTCGTCGCTCGCGCGCTCCCCGGCGGGCGTGATCGCGGCGGCGTACGCGTAGACCCGGCCGTCCTTGAGGGGGTGCGAGCCCCAGATGCGGCCGCGGCCCCAGGTCTCGTGCGAAGCGAACTCCACGCCGGGCAGCGGGATGACGACCCGCCATGAGGTGAAGCCGGAGTAGACGGTCCCGGGGTGGTCCGGGAACAGCACCCTGCGCACGGCGGACCTGATGCCGTCGGCGGCCACCACGAGGTCCGCCTCCATCTCGCCGTCCGGTGTACTCACCCGTGCGGGGCGGCCGGCGTCGCCCGGGTCGGCGACGGTCGCGGCGACCCCCGTGCGTACGGCGTCCTGCGGTACGCGCCCGGCGAGGCAGTTGATGAGCGTGGCCCGGTGCAGCATGACGAGGGGGTCGCCGAAGCGTGCGGTCACGGCGGCGGCATCCGTGCGGGAGAGCCAGCGCCCGGACGGGGTGCGCAGGCCGCCGTCGCCCTGCCAGGCCGCGAGGTCGCGGATCTCGTCACCGAGCCCGAGGACGTCCAGGGCGCGCAGGGAGTTGGGGGCGAGGGAGATGGCCGCGCCGATCGGCTGGAGGGACGGCGCCCGCTCCAGCACGGTCACGTCCCAGCCAGTCCTGTGCAGGGCGGCCGCGGCCGTCATGCCGCCGATGCCGCCGCCGATCACGACGGCCCGCTTCGACTCCGCCATGGCTCCTCCTCGGATCGGACCGCACTACAGGTGTAGTACAGCAGTGGCTCGAATGTACTACAGATGTAGTGCGCGGGGTAGGTTGACTGCCATGCCCGTAAGCACCGCGCCCGGCGGCTCCCGCGCCGAACTCGTCGCCGACACCGCCCTCACCCTGCTTGCCGAACGCGGAATGCGCGGGCTCACGCACCGGGCCGTCGACGAGGCGGCCGGGCTCCCCCAGGGCTCCACCTCGAACCTCGCCCGCACCCGGCAGACCCTGCTGGAACTGGCGGTCCGGCGGCTCGCCGACCGCGAGGCGCGCGTCCTGGGGCTGGAGGAGCTGCCGGACCCGCACGGCGACCTCGACTCCCTGGCGCACGCCCTCGCCCTGGCGACCCACCGTTCCCTGACCCGGGGCCGCGAACTGACGCTCGCCCGCTACGAGCTGGCCCTGGAGGCCACGCGCCGCCCCGAGCTGCGCGCCTACTTCGACGCCACCGGCGCCCGCTTCCGCGACCGGCTCACGGCCCTCGTCACGGCGATGGGCTCGACCGACCCGGCCCGGCACGTGCTGTCACTCATCGCCTGGGCGGACGGGCTGATGTTCAGCTGTGTCGCCGGCTCCTACGGCAAGGAGGTGCCGAGCCTGGAGGAGGTGCGCGCGGGACTGCGCGAGCTGCTCGACGGAATGTTCGGCCGAGGGGCCGACCATCACGAAAACTCCTCGTCAGCGGGCCCGAGTTGAGCAAGGATGCGGGCATGACGAACGAACGCCATGAACCCGCCACCACCGCCGACGAGCGCACGATGCTGGAGGGCTGGCTGGACTACCACCGGCAGACCCTCGCATGGAAGTGCCAGGGCCTGACCGACGCCCAGTTGCGGACCGCCTCCGTGGAACCGTCCGAACTGACCCTGATGGGGCTGGTGCGGCACATGGCGGAGGTGGAGCGGTACTGGTTCCACGAGATTCTGCTGGGTGAGGACCTCGGGGTGCTCTACGCCAGCGAAGAGGACCCCGACGGCGAGTTCCACCTCACCGACGCCGACACCTGGGAGGAGGCGCGCACCACGTGGCAGGCCGAGATCGACAATGCCCGTCGTAACGCGGCCGGCTTCGGGCTGGACGACGTCTCCAAGGGCCGGAGCCGGTCGGGTGAGCCCTTCAACCTGCGCTGGATCATCACGCACATGATCGAGGAGTACGCCCGCCACAACGGCCACGCCGACATGATCCGCGAGCGCGTCGACGGCACCACCGGCGACTGACGTCAGCCGCGGCGGGCGTGCGCCGCCCGTAGGTGGTCAGAGATCACCCGTGCGGTGCAACCTGTCCTCGTCCGCTGTCCAACGGCCGCCGGAACCAGCAGAGTTGCGCGCGTGCATCGAACGACGACCACCGCAACGCTTCTGGTCACCGTGGCCGTCTCGGCCGCCCTCTCGGGGTGTATGACGGTCCGGCACCCGCCGACGGCGGGACCACCCGCACCGGCCCCGCCACCGGCGCCCCGCCCGAGCGACTCGCCTGAGCGACCGATCGTGCAGGCGCCGGCCCGCGAGGCCCTGGCCCTCATCGGGCCGTCGCGCCGACCGGCCCCCGCGCCGTCCACCGCACGGTCCACGTCCGCCCCCACGCCACCGGCACAACGCCCGCCACAGGCCCAGGCCCCCCGCTCGCACCCGCACGGACGTCCGGAACATCCCGCGCCCCGCCGTCCGGCCGTCGACGACGCGCACCGGCCACCCGTCGACCCGCCCGATGTGCCGACGCCGGTGCGGCCGGAGGTCCCCAGGAACACGGACGTCTGCGCACTGGGCCGGAAGTACGGCGGTTGGCGGGCGGACAGCCCGGAGTCGACGATCTGCGATCAGACGTACGGTCACTGACAGGGCCGGGGCGGCGCACCGGCCGGCCTCTGCGTCCGGGTACACCCGTGGGGGCGGACGCCCGGCGCGCGGCCAGGGTGCCACGGGGGCACCCGCGCCCACCGTGCAGCCCAGCGACCCGACCGCCCGCAGCCCGCAATACGACCGCCCGCAGCCCGACGCCCTACCGCCCCTCCCCCAGGCACGCCTCCAACCGCCGGATCTCCGCCCGCACCCCGTCCCCGTATCTGTCGTCCCGCAAGGCCCCCGCCGCCCCCCGGGCCCGGCTCAGATGGACGCGGGCGGCCTCCGTGTGGTCGAGCTTCACGTAGTCGGCGGCGAGATTCAGGTGCAGGGAGGGGTACAGGGCGCGTACGGCAAGCGCGCCTCTGGCCGCCTCGGCCTCCGTCAGCGCCCGCAGATCCCAGGCCAGCTCGTCCGAGGGGTCGTCCTGTGTGTCCGCCAGGTAGTGCGCCAGCGTGCACCGGTGCAGTGGGTCGCCGCCTTCCCCGAGTTCCGTCCACAGGTCCAGCAACCGGCGGCGCGCCTCCTCGCGGTCCCCCGCGTGGTGGAGGATGACGACCTGCCCGATCCTCGTCAGCACCGCATCCGGCGCCGCCTGCCTCTGCTGCTCCGCCACCGCGCCCTCCGGACCCTCGTCGGCTGCTCCCTCCCGACGCTAACGGCCCTCACCCGCGATCCGGGGCAGGCGGCTCCGTACGACACCGGGCCGGTCCGGGGAAGGACCGGCCCCGCCGAGGTCAGCCCAGGTTCGGGATCCGCCAGTCGATCGGCTCGTGCCCCTGCCCGGCCACCGCCTCGTTGATCTGCGTGAACGGGCGGGACCCGAAGAACTTTTTCGCCGACAGCGGCGAGGGGTGCGCCCCCTTGACCACCACATGGCGCGTCTCGTCGATGAGCGGGAGCTTCTTCTGGGCGTAGTTGCCCCACAGCACGAACACGGCGGGATCGGGACGGCCGGCCACGGCCTTGATCACCGCGTCGGTGAACTTCTCCCAGCCCTTGCCCTTGTGCGAGTTGGCCTCACCACCGCGGACCGTCAGCACCGCGTTGAGCAGCAGGACGCCCTGCTCGGCCCAGGGCATCAGATAGCCGTTGTCCGGGACGGGGTGGCCGAGCTCCTCCTGCATCTCCTTGTAGATGTTGCGCAGCGAGGGCGGCGTCTTCACCCCGGGGCGGACCGAGAAGCACAGCCCGTGTCCCTGGCCCTCGCCGTGGTACGGGTCCTGGCCGAGGATCAGGACCTTCACCTTCTCGTAGGGCGTCGCGTCCAGGGCCGCGAAGACCTCCTCGCGCGGCGGGTAGACGGGACCCTTCGCCCGCTCCTCCTCGACGAACTCCGTCAGCTCCTTGAAATAGGGCTGCTGCAGTTCGTCGCCCAGAACCCCGCGCCAGGACTCGGGCAGCATGGCGGTGTCGGTCACGTCAACTTCCTTACGGTGTACGGCAGACATGTGCGGTCCACGACCTGAGGTCGTTCCCAGGCCTCAGAACCTACAGGCGACCACTGACAATCGCCCCGCGGACCGCACATCCCGACCGGCGCCCCGCCGGAGGGTGCCGCTACCAGCTGGTCTTGCGGTACAGCTCGCCCACCATCATGATCGTCGACGGGTCGAGGGCCCGCTCCGCGCCGGAGATCTCCGCGCTCGCGGCCACGTACTGCCGGCCCTGCCACAGCGGCAGCAGCCGCGCGTCGTCGACGAGGATGCGCTGGGCCTCCTCGAAGTCCTTGACGACGTTGGCCCGGTCGCTCTGAGCGCGGGAGCTGGGCAGCAGCGTCTCGGTGATCTTGGGCGCCACGTAGGGCGTGCCGAGCGCGTTCTGCTCGCCGACGAAGGGCGCGATGAAGTTGTCCGCGTCCGGGAAGTCGGGGAACCAGCCACGCCCGAACACCGGGTACTCGCCCTTCTGGTATCCGGCGACGTACGTCTTCCAGGGGCGGCTCTTGAGGGTGATCTCGAAGAGACCCGACTCCTCCAGCTGGGCCTTCAGCTCCTCGAACTCCGCCTTGGTGGCGGAGCCGTAGCGGTCGCTCGTGTACCAGAACTCGAGCGAGACGGGGGCCGTCACACCGGCCTGCGTGAGGAGCTTGCGGGCCTTGCTCACGCTGGGGTCGCCGTAGTCGTCGAAGAAGCCCGTGGTGTGCCCGGTCAGGCCCTTGGGGACCATGGAGTACAGGGGCTCGACGGTGTCCTTGTAGACCTTGTGGGCGATCGCCGGGCGGTCGACGACCTGGGCGATCGCCTTGCGCACGGCCGACTTGCCGGCCACGGGGTCCTTCGGGTTGAAGACCAGGTAGTTGATCTCCGTGCCGGAGCCCTCGACCAGCTGCAGCTCATCGTCGTCGTCGGCCTGGATGTCGACGATGTCGTCGGCGGACAGACCACGGAAGGCGACGTCGAGCTCCTTGTCGCGCAGGGCGCCGACCATGGTGGGCGAGTCCTGGAAGTAGCGGATGGTCACCGCGTCGTTCTTGCGCTCCGCGTAGCCCTTGTACTCGGGGTACTTGGCGAGCTCGGCCTGCTTGCCCTCGTCGTAGGACTGGAGGGTGTACGGGCCGGACCCGACGACTCTGCCGTCCTCGCGCAGTCTGTCGGCCGGGTACTCCTCGGGGTCGACGATCGACATGGCGGGCGTGGCGAGCACGAACGGGAAGGTCGCGTCGGCCTTGTTCAGATGGAAGACGACCTCGCGGTCGTTCAGCACCTGGACGCGTTCGAGGCTGCCCAGCAGTCCGGCGGGGCCGCCGTTGACCTTGATCTTCCGGATCCGGTCGATCGAGTGCTTGACGGCCTTCGCGTCGAGGGTGCTGCCGTCCGAGAACTTCAGGCCCTCGCGCAGCTCGCACCGGTACTTCATGTTCGAGCTGTCGGTGAACTGGCAGCTCTCGGCCGCGTCCGGCTCGGGTGCGGTCGAGCCGGAGGGGTAGCTGAGCAGCGTCTGGTAGATGTTCCGGAACAGCTCCCAGGAGCTGTCCCAGGACGCGGCGGGATCAAGGGTGCTGGGGGCGGCCGTCGTCCCCACGACGATCGGGCCCTTGTCCTCCGTCGAGTCGGACGAGAGGACTCCGCATCCCGCCACGAGTGACGATATGGACGCGATGGCCGCCACCTGCCGCAGGCGTCGGATCCGGTTGAACACGCGCACGCTCCTCGATCTGCCATACCAAGGGTCGGCAAAACATACCGCAGTGTTCCGGCCGCTGGGCCTCCCGTCTCAGGAGCACTTCTCCGCCTCTGCCGTGACACCGTTGTCAAGGGCCGTTGATCTCCCGAAACGTCGACACGGGCGCCGCTGGTGTCCAGCGGCGCCCGTGTGCCGAGACGTGTGATCTGCGTCCCGTGGGTCAGCCGACGCCGGCGTTGAGGAAGATGCCGCCGTCGACGACGAGCGTCTGCCCGGTGACCCAGTCGGACTGGTCCGAGGTGAGGAACGCGGTGGCGCCGCCGATGTCGGACGGCACGCCGAGCCGGCCCAGCGGGTAGGCGGCGGCGGCCTCGTCCTCACGGCCCTCGTACAGGGCCTGCGCGAACTTGGTCTTCACCACGGCCGGGGCGATCGCGTTGACCCGCACCTTGGGTGCGAACTCGTGCGCCATCTGCTGGGTGAGGTTGATCATCGCGGCCTTGCTGACGCCGTAGGCGGCGATGAACGGCGAGGGCGCGATGCCGGCGACGGAGGCGATGTTGACGATCGCGCCGCCGTTGTCCTTCTGCCAGGCGTGCCAGGTCTTCTGCGCGAAGCCCAGCGCCGAGATCACGTTGGTCTCGAAGACCTTGCGCGCGACCCCCAGGTCGAGGTCGGCGAGCGGCCCGAAGACCGGGTTCGTACCGGCGTTGTTGACCAGGAAGTCGACGCGGCCGAAGGCCTCCATCGCCCGCTCGACCGCGAGGGCCTGGTGGGCCTCGTCGTGGGCCTTGCCGGCCACGTAGACCGCGCGCTCGGCGCCCAGTTGCTCGACGGCCTCCTTGAGGGCGTCCTCGCCCCGGCCGGTGATGACGACGCGGTCGCCTCGGGCGACGAGCGCCTCGGCGACGCCGTAGCCGATGCCGCGGCTGGCGCCCGTGACGAGGGCGACCTTGCCGGAGAGTTCAGGCAGTGCAGTCATGTCCGTGTGTCCCAGTTCCCTAGTCGAGCGGTCCGCCGGCGACGTACAGCACCTGGCCGGAGACGAAGCCGGCCGCCTCGCCCGTGAAGAAGGCGATCGCGTTGGCGATGTCCTCCGGTTCGCCGACGCGCGCCACCGGGATCTGGGTGGCGGCCGCGGCCTTGAAGTCCTCGAAGCCCATGCCGACGCGGTCGGCGGTGGCCTTGGTCATCTCGGTGGCGATGAAGCCGGGGGCTACGGCGTTGGCGGTGACGCCGAACTTGCCCAGCTCCTTGGCGAGGGTCTTGGTGAAGCCCTGGAGGCCGGCCTTGGCGGCGGAGTAGTTGACCTGACCGCGGTTGCCGAGCGCGGAGGACGACGACAGGTTGACGATGCGGCCGAAGCCCGCGTCCACCATGTGCTTCTGGCAGGCCTTGGACATCAGGAAGGCGCCGCGCAGGTGCACGTTCATGACGGTGTCCCAGTCGGAGACGCTCATCTTGAACAGCAGGTTGTCGCGGAGCACACCCGCGTTGTTGACCAGGATCGTCGGGGCGCCGAGTTCCTCGGCGATCCGGGCGACGGCCGCCTCGACCTGCGCCTCGTCGGAGACGTCGCAGCCGACCGCGATCGCCTTGCCGCCGGCCGCGGTGATCTTCTCGACGGTGTCCTTGCAGGCGGCCTCGTCGAGGTCGATCACGGCTACCGCGCGGCCTTCGGCGGCCAGTCGTACGGCGGTGGCGGCGCCGATGCCGCGCGCTCCGCCGGTGACCACGGCGACCCGCTGCTCAGTGGTGGACATTCGTTGGTTCTCCTCGCCCTAGAGATGCGGCTCATACGGCGCGCCCGGTGATGAGCGACCGCTTAGTACCTTCACCGGACGTGACGCTAGAAGCCCTGGCACCCGGTGTCAACGGCCGACCGGCCGCGTGTGATCGATTCCCCGTACGAGCGGCGCGAACCGGTCACGCCCGCCGGGTTTCGCCCCCATGGCGCCTCGTGCGCGGGCACCCGAACGGTCTATGGCCGCGAGCCACCGCGCATGGGGGCCCATAGCGTCGACGTGCGAAGCCACTGATGGCCGGAAAGGAGGCGCTCCATGCGCCGTCGCACCGGTGCCGTCGGCACGCTGTTCGCGATCGCCGCGATAGTGCCGTTCGCCGAAACCGCTCACGCACAGGACCTGAACTGCCGCGACTTCACCTACCAGGAGGACGCCCAGGCCCACTACAACGCGGATCCACGTGACCCCGACCGACTCGACGAGGACCAGGGACCGGATGACGGTGTCGCCTGTGAGGGGCTGCCTCCCCGCGGCGGCGGAGGGCAGGGTGGGGACGGGGACAGGGACGACATCTCCTCCACGCACCGCCCCAAGGCCCCCGACACCCCCGACGCCCCCGTCGCGCCCGTCGCGCCTGTCGCTCCGGTCACTCCAGTGACGCCCGCGACGACTCCGGCCACGCTCGCGCCGACCCGGGGCACGCGAGGCGGGCTGGGCGGCTCGTCGGCGTCCGGGCCGAGCGAATGGGACATCGCGGTCGGACTGGCCTTCGTCACCGGAGCCGCGCTCACCACCGGCTACGTGGTGAGGCGCCGCAGAAGCTGAGACCGGCGGCGGCACCTCGCCGCCGTCAGGTCGGTCACCGCACGAGCAGGTCCAGCAGCCGCTCCGTCTCGGCCGCCGGATCGGCGGTGAGCCCGGTGTGCACCGGCCCCGGCTGTACGACCGTGGACCTGGGCGCGATCAGCCAGCGGAAGCGGCGTCCGGCGTCGTCGCCGGCGGCCTGACCAGCCGCCTCGCCGCCGGCGCAGACCCCCTCCACGGCGCGCAGCGCGGCCCGTACGCCGGCCACGTCCGCCCGCGGGTCGAGGGCCAGGAGCCGGGCCTCGTCGAGGTGGGTGCGCGCGCCGACGAAGGCTTTGGCACGGCAGTACACGAGGACGCCGGCGTTGATGCACTCGCCGCGCTCGACACGGGGGACGACCCGCAGCAGGGCGTACTCGAAGACGTCCCGCTCACCGCCCCGGGCCGGCTTGATGAAGTGACGGTCGCTCACTCGGTTCCCTCGATTCCGCCGATGCGCTCGTGGACGTCGGCCGCCCGCGCCAGCAACGGCCGGGCGTAGGCCCGCCGCAGGTCGTCGGTGCTGTCGAAGCCGGGCTCTCCGGCCAGCCAGGCGTCCGGGATCTCGGCGGTGACCTCGGCGAGGAGGTCCTCGGTGACAAGGGGGGCCAGTTGCGCGGCGGCGCCCGCCACGTCCGGCGCGAAGGGGCGCAGGGCGTGGTCGGAGGCGTCGTAGGGGCGCGCCGCTGAAGCCTCGGCGCCGGGCCAGTTGTGCTGCCAGATCATCGTGGCGCCGTGGTCGATGAGCCACAACTCGCCTTGGCGGACCAGCAGGTTGGGGTTGCGCCAGGACCGGTCGACGTTGTTCACCAGCGCGTCGAACCACACGATCCGCCCGGCCTCCTCGCGGCTCACCGTGAAGGCGAGGGGGTCGAAGCCGAGCGCGCCGGAGAGGAAGTCCATACCGAGGTTGGCGCCGCCGCTGGACCTGAGCAGTTCCTGCACCTCCTGGTCGGGTTCGCCGAGCCCGAGCACCGGGTCGAGCTCCACCGTCACCAGCCCGGGCACCCTGAGGCCCAGCCTGCGGGCGAGTTCACCGCAGACGACCTCGGCGACCAGCGTCTTACGGCCCTGACCGGCGCCGCTGAACTTCATGACGTACGTCCCGAAGTCGTCGGCCTCGACGAGTCCCGGCAGCGAGCCGCCCTCACGCAACGGCGTGATGTAGCGGGTCGCGATGACTTCCTTGAGCATCGCCCCAGGTTACTGGCGTTCGGGCAGGTGCCGGGGGCGCGCCCCGGCGAGCGGGGGCGGGTGGGCCGACAGCGGATCGACAGCCCTGGACAGGGAACCGACAGGTCTGCTTCACCCACCTCGCCCGCGGGTCGGGGCAGGATTTCGGCAGCGACTGAACAGCCGGTCCCGAAGGACCGTACCTCTCGGCAGATCGAGCATCCGCGGAAGGAACGTCAGCATGACCAGCGAATCAGTTCAGCCGGCGTCGGGCCCGAGCCGCCGTACCGTCGTGGCGGCGGTCGGCGCGGCGGGGCTCTCCGTCGCGCTGACCGCGTGCGGCTCGGACGACGGCGCGTCCGGTTCGTCCACCGAACAGGGCGCGGCCGGCGGTGGCGCGTCCACCGCCACGGGCGGCTCGTCGCCCGGGGCGGGCGCGGGCGGCGGTGCGGCGCTCGCGAGGACCGCCGACATCCCGGAGGGCGGCGGCAAGGTCTTCAGCGACGAGAAGGTGGTGGTCTCGCAGCCGGCGGCGGGTGACTTCAAGGCGTTCTCGACGATCTGCACCCATGAGAAGTGTCCGATGACGGACCTCAAGGAGGACACCATCACCTGCGCCTGCCACGGCAGTCAGTTCTCCGTACTGGACGGCAGCGTGAAGAAGGGACCGGCGCTGAAGCCGTTGGCCGCCCGGCAGATCAGCGTGTCCGGGGACTCGATCACGCTCGCGTGACGGGACCCGGACGCCCGAAGCAGCCCAGCACCTCGTCCGTGGTCACGACCGTGGCGACCAAGGCGAGGGTGTTGCGGATCATCGCGGCAGCGTAGTCGGGGGGCACCCCCGCGATGGCGTCCGACGGAACGACGGCCGTGTAGCCGCGGTTGACCGCGTCGAACACCGCGTTGGGTACGGCCACGTTGGCCGAGACACCGGTGATGACGAGCGTGCGGCAGCCCAGGTTGCGCAGCAGCGCGTCGACGTCGGTGCCCTGGACCGGTGAGAGGCCGTGCAGCCGTCGTACGACCAGGTCCTCCTCGGCGACCTCGATCGGCGCCGCCACGCGTACCGCCTCGGTGCCGGACAGCTGCTGGACGGGGAGCCGTGCGGCGGCGCGGAAGAGGCGGGCGTTGCGACTCGCGCCCCGGCCGTCGGAGCGGCGTTCGGCGATCGCGTGGATCACCTGGACCCCGCTGTCGTGGGCCGCGGCCACCAGCCGTGCCACATTGCGGATCGCGCCCGAGTCCCGTGCCACCTCGGCGAGTTCGGGCAGGGCGCTGTCCGGTCCGACGACGCCCTGCTGGCACTCGACGGTGAGCAGCACGGTGGTCGCGGGGTCGAGCGGTTCACTCGGTTCGGCGTACGACGGCATGCAACCCCCTGGGCCCGGCGGCGGCGTGGGCGGCGAGCGTAGCCACCATTGCGTGCGGGCGGAAGAGGACTCATCCTTTTCTGACGTGATGTCAGAGGATCTCTGCCTCTGGCACGACGTGAGAGAAGAGGGGGCCGTATGACCGTCACTCAGCGCCGGGGCCGCAAGATCATGATGACGCCCGGTGAGCTGGACGAGTTTCTCACCAGCCAGCGCACCTGCCGGGTCGCCACGGTGTCCGCCGACGGCTTTCCGCATGTCAGCGCCCTGTGGTTCGCCTGGGACGGCGACTCGCTGTGGCTCTACTCGGTCGTCCGCAGCAAGCGGTGGGCCGATCTGCGCCGCGATCCCCGGGTGGCGATCGTGGTCGACACCGGTGAGGAGTACGAGCAGCTGCGCGGTGTCGAGCTGTCCGGCACGATCGAGTTCGTGGGCGAGATCCCCCGCGTGGGCGAGCTGCGCGCCGAACTCGACGTCCCCGAGATGCTGTTCGCCCGCAAGAACTTCGGTCTGGACGAGATGCCGCACGACGGCCGGCACGCGTGGATGCGGCTGACGCCCGAGAAGATCGTCTCCTGGGACTTCAGGAAGCTGGGGTCCGTCTAGGGCGCGTATTGAGTCGTGATCAATGGGCGGTCCGGGTGAGGTCTTTGATCCAGATCGTCCAGGCGCGCAGGTGGAGGCCGGCGAGGTAGCTGTGCGGGGCCTTGTCGTATCGGGTGGCGATGCCTCGCCAGGCCTTGAGCTTGTTGATCAGGCGCTCGACGGTGTTCCGTCCCTGTAGGGGTCAGAACCCGGTGGGGACGCAGCCGGCAGGCTGGGTGAGGGTGGTCTATGGGGCCGCCGTCGGGTGACGCTGCTGTGTGGTGACTGGAACATGGGCAGCGGGTCCCAGCGACAGGCAGCCGCGCTGTGGGCCACCAGCACCAAGGGCGCCCACCGTGCTGGGCAGCCCGATGCACTTGGAGCGGGCCGCCGCATGCGCCGGTTGGCCGGTTCCACCTGCCAACCCTCAGCGGCCCCTCCAGGCTCATGGCGCACCCGCCGCGTTGGTCGTCAACGCCCGCTACGACGTCTCCACCCCCTACACGCAGGCCAAAGCTGTCACCGCACAGCTGCCCGGCGCCCGGCTGCTGACCTGCAACGGTGCCGGACACGCCGTCTACGGAGTCCTGGGCAGCCCTTGCGCCAAGGCCATCACGGACGGCTACCTGACCACCGGCCGGCTCCCGGCAGCAGGAGCCGACTGCCCGAGCCGGTACCCGCCCGCTTCCAAGCCGAAGCCCACACCCACCAGCGCATCGTCCAGGCCGACGCATCCGCCCTCCAGCGCACCCGGGGCTGGGCCGGGCCGTCCGTCGGCCACCTGATCAGTGCCGGCGTCGGCAACTGCGCGCCCCATCAGGGGCGCCCTGTCCGAGACCGGCAGCCATGCTTTGGTCTGAGCCGCTGCGGCCGGAGCATTCCTGTTGTGGAGGGCATCGTGTGGGAGTGGGCGACACAGCCGGGACGATGCCGTGCATCCACACCGCGCATTTCTCCTCGACCCCGGCCCGTGTCGAGGAGAAACGCGCCGCCTCACCGGCCCGCTCCACCGCACCGAGTCCACCCGGTGCGCTCCACTCCCGCCGCTGGCCGCACCGGTGCGTATCCACTCCCACGGTGGTGCGGCTACCGGTGCGCACCGGGTGCGGAGTGCACCGCGTGCGCCAGCACCAGGCGCTCGTTGCGCATCGCCTCCAGGGTGTCGGCGGTGTCCGCGTGGTCGGGGCCCGGGATGACGTTCGCGGTGAACCGGATGATGCTGCGGGCGATGCCCACCACCGCTGTGGCGGGGGAGTCCCGCGCCCAGTCCCGCAGCGCGGACAGCAGGACGCACCCGACCTCGTCCAGAGCGAAGGAGTCCGCGCACGGATCGGTGGTCTCCCCGTCCACGGCCGTGACGGGCCAGACGATGTCCTCGGCCGGCCGCGGCAGGACGAACGCCAGCTCCGTCCCCTTCCGACCGGTCGGCCGGCAACAGCGTCGTCGCCACCCATCCGCAGCGCCAGGAGGTAGTGGAAGACAGGCTCCACCTGCTCCGGCGTCAGCGGTGTACGGGACGGGATCAGGTACGGCGTCACGCTCTCCTTGCGATGGCCGCCGCGCGACTCGCGGCGTCGTTCCCGCATGGTCGACGCGCTGACCTGTGGACAGAGGACAGGAAGCGGGCGAACTCGCTGATGAGCATCTTCGGGGTGGAGGACGGCGGCACGGTGATGAACAGCACCGGCAGCCGCCCGTGCCGTCGGCGCCAACCCGGCCGCTGCGCCCCGCTCCAGCCGCACCCTGGGCGCCGGCGGCCGCAGAGACGACGTGCCCGCGTGATCGGGCCGGCCGGGAGGCAGGTCACCGGGCAGCCGCCGTAGCGTCGCGTGCCCATGCGGGGACTCAGGGTGCCTCGATGGCGAGAACAGGACAGTCAAGCGGAAGGCAGGCGTCCGGCGGGACGCCCTCGGTCGATCAGTAATCGCTCCGGGGTTGCCCAGGCACGGCTGTAGTGCGGTCACCCGTATAGGGCGAGTGGTCGACATGCCGATCGGCGGTCACCCACAAGGCCGCTCCTAGTGACTGTCTGTATCGGATCTAGTGCCGTGAGTAACTGCCTTTCTAGGGTCGAGGTAACGCCAACGCCGTATCCCTGGAGGATTCGTGGCACGCTTCCGCACTCGTCTGGCCCTGCTCTGCTCGGCTGCCGCTCTGACTGCCGGCGCCTTCATCCCGGCGCAGTTCGCCGGAGCCCCGTCCGCCGCCGCGGCCGAGGACTACCAGTGGGTGGCCCTGGGCGACTCCTACACCGCCGGGGTCATCCGGGCCGCGGGCAACATCTTCGAGGTCCCGCGTGACGGCTGCGAGCGCACCGACCGGTCCTACCCCCAGGTCATCGACCGCGACTTCGGCGGCCTGTTCGAGCTGACCAACGTCAGCTGCGGCGCCGCCACCATCGACAACGTCACGGACACCCCCCAGGAGCCGATCGGCCGGCACATGCCGCCCATCTCCGAGGACCCCGACTACCCCTTCCCCGCGGTGCCGCCCCAGTCCCAGGCCGTGAGCAGTGACACGGATGTCATCACCGTCGGCGCGGGCGGCAACACCCTGGGCTTCGCCGACATCCTCGCCAAGTGCCCGCAGCTGGGCGGCGAAAGCAGCGGCAAGGGAACCCCGTGCAAGGACGCCCTGGGCGACGGCCTCCCGGCCCGGCTGAAGACAGTGCGCCAGGACTACGACCGGATGCTCGAAGTACTCCACAAGCGCGCCCCGCACGCCAAGATCCTGGCCGTCGGCTACCCCGCACTCATCCCGAGCGATGCTTCCAACTGCAACTACGGCGACCTGACGCAGTTCGGCACCATCACCCAGGGCGACCTGGACTGGCTGCGCGACGACGTCCTGGAACCCCTCAACAAGGCCATCAACGACTCCACCAACACCCAGGAAGCCGCCAGCTTCGTCGACCTCTACGACTCCTCCCGCAATCACAGCGTGTGCGATGGCTCCAAGTGGGTCGAAGGCTTCGTCACCCTCCCCGACCAGCTGTCCTTCGTCCACCCCAACGCCCTCGGCCACCGCAACGCCGCCGACCACGTCGAAGAAGCGATGCTCAACGCCATCAGCTGAGCCGCCCCACCCCCGGCGACCGCGCAGCACAGTGGCCCCCGCCCTCAAGCGGGGGCCAGTTGCGCATGAGGCAGGACGTACGGTCGCCGACGCCCTACGGGCCCTGCGACCAACTGGAGATCACGCGCTCGCCATCCTCTGCACGCTCGGCGAGGACGATCCGGGCGTCTCCGATGCTGCCCCACGAGCCGATCCATGACCGGTACTGGTGCTCGGCCGTGGACTGCCTGCCCCACCAGCCCTGCATCACGCGGCTCGGGCCTTCGCCCGGGGCTGTGCGGCCCTTCAGCGGACCTTCTCGGCCGCTGACTGCAGCGCCTTCACCGCCGCCCGGATCGACGGGCGGCGGTCCGCGTCCGCGCGCCACACCGCGTAGACGTACCGGTGGACCCGCTCGTGCACCGGTACGGCCCGCACGCCTGGCGGCATCGGGTCGCGGCCCAGCCGGGGCGCGACACAGACACCCAAGCCCGCCGCGACCAGCGCGAGCTGGGTGTGGTGTTCCTCGGCCCGGTGGGCGATGCGGGGCTCGATGCCTTTGGTGCGCAACGTGTAGAGCAGCCACTCGTGGCAGAACGCGCCCTCCGGCCAGGCGACCCACTCGTCGTCCGCGAAGTCCTCCAGGGCGACTTCGCCGCGGTCGGCGAGCGGGTACCCCTCGGGCATGGCGATCTCCACGCGGTCGTCGAGGATCGGCGCCTTCGCCAGCCCTTCCGGCATGGGCAGCGGCTTGTTGTACCAGTCGAGAACGACGGCCAGGTCGACGTCGCCGCGCAGCACCGCGTCGACCCCGTGCTCCGGCTCCAGCTCGCGCGACCGCAGCCGCAGCGCCGGGTGGTCGGCCCGCAACTGAGTGAGCGCGGCGGGGAACAGCCCGCGCAGTGCGGTGGGGAACGCGGCGAGCCGCAGCTCGCCGACCACCTGCCCGCGCTGCGCCTCCAGGTCGGACTGGGCCAGTTCCACCTGCGACAGGATCCGCGCGGCGTGCTCGGCTAGCAGCCGGCCCGCGTCGGTGAGCCGCACACCCCGCCCGTTCTTGGCGAGGAGTTGCTGGCCGACCTCGCGCTCCAGCTTGGACATCTGCTGCGACACGGCGGAGGTCGTGATGTGCAGCCCCTCGGCCGCGCCGCTGACCGAGCCGTGCCGGGCGAGGGCGTCGAGGGTGCGCAGGCGCTCCAGATTCAACATGTAAGCGATACTACGAGGTATCGGGTGCGAAATCTCGATTGTGCTACGAGATCGTTTGCCGCATCGTTGCTGCCATGACCACCG
Source organism: Streptomyces sp. NPDC001920 (assembly GCF_053594495.1). Taxonomy (NCBI): domain Bacteria; kingdom Bacillati; phylum Actinomycetota; class Actinomycetes; order Kitasatosporales; family Streptomycetaceae; genus Streptomyces; species Streptomyces sp. NPDC001920. The sequence continues at coordinate 308,659 of NZ_JBSFEP010000009.1, forward strand.
TCGCCGCCTCCCCCACCCCGGCCGAGGCCCCCGCCCGCCCTCACCCCCGCGCCCGGCTCGACTGGCGCCTGCGCTTCGCCGTGCTCTCCCTGATCTGGGGCTTCAGCTTCCTGCTCATCAAGGTGGGCACCGAGGGTTACGCCCCCTTCCAGGTCACGCTCGGGCGGCTGGTCTTCGGTACGGCGGTACTGGCGGCCGCCATGGCGGTCAGGCGCGAGCGGCTGCCCCGCGGGGTGCGCACCTGGGGCCATCTGACGGTCGCCGCCCTCCTGCTGAACGCGCTGCCGTTCTCGCTGTTCGCGTACGCCGAACTGACCATCCCGTCGACGCTGGCGGGGATCTGCAACGCGACCTCACCACTGTGGGGCATGGCCCTGTCGCTGGTCGCCCTCTCGGAGGACCGGCCGACCCGGGTCAGGGTCGCGGGGCTCGGCATCGGTTTCCTGGGCGTGCTGACGGTGCTGGGGGCGTGGCAGGGCTTTCACGGACTGGACGCCTCGGGTACGGCCATGGCGTTGCTGGCCTCCCTGAGCTACCCGATCGGCTGGATATACGTCCGCCGTACACTGGCGGGCTCCAGTGCGTCGCATCTGTCGCTCACCGGCGCGCAGTTGCTGCTGGCCACGATCCAACTGGCCGTCGTCACACCGCTGTTCACCGCCCTGCCGACACGGTTCTCCCCGCTGCCGCTGCTGGCGATCGTGGCGCTGGGAGCGCTCGGGACCGGTGTCGCCGTGCTGGTGCAGTACGGGCTGGTCGCCGAGGTCGGGCCGACGACGGCTCAGATGGTCACGTACTTCATTCCCGTGATCGCGACGGCCGCGGGGGTCGCCGTGCTGGGCGAGTCGCTTCGCTGGAGCACGCCGGTCGGGGCGGTGATCGTCCTGGTCGGAGCGGCGCTCACCCAGGTGAGGAAGGGCGCCTGACGGGGCGGTGCGCCAGGAGGGCCGGCGACTGCCGGTCCGTGGACCGTGCGCTCCCCCGAGGCCGCCCGGCGCATCCGGATTTCGCACATAGCTCCGTGCCGGTTTCACACATAGCTCCGTGCCGGGCCCGGCCCCAGGGCCGTGGCCACCGCCTCCGCCAGGGGCCCGGTCTCCTCCTGAGTGAGTGTCGAGACGGTGATCCTCACTCCGGGGGGTGCGCTCGTCCGGAAGCGGGCCCCCGGGGCGACCGCCCAGCCGGCGTGCAGGAGCCGGGCCACGACGCCCGTCTCGTCGGGGACCGGGATCCAGACGTTCATGCCGCTGCGCCCATGCGCCGTGACCCCACGCTCGGCCAGCGCCCGGAGCAGCAGCTCGCGGCGTCTGCCGTACATCGCCGCCGCCTTAGCCGGGTCCGGGACGCCGTCGCTCCACAGCCGCACCACCGCCCGCTGCAGCAGCCGGCTCACCCAGCCGGGCCCGAGGCGCTGACGGCCGCGCACCCGGTCGAGGGTGACAGGGTCGCCGGTGAGCACGGCGAGCCGCAGGTCGGGCCCGTAGGCCTTGGCGACGGAGCGGACGAAGGCCCAGCTGCGGGTGACGCCCGCCAGCGGACTCAGAGGCTGGTCGACGATGCCGTGGCCGTGGTCGTCCTCGATCAGCAGGACCTGCGGGTGGTCCCGGAGCACCGAGCGCAGGGCACGCGCGCGTGCGGCACCGACCACCGCCCCGGTGGGGTTCTGCGCCCGGTCGGTGACGATCAGGGCGCGCGCCCCCGCGCCGAGGGCACGCCGCACATCGTCCGGCAGCGGCCCCTCGTCGTCGACGCCGACCGGGGCGATGCGCAGACCGAGCGCCGGGACGAGGTCCAGCAGGCTGCCCCAGCCCGGGTCCTCGACGGCGACGGTGTCGCCCGGTCTGAGGTGGGCCGCGAGGACGCGCTCGATGGCGTCGAGGGAGCCTGAGGTGACGGCGAGGGGCCCGTCCGGCACCCCGTCGGCGTCCAGGCCGGCCCGCGCGACCCGCGCCAGCTCCGGCTCCACGGGGTCGTCCCCGTACAGCACGGGCTCCCGGTCGCCCTGCTCGGCCGCGGCCGCGAAGGCCTTCGCCAGCGACGGCAGCAGCGCCGGGTCGGGGTTGCCGCTCGCCACGTCACGGACCCCCTCGGGCACATCCACCCTGACGTACTCGCGGCCGGTCGTGGCCGGCCTGGGCCGTACCCGGCTCCCCCGGCGGCCCGCCGTCTCGATCACCCCGCGCTCGCGCAGGATCCGGTACGCGGCCGCGACCGTGTTGGGATTCACCCCCAGCTCGACCGCCAACTCCCGCATCGGGGGCAGCAGTCGACCCGGCTCCAGTTCCCCGGAACCCACCGCACGCTCGACGCTCGCCGCGATATCCGCCGCACGGCGCCCTTCGATCCGATATCCTCCTAGCACAAAGCCAATTATGCACTAGTACAACGGAGGGCGCAATGCAGGGGACCCGGCAGCCGACGTCGCCGACCGCCGCCTACACGCCGACCGACCGCACCGTCCCCACCCGTTCCGCGGAGCGGGCGTCGTACGACAAGGAGTTGGTGCACGCGATACTCGACGCGGCCTATGTCTGCCATCTCGGGTTCGTACGCGACGGCGCACCCGTCGTGCTGCCGACGCTGTACGGCCGGGTCGGCGAGACGCTGTACGTGCACGGGTCGACGGGTTCGCGCCCCCTGCGCATGGCGGGGCAGGCCGAGCCGGGGCTGCCGGTGTGCCTGACGGTCACCCATGTCGACGCGCTGATCCTGGCGCGCTCCGCCTTCCACCACTCGATCAACTACCGGTCCGTGGTGGTGCACGGACCGGCCTACGACGTGACGGACCCCGAGGAGAAGCGGATCGCGCTCGACGCCCTGGTGGACCACGTGGTGGCGGGGCGGTCGGCCGACTCCCGTCCGGCGAACCGCAAGGAGCTGGCCGCCACCGCGGTGATCCGCCTCGACCTGGACGAGGTCTCCGCCAAGCTCCGCACCGGCGGTGTGAACGACGAGCCCGAGGACCTCGCCCTTCCCCACTGGGCCGGCGTCGTCCCGCTGCGCAAGGGCTACGAGACCCCGGTCCCGGACCCGTCCCTGGCGCCCGGCACCGAACTCCCCGGTTACCTCGGGTCCCTGTGATGCTGATCCACCCCTGGGACGCGCCCCGCGACGACGCCGAGTGGCAGCGATGGCTGGCCGTCCACGACTTCGGTCAGCTCGTCGTCAACGGCGTCGGGGGCGAGCCCCCGCACGTCCAGCCGCTGCACTTCACCTACGACGCCGAGCGCGGTGAGGCCGTCACGCATCTGGCCCGCCCCAACCCGCTGTGGCCGGCACTGCTCGCCGCCCCCGAGGCCGTGCTGAGCGTGGTCGACGACTACGTGTACGTGCCGGGCCCCTGGCAGGCGGCTCCCGAGCAACGGCCCGAGCACGGTACGCCGACCAGCTTCTACGCCGCGGTCCAACTCCGGTGCCGGGCCCATGTCGTGGACGACCCGGCCGAGAAGGCGGAGTTGCTCAACCGCCAGGTCGGGCACTTCCAGCCGGAGGGCGGCTCGGCCCGCGCCGCGGTGGGCGAGGAGCCGTACGGACGCCTGCTGTCCGGGATCCGGGGGGTGCGGCTCGAAGTGACCGGCGTGCGCGCGAAGTTCAAGTACGCCGGTCGCCGGACGGCAGAGGTCCAGGACGCGATCGCGGCCCGACTCGCGGAGCGTGGCGGTCCGCGCGACGCGGCGGCACGGGAGCACCTGGTGCGACGGCGCCCGGACCGAGGCACGGACGACCAGGGCTGAGCCGGGGGACGAGGCCCCGCGCCCCTGTGGGCGCGGGGCCCGCCGCCCTCACGCCGGGCGCGGCTCGCGCCTCCTCGCCCCGCGCGTCTCCGCCACGGCGAGCCCCGCGACCGACCCGAGCATCAGCAGGGTGCCGGCGAGGGTCGGGGCCGTCAGGTGTTCACCGAGCAGGACGACGGCCAGCACCGCCGCGCCGACCGGCTCCAGCAGCATGATCACGGAGACGGTGGCCGACCGTACGGCCGCCGCGCCCGCGAAGTAGAGGGCGTACGCGACAGCCGTGGGCACGGACGCGATGTAGGCGAGCAGCCAGCCGAGTCTGACGGGTTCCGCGGTGTGCGGCACGATTCCCTCGGCGAGGGCGAACGGCAGCAGGCACATGCTGGTGACGGCGAAGGCCCACACGGACGTGTCGGCGGCATCACGTCCGCCGTCGCGCCCCCATTTGCGCGTGAGCAGCGTCATCGCGCAGTACGCGGCCGCGGACAGCAGGGCGAGCAGCACGCCCCACGGTCGTACGCTCGCGCCACCGCCGCCGAACGAGAGCACCGCGAGCCCCGTGAGCGCACCAGCCACGGCCGCGACCCCCACGCCGCCGAGCCGTTCCCCCAGGGTCAGACGGGCACCGAGGGCGATGAGGACGGGCCCGGCGCCTAGGGTGACGACGGTGCCGACGGCGAGTCCGGTGGTCTCGACGGCAGCGAAGTAGGCGGTCTGGAACACCGCGAGGCCGAGCCCTGTGGCCCCGGCCCGCAGGACCCTGCGGCCGAGCGGCTCGGAGCCGGCGGTGCGCCGCGTGCGCGGACGCAGCAGGTGGAAGGCGGTCAGCAGCACGAAGCCGAGGGCGCACCGCCAGAAGGAGAGAGCGATCGGCCCCAGGTCACTGGCCCGGTAGACCAGAGACGCGGCCGCGCCCGCGGTGCCCCAGGCGGCACCGGCGACGATCAGGTAGAGAAGGCCTCGCCCGATGGGCAGGCCGGATGCAGTGTTCGACACGAGTGGTCTCCGCAGACGCGCGTATGCGCGGAAGTTCGGGAGGGGCCCCACACAGCGGGGCCCGTGGACTTCTTCTGCGGGCAGCACCGTCCAGCCCGGCGGTGCGCGGGATCGTCGTTCCCGTCAGGCACCGGGGCTCGGCTTCCGGAGGGCCCGCCTCAGGCGGCCGGAGGCGGGAGAACGCGCGTCGAAGGCATGATCGGCAGCCTAGGAGATGTGTCCCCGGGCGGACAACTCACGTTCCCGACCGCTGCCGGCCACCGGCTCGGCGGGACTCCTGGCGGGCGCGGACGACTGGGCGATGAACGCCCCGACCAGGACGATCACGCCGCCGATGATCTGCGGGGCGGAGAGGTGCTCGCCCAGCAGGAACCAGGCGAGGACGGTCGCGATGACCGCTTCGAGGCAGGCGACGACGCCGGCGACCTGCGGGGAGAGCCGTCGTACCGAGAGCACGCCGGTGACGTAGGCGACGACCGTTGCGACGAGCACGATCCAGGCCAGCAGCAGGATCGCCGCCACCGGGGTGCCGTTCATGTGGGCGGTGCCGGAGAGGACCGACCGGTCCATGGTCCACGGGCGGGCCACGACGGTCAGGACGGCGGCGCCGACGAGCAGGCCGTACGCGATCACACCGAGCGGGTCGGGTGCCTCCTCGCCGGAGTCGCTGCCCTGGTCGGACAGGACGAAGTAACCGACCTGGCAGCAGGCGGCGCCGAGCGCGAGGAGCAGCCCGAGGGCGTCGAAGCTCAGACCCGACCAGACCTCAACGACGCAGGCGAGGCCGCCGACCGCCAGGACCACCCCGAGCGCGGCGGCACGCGTCACCGGCCGCCGCTGCACGAACCGCACCCAGCCGAGGACCAGAGCGGGTGCGAAGTACTCGACGAGCAGGGCGACGCCGACCGGGATCCTCGATATCGCGGCGAAGTAACAGGCCTGCACGCCGGCCACACCGAGCAGACCGAACCCGGCGAGCAGTGCGGGGCGGTCGCGCAGCAGCGCACGGTGGCGCACGGCGAGCGGCAGCATCACGAGGGCGGCTCCGGCCACGCGCAGCCACACCACGTGGAGGGGGTCGAGTCCCGCCTCGATCAACGGCTTCGCGGCGACACCGGACCCGCCGAAGGCGACCGCGGATCCGATCGCCAGGCCGAGGCCGACGCCCTTGCCGTTGCCGAACCGACTGCTCTGTGAGATAGGCACGGGCACATGATGACAGGCGATGACATGAGCGTCACCCCCGATGACACCTGTCTCGCCGTGTGGACGGGGGCGGTGCGAGCGCGGCGGCTCGGCGCGGTCCAGGGCCCGGGGCGATGCGGTGACGGGTGGAGACACAGGGCCCGGCGCGATGCGGTGACGGGTGGGGAGACGGGAGCGACGGTTTGCGGGATCGGACGCGACACGTGGTCGGGTTCTCGGGACCGACGGCGCTCGCTAGCGGTCGCTCTCGCCGGCGGCGTTCGTGTCCGGCCGCCGGTCGATCCGTGTGCGCAGCGCGCTCGCGTCGATCCCCGCGCGTTCCAGCACCTCGACGGCCCGCGCCTCGGGGTCCGCCAGGATCGCCGCGAGCAGGTCGACGCCGCGGGCCTCGCCATCGCCACGGTGGGCGGCGCGCCGCCGGGCGTGCCCCATCGCGGCCGCCGCCAGCGGGGAGAAGCCCTCACCGGCCATGACCACGGGAACGGCACCGGAGTCCTCGACGGTGCCCTGCCAGCGCAGGCCGTAGCCGATGGTGCGCTGCACGAGGTAGCCGAGAAGGCGGGCGAGGTGCGGGCCGTCGCCGACGACGGCGTACACGTCCGGGTCGTGTTCCAGGAGCGAGTGCAGCAGATGGGCCGTGTCGATCTGCTGGTCCCCGTCCCTGACCACGCGGCGGCGGGCACCGGCGATCACCGATGCCAGCGCGTCACTGAGCCTGGCACCGTCCGCAACGGCGGCCGGGAGCCCGCAGTCCTGCTCCTGGGCCGACTGCCGGGGAATACGGGGTTGCACATCCTCTACCCCATCAGCCACGCCGGGCCGGGTCATCCCCGAGGGGGAGCATCTTCGCGTCCCACACAGAGTGGACTCGCCCCCTGGCATCTCCTCCTTACGGAGGAGATCACGCCGAAAGTCCCGAGGGCCGCTCGGGAGACGCGCGCGCCCCTTCGCACGCCCCGGGGACGCCTGCTCGCCGGCCCGTTCCGGGAGGCATGCCGGTGCTCCTCGGCCGGGCCGGCCGGGGTCTCCACGATTTCTGACGGTTCATCAGTATTGAATGTTCCTGACCCCGCCGCTACGTTCCGCGACACCGTAGCCCGAGACGAAGGGGTGGTCGCATGGCCGAAGTCAGCGCGCAGGCACGGATCGAGGCGCCGGCCGAGAAGGTCTGGGCGCAGCTGACGGACTGGTCGGCGCACGGAGAGTGGAACGCGACCCACACCGGTTTCCCGGGCGGCGGCCCCAGCGCTGTCGAAGTGGGCGCAACCTTCCAGGAGAACATGAAGCTCATGGGGTTCCCGGCCGAGGTCGAGTGGACCATCGAGGAACTGGAACCGGCGCGCGTCCTGGCCATCCGCGGCAAGGGGCCCATGGCGGTGACGGTGGCCACGCGCTACACGCTGACGCCGGTCGGCGACGGCGCCACGGACACACGGATCGACGGGGAGTTCACGGGCGCGGCGGTGTCGCTGATGGCGGGCAAGCTGAAGGACTCGGCCACGGCGGCACTGAACGAGTCGCTGCGGAGGCTGGCGGGCCTGGTGACCTGAGTTCCGGACGCACAGGCCCTTCGGGCACCCGCACACACGGGGCGCCCCGCGGACCACTCCGCGGGGCGCCCCCGCCGAAGGCCGGGAGGCCACCGGCCCACTCGCGGCGGGCGGACCTCCGCACACCCTCAGTCCTCGTCGGCGAGGATGAGGTACAGCCGCTTACGGGCGTCGTTGATCACGGCGAGGGCCTTCTCGCGCTGCTCCTTGCTCCCCGTCTTCCAGACCTGCCCGAATGCCTCCATCAGACCGAAGCCGGCCTGGCGGATCTCACCGAGCGCCTCCCAGTCGACACCGCGGGAGGCTTCCTCCCAGGGCGCCTCGGGCCCGGCGTCAGCGGCCTCGCGCCCCGCCCCGGTGAGCGAGAACAGCTTTTTGCCGCCCTCGCTCTCACTGACGATCAGGCCCTCGTCCTCCAGCAGCTGGAGAGTGGGGTACACCGAGCCGGGGCTGGGCTTCCACGCGCCACCGCTGCGCTCGGCGATCTCCTGGATCATCTCGTAGCCGTGCATGGGACGGTCCTTCAGGAGCGCGAGGATCGAAGCGCGCACGTCACCGCGCCGCGCCCGCCCTCGCGGTCCGCCCCGCCCTCGTGGCCCCCAGGGTCCCGGCCCGAAACCGGGACCGCCGAACCCGGGGCCGCCGCCGGGGCCGAAGGGCCCGAAAGCGCCGCGGAGCCCCTCGAAACCACCTCGTCCGTGGTGCCCGTGCCCGCCGTGTCCACGCTCGAATCCATGGGAACGCATCGCAATCACTCCATTCCATCGTTGATCAGTCGCGATGACTCAACGATATATCGGAATAGTTCGTACGGCAAGAGTCGTCGGGAGTCCGCGGGCATGCCCGTGCCACCTCGGCCCGTGCCACCTCGGCCCGTTCCGCTCGATGGAGTCGTGGCCGCCGGAGCACCGGACACCGGCCTTCAGAAGCACCGGAGAGTCGAACCGGCCGGCCGAAGACAGCGGACCGAGGCGGCCGGACCGGAACCGGGACGCGCCCCGGTCAGGCCCCGGCCCTCGGCTCCGTCACCCCGGGAACCCCCGCTCGTCCAGCGCGAGTCGCAGACCGTCCTCGGCCGACGCACCCCTGGACCAGGCAGCCGTGTACTCCTCGGGGTCCAGCGATGCACGTACCCGGCTCTCGGCGGTCGTGTGCGCCTCGTGGAACGGGCGCAGGCCGATCAGCGCCACCCCCGTCTCCTGCCGCATGCGATGGGCGGCCCCCAGAAGCCACGCCGCCCGGGCGCAGTCACCGGTGACCGCCACGGCCCAGGCCAGCGTCTCCAGGCCCCAGACCGGTCCCCAGCTGTCCCCGATGCCCCGTTGCCGCACCAGCGCCTCGCGCAGCGGGGCCAGCGCCCGCTTCGCTTCGCCGTGGCGCAGCTCGACGAGCCCGGTGCACCACCGGGCCCAGGTGCGTGCCCATTCGGCTCCGCTCGCCTCGGCTTCGGCGACGTACACGTCACGGGCCGAGGACGCCGAGGCGCGGTCGCCGAAGAACGCCTCCGCCATGGCCCACAGCATGGTCGCCATGTGGGCGTCGCCGCCCTGCCCGATCGCAAGGAACCGGCGCCGCGCCTCGGCCAGCAGGTCGATGCTGGCGGGGTCACCTCGTACGAGCATGGCGTGCGCGCCCTCGATGTACGTCACCGGCGCCGCCGACGGGTCGTGAGGCAGGTCCGCGGCCACGGCGCGGCATTCGGCCAGGAACGTCTCGGCGGCGGGGTTGTCGCCCTGGCAGAGCGCGATCCACGCCTTCATCGCCAGCGCCCCGGCGACCAGCGCCGGCTCCCCCGCGGTCACGACGTCCGATGAGTTCGGCGCACCCGGTGCGCGCGGCCCATCGGGGCCGGGGGCCAGCAGGCGCTCCAGCCAGTGCCGCCCCTCCCCCAGGGTGCTGCTGAAGAACCAGCATCGGGTGCGGGCCAGGTCGACGGCGATCTCGATGCCGGCCCCGACCCTGTCCGGCCGCGTCGCGCAGTAGTCGAGGGCCGCCCGGAGGTTGGGCAGTTCGGTGCGCAGCCGGATGAGCCAGTCGACCTCACGCGGCCCGCACCACTCACGGCCGGCCCGTACGGCCGTCGCCCGGTAGAACTCGCTGTGCCGCACGCGCAGTTCCGTCGTGCGCCCCTCTTCCTCGAGCCGCTGCTGACCGTACTGGCGGATGGTCTCCAACAAGCTGTACCGGGCCCGGTCACCCGAACTGTTGACCAGCACGATCGACTTGTCCACGAGCTCCGCCAGCAGGTTCAGCACATCCTCGCGGGCTACGCCCTCACCCGCGCAGACCGCTTCCGCCGCCTCCAGGTCGAAGCCACCGGAGAACACGGACAACCGGCTCCACAGCAGCCGCTCCTGTTCGGTGCACAGGTCGTAGCTCCAGTCGACGACGCCGCGCAGGGTACGGCGGTAGCGGGCCGGCGTACGCGTCTGCGGCATGGACAACAGGCGGAACCTGTCGTCGAGGCGTTCCAGCATCTCTTCGGCCGTCATGGTGCTCAGCCGTACCGCCGCCAGTTCGATGGCGAGCGGAATGCCGTCGAGCCGCCGACACAGGTGGGCGACGGCCTCACGGTTGCGGGCGGTGAGCCGGAAAGCGGGGGCGGAGCCGGCGGCACGGTCCATGAGCAGTCTCACGGCCTCCGAGCGCAGCAGCGGGTCGTCGGTCCCGGCTTCGACCGCGGCGCCGGCCGAGCCGGCCCGGCAAGCGGTGCCGTCCGGGTACGGATCGGCACCGGGCAGGGTGAGCGACGGCACCGTCAGGACGTGCTCGCCGGGTGCTCCCAGACGCTGCCGACTCGTGGCCAGGACCCGCAGCCCGGGTGCCGCACACGCCAGCCTCAGCACGAGCGCGGCGACGGGCTCCACCAAGTGCTCGCAGTTGTCCAGGACGAGGAGCAGGCGCCGGTCGCGCACGTGGTTGACGACGGCGTCCGCGGCGGGCCGCGCGGACTGGTCCCGCAGGCCGAGCGCTTCGGAGACGGCCCGGTCGAGGAGGTCCGCGTCGGTCAAGGGGGCGAGATCCGCGAGCCGGACGCCGTCGGCGAAGGACGGCGCCACGTCCGCGGCGACCCGCAGCGCGAGCCGCGTCTTGCCGACACCGCCCACTCCGGTGAGGGTGACGATCCTGGCCGAGGCCAACAGGCGCCGCGCTTCGGACACTTCGTTCTCACGGCCGACGAACGTCGTCATCTCGACCGGCAGATCGCCGTCCCGGGGCAGCGGAGCCGGCGTCACTCCCCGTGCCTCGTTCAGGTTCGGGGCGGCCGTCAGCAGCCGCTGATGCAGCTGCCTCAGCTCAGCCCCGGGCGTGATGCCCAACTCGTCGGCGAGCATCGCGGCGACCAGGCGGTAGCTCTCCAACGCCTCGCCCTGTCGTCCGCAGTGGAAAAGGGCGAGCATCCGCTGAGCCCAGAAATGCTCCCGCAGCGGATGCTCCTCGATGAGGCCACGCAGTTCCGGCAGGACGTGAGCGGCCCGGCCGAGGGCCAGATCCGCGTCGATCCGCAGCTCCAGGGCGTCCAGTCGCCGTTCGTCCAGCGCCGGTGCGACGCCCTGGAGGAGGTGCGCGGGCAGATCGGACAGCGGATCGCCCCGCCACAGCGCCAGCGCCTCGCGCAACAGGGCGGCCGCGCGGGCCGCCGCACCCTCGTCGAGGGCCGTACGGCCCTGGCGGACCAGGGCGGTGAAGCGGTACAGGTCCAAAGCGTCCGGCGCCGCCTCGATCACATAGCCGTGGGGGCGGGTGAGCACGGGGGCACCGCCCGCCGGACTGCCGAGCGCACGACGCAGCCGCAGGACGTAGTTCTGCAGCGTGTTGCGTGCGCGGCCGGGTGGATGCTCGCCCCACAGCCGGGTCACCAGCGTTTCCACGGTGACCACGTGGTTGGCTTCGGCGAGCAGCGCCGCCAGCAGCAGCCGCACCTTGGCCGCCTCGATGCGCACCGGCAGGCCGTCGCGCAGCACTTCGAGGGGCCCCAGGACCTTGAACTCGTACCGCGTGCTCACTGCTCCCCCGGTCACTCGTCCCCCCGGGCGGTCACGACGGCAAAGCGGTAAGTGACCGTCCGGACACCCATTGTAGCCATCGCGCGACCGGGAGGTGACCGGGGCGAAGCCCGAGGTGAGGACTGTGGGTCCAGCGTTCACGGCACACAGTCCTGGAGTCCGCGCATGGTCCTGAGCAACAACCGACGGCTGACCTCCTCCTCCATGGAGACGACGTCCGCGGAGGCCGTCCCCGAAGTGACCCTGGGCGAGCTTGTGGGAGGACAACTGCGTCGCGTCTGCGGTGCGGCAGGGTTCGCGGACCCGGACGGCGTCTGTGAGCTCCCGCTCCTCGACCTGCTGGACCTGCTCGGTCCCGCGGCCCGGCGTCCCCTGCGGGCCGGCCCGCCCTCGCCCTCGTTCGTCTGCGACGACCACTCCCCGGTGGAGTTCTCGCTCGCGTTCACGGCGGGGAGTCCGGCGGCCGTACGGGTCCTGGCCGAACCCGGTTGCACGGCGGGCACACTTGAGGAGAACGGCCGCCAGGGGCTGCGGGCCCTGCAGGACCTGGCCACGCGCCGGGACTTCTCGACCGAGCCGCTGCGCCGGGTGGCGGACCTCTTCTTCCCAGCGGCGATCCACGGCTCCTTCGCGCTGTGGTGCGCGATGGACCTGCGCCAGGACCGGCCCCCGGGCATCAAGGTGTACGTCAACCCGCAGGCTCACGGGCGGGAACGGGCCCCGCAGGTCACAAAGGAGGCGATGAGCCGGTTCGGGTTCGGCCGGGCGTGGCCGGCTGTGCGGGAACACGCCACGCCACACGGTCCCGAGAGGGACGAGATCCTCTTCTTCGCACTGGATCTGGGCCGGTGGGACACACCACGCGTAAAGGTCTACGTCGCTCACCACGACGTCACCGCCGCAAAGATCCGTGCCGTTTCCCGTCTGCTACCGGGGGACGGCGCCGAGCGGACGGCCGAGTTCTGCCGCGTGGCGGGCGGCGACCTGGGGCGCTTCGCTCACCGGCCCCTGGTGTCCTGCCTGTCCTACACCGAGCGGGACACGGAACGTCCCAGTGGCTACACCGTCCACGTCCCGGTCCGCGCCTACGCGCGGGACGACAGGGTCGCCCGGGACCGTGCCGAAGCACTGCTGCGGCGCCACGACATGGACGCCGCCGTCCTCGACCGCGCACTGGCCGCGATGACGTCGCGCCGGCTGGCCGAGGGGGTGGGGCTGATCGCCTACGTGTCCCTCGTTCGGAGCACCTGGCAGCCGCCCCGCGTGAACGTCTACTTCTCGCCGGAGGCTTACGAGGTCCGCCCCCCATGGCCGGCCGAGGGACGGGGCGCCGATGCCGGCGCCGGCGTTCGACGCGTCACCGGATGACAGGGCAGAGCACGCATGAGGAGGGTGAGGGCTGTGGAGCCGTACAGGATCAAGGTCGTCGAACCGATTCCGGTGACCACGCGAGAACAGCGGGAGCGCGCCCTGCGCCGCGTGCACTACAACTTGTTCGGACTGCGCGCCGACGAGGTCACGATCGACCTGCTCACGGACTCGGGAACGGGTGCCCTGTCAGCGGCGCAGTGGGCGGCGGGCATGGCCGGCGACGAGTCCTACGCCGGGTCACGATCCTTCTACCACTTCCAGGAAGCGGTACGGGACCTCACCTCCTATCCCTGTGTCCTGCCGGTCCACCAGGGCCGGGCAGCCGAGCGCATCCTGTTCTCCGCCCTCCTCACCCCCGGGCAGATCACGCTCAGCAACACCCACTTCGACACCACGCGCGCCAACGTGGAACTGACGGGCTGCCAGGCGGTGGACCTTCCCTGCCCGCGAGCTCAGGACCTGGACAGCGACGAGCCGTTCAAGGGCGACATCGACCTACGACGGCTGGAAGGAGCCCTGCGGGGCCCCGATGCCTCCCGGATCGCGCTGGTCGTCATGACGCTGACCAACAACGGGGAGGCCGGCCAGCCGGTCTCCATGGCCAACCTCGCCCGAGCCGCGGCCCTGTGCCGCGAACACTCCGTCCCGCTCTTCCTCGACGCGGCCCGCTTCGCGGAGAACGCGTGGCTGGTCACCCAGCGAGAGGCGGCCTACCGTGACATGACTCCGCGCCAGGTCGCCGAGGAGGCGTTCCGGCTGGCCGACGGTTGCCTGATGAGCGCGAAGAAGGACGGCATCGTGCACATCGGCGGCTTCCTCGGCCTTCGCGACCGCGACCTCGCCGAGCGGTGCGAACTGCTGCTCATCGCCACGGAAGGCTTTCCCACGTACGGCGGCCTGGCCGGCCGGGACCTGGACATGATCGCCCTGGGGCTGACCGAGGCCCTCGATCCCCGATACCTCCGCTCCCGTGCCGACGCGGCCCTCCACCTCGCACACCTGACCCGCGACGCCGGCATCGACATCGTCGAACCGCCGGGTCTGCACGCCCTCTACCTCAACGCCGGCCGTCTGCTCCCGCACATCCCCCCGCATCGCTTCCCCGGCCACGCGCTCGCCTGCCGGCTCTACCTCGAAGGCGGCATCCGCTCCGTGGAACTGGGTTCGCTCTACCTGGGCCGTGAGGACGACAACGGCACCCCGATCAGCACGGCACCCTACGAACTGGTCCGGCTCGCGCTTCCCCGCAGGACCTACGGCATCAGCCACCTGAACCACGTCGGCGAGGCCCTGGCGGCAACGGTGAAGGGCAGGGAGCGGATCCCCGGCTACCGTCTGGTCGAGCAGCCCGCGCTCCTGCGGCATTTCCGCTGCAAGCTGGAACCCGTCCCGGCCTGACGCCCGGACGGTCCTGGCGAACGCGCGGGCAGTCGTAGCGTGCCACCCGGCCGCAGGGCCCTGCGAGAGCGGGCGATCGACGAGTTGCGGTGGGGCCCGGAGGCAGGTGAGCGGACCGGTGCCTGGCGCCGGCCGCCGCCGTCGTCGGTGGACACGTGCTCGCCTTCACCGGGGGTGACCGGGCGTGCGCCGGTGCGGCCGCACGGGTCCGGTACGGGCCTCGCCGAGGCCGACGGCCGTGCCCTCGTCGTCGCCGGCGGTGACTTGGGCAGCGACACAGCGATTCTGGCGCCGGGCCCCCACCCAGCCCCGGAAATCGGTCCAGCACCCCCGGATTGGCCTTGGCCGCCGCCCTCCCGCTCCCCCTAGCGTCAGCGCATGCGGATTCGAATCGTCGACGCCTTCACCGATCGCCCCTTCGCCGGCAACCCGGCCGGGGTCCTGCTTCTCGACGCCTTCCCCGAGGACGACTGGCTCCAGAAGGTGGCCATGGAGGTCAACCACGCGGAGACCGCGTTCGCGCACCGGCTCCCCGAGGACGGGGAGGCCGACTGGGCGCTGCGGTGGTTCACTCCCGTCACCGAGGTGGCGATGTGCGGGCACGCCACGCTGGCCACGGCCCATGTGCTGCACAGCACGGGCGCGCACGAGGGCCCCGTCCGGTTCGCCACCCGCAGTGGCGTGCTCGTCGCCACGCCCGGCGAGGACGGCTCCCTCACGCTCGACTTCCCGACCGCCCCGCTCACGCCGGTCGAGGTCCCGGACGGGGTCGCGCGGGCGCTCGGCGCGGACCCGCTGCTCGCCTTCGACACCGGCCCCGCCGTCGGCGACCTGCTGCTTGAGATCGCCGACGAGAAGACGCTGCACGCGCTCGCCCCCGACCACAGGGCCCTCGGCACCTACTCCCAGCGCGGCATCATCGCCACCGCACGTGCCGAGAACCCCACTCGCGGCTACGACTTCGTCTCCCGCTGCTTCTTCCCGAACGTCGGCATCGACGAGGACCCGGTCACCGGCAGCGCCCACACGGCCCTCGCCCCCTTCTGGTCCGAGCGCCTCGGCCGTGCCGATCTCACGGGCCTGCAGGCCTCCCCACGCGCCGGCCGCGTCCGCACCGGGCTCCGCGGCGACCGCACGCTGCTGAGCGGCCATGCGGTGACCGTCATCGACGGCGAGTTGATCGCCTAGCGTCGTCCGGTCGACGGGGACCCAGGACTCCGAAGGGGGCGCACGAGATCGTCGTACGCCCCCTTCGGAGAAGATCACGCCGTTGGCAGCCAGCCCACCTTGCCCGCGAGCAGCGCGTACCCCACGAACGCCCCTATGTCGAGCAGGGAGTGCGCCACGACCAGTGGGCCCACCCTGCCCCAGCGGCGGTACAGGTACACGAAGACGACGCCCATCGCCATGTTGCCCAGGAAGCCGCCGATGCCCTGGTACAGGTGGTAAGAGCCACGCAGCAGGGAGCCGGCCAGCAGCGCCGAGCCGGGCGTCCAGCCCAGCTGACCGAGGCGGCGCATCAGGTAGCCGACGACGATGACCTCTTCGAGGATCGCGTTCTGCAACGCGGACAGGATCAGCACGGGGTACTTCCACCACACGTCGGGCAGCGCCTCGGGCACCACCGTGAGGTTGAAGCCGAGCCCGCGGGCGGCCAGGTAGAAGGCGATTCCGGTGCTGCCGATCACCGCCGCGACCGCCGCTCCTCGACCGAGGTCGAACCAGGGGCGGGTGCGGTCGAAGCCGAGGGCGCGCAGGCTCGCTCCCTCGCGCAGCAGGAAGTGCGCGACGAGGGCGACGGGCACCAGCGCGGTGGTGATCCCGAAGAGCTGCCACGCGAGGTCCAGCCAGGGGCGGCCGGGGGCGGCGGAGGCGTTGAGGGTGGCGGCCTGGTCCTTGAGGCCGCCAGGTTTGGTGACCGATCCGATGAAACTGATCAGGGCGGACACACCGCTCGCACCGAGCGAGAGTGCCAGGACGAGCAAGGTCTCGTCCCGGAGGGTCCGCCGTGAGGGCCGCTCATGCGGAAAGGACTCCGCCACGGGGCCTGCCTCGCCCTGCACACCTGCCTCCAGTTGAGTAATCCCGCCTCATCCTGCCGTACGGCCGGACTCCGGCACGAGACTCAACAGGGCAACAGGGACGACACCACCGCCATGAGACGTCCAGCTTGCCTGATCACCATGGGGCGAACGGCAGCGCCCCCTGTCGAGGTACGGGCGCGACGCCCTCTCACCTCTGGGCCCCGCCCCCGCCACCCCGACGACCAAGGACCGGCGGCGGGTCGGCCCCCGGCCCAGTCGGCCCCCGACCAGACCGGCTCCGACCACACCGGCCCCCGACCACACCGACCAGGGGCTCACCGGCGGGTCCCGCCTCACCCGGCCGGTACCGGCTCCAGCAGCCCCACCGGCCAGGTGTGGACCGGGTCGCCCCGGTGCATCAGCTCGCGGTAGCGGCGGGTCGTCGCGGCCAGGGCCGCCTCCCGGCTCAGGCCGCTCTCCAGCGCCCGGTGGAAGGTGGCCACCTGCCAGGACGCACCGTTCGTCCGCCGGCGGCACCGCTCCTCGATGACGCCCAGGTAGAAGTCGCGGTCGGCCGGTTCGACCCCCCATGCGTCCAGTCCCGCCTCGGCCAGCGGCAGCAGCTCGTCGCGTACGAGGCTCACCGCGTCGATCTCGGTCGTCCCTCCGTGCCGCCCCCGCCGGGGCCAGCGCAGCCGTGCCTCGATGCCGTCCTTGCAGGCCGCGTCGAAGTTGGCGGCGGCCGCTTCGAAGGGCATCCGGGTCCACACGGGCCGCGACTCCTCGGCGAGGGCGCGGACGAGGCCGTAGTAGAAGACCGCGTTGGCGACCACGTCCGTGATCGTCGGCCCGGCGGGCAGGACGCGGTTCTCCACCCGCAGGTGCGGGACGCCGTCGGCGATGCCGTAGACCGGGCGGTTCCAGCGGTACACGGTGCCGTTGTGCAGGACGAGCTCGGCGAGTGTGGGCACCCCGCCGGCGTCGAGGACCTCCAGCGGATCCTCGTCGTCGCAGATCGGCAGCAGAGCCGGGAAGTAGCGGAAGTTCTCCTCGAAGAGGTCGTACGCCGAGGAGATCCACCGTTCCCCGAACCAGGTGCGCGGCCGCACGCCCTGGGCCTGGAGCTCGGGCGGGCGGGTGTCGGTGGACTGCTGGAACAGCGGGGGCCGCGACTCGCGCCACAGTTCGCGTCCGAAGAGGAACGGCGAGTTGGCGCCCACGGCGACCTGGGCCGCGGCCACCGCCTGGGCCGCGTTCCACACGTCGGCGAAGCGGGCCGGGGTGACCTGGAGGTGCAGTTGCACGGAGGTGCAGGCAGCCTCGGGGGCGATGGACTTCGACGTGCACATCAGACGCTCGACGCCGTCGATGTCGAGCGTGAAGTCCTCGCCCCGCGCGGCCACGATCTGCTCGTTGAGCAGGGCGTAGCGGTCGACGTCGGAGAGGTTCGAGGAGACCAGGTCGTCCCGGTCGAGGGTCGGCAGAATGCCGATCATCACGATTCCCGCGTCGAGCTCACCCGCTTTTCGATCGGCATATGCCAGCGACGTGCGGAGTTCCTCGGCAAGCCGGTCGAATACCCGCCCCTCCAACCTGTGCGGGGCGATGTTGACTTCCAGATTGAACATGGCGAGTTCTGTTTGGAAATCGCGACTCGCGATCCGCTCCAGTACCTGCCCGTTCAGCATTCTCGGCATGCCCTCGGCGCCGGTGAGATTCAATTCGATCTCAAGCCCCATGAGATTCTTGGGGCGATCGAACCGCTTCTCCTCCAGCAGCCGCTCCAGGCCCGTCAGGCACCGCCGCAGCTTCCTGCGGTAGTGCTGCCGATCGGACAGATCGAACCGACCTGCCACGACCTTCTCCCCCATCGAAGCTTCCCTCCTCGGATGGGCGGGCCGAAGTCCGGCCACCAGTGTCCCGGGTCAGGTGCAATGATGCCCAGCCGAAGCGATCGATAACGTCCCGAGCCGGCCCGGTGCCCGCTACTCTGTGGGACGTGACCGGCGGCACATTCGCCAGGCATGGAGCACGGAGCAGTTTCCGGCCGCTCACACACTCGTGAAAAACGCCGATGAGAATTGGCCGACCGCACCCGGGTTGTTTATCGAGGTCATCGCCGTACGACCGGCCGGGAATCGGGATGTTTCCCGCATATCACCGGCCGATTGAACCCTTGCCGAGTGCGCCGAAAGCGGCTAGTTGAAACATGGCCTGAACACTCGTCGTATAAACTCCGCAATCAAGGCAGAGGGTAGGCGCCCACGGTCTTGGGCCTGCCGCCAGGTCATGCGCGGCAGGCACCACTCATCCCCCTTCGCGCTCCCTGACCCCGGCCCCTCCTCTCTGACCTCCGTGAGCAGACAGCGCCGTCCGCCCCCGCTTCCACCCCGCCCTCGCGCCACTGTGCCTGTCAATGAGAGGCGACCCACCATGCCGCTGCATGTTCCCCCGGCTCCCGCGCCCGCACTTCGCTCCGTCCTGACCGCGCTCGGCTCGCCCACCGCCGTCCGCGAGGCCCGAACTCCGTCCCTGCGGGCCGCCCAGGGTCCCGCCACCCCCGAACTCCCGCTGCCCGTGCACATCGTGGACGAGATCACCCCGGCGGGCGTGTCCGCGACCCGGCTGGCCGGCTGGCGTTTCCTGATCAACTGCGGTGAGCGCTCGGTGGCCGCGGCCGAGACGCGGCTGACCCCCGACGGGTGGGCGTTCTCGCACTTCTTCGAAGGCCCCTACATCGCCTCCACCGAACGGGCACTGCGCCAGGCCGAGGCGTTCCAGCAGCCGTACCAGCCGCGACTGCTGTCGTTTCCCCGCCTCTACATGCTCACTCTCTGGCTGCACGGCGACTGCACGGCGGACGGCACCTCGGGCCACCCCGACGCCGCCGACATCCTCATTCCACTGGCCCCGGCCCCTCCCGGCATCGCTTCCCATCTGCCGCACCGCGTCGCCGAACTGCTCCCGGTACTGACCCTTCGGGCGACGCACACCACACTGCCCCCCATGCCTCCACTGCCGCCGCTGCTCGGCTCGCCCGCCTGAGAGCACCCGCGCGAGCGCCCGCGTACCCCGTCGCCCTGTCCCGGGCCGCGGGGTACGACGCTGTTCGCGACGGGGCTAAGCTCGGACCGGACAACAGGAGAACACACACGCACGAGCCGTCGCGGTGCTCGCAGGAGCGGAAAGCACTCGCCTGAGCGTGAAATGGCGTGACCACGGGAAAAGTCTCGCTCGCACGAGCGAGAATACGCTCGAACGAGCCCCTCAAGGTCCCCGGCCCGTCCGGACTAGCCCCATCCGGCCATCCCGAACCACCCGAAGGGACAGGGGAGTTGGGATGAACCGTCCGGCCGGCGGATGCGTCATCAATCTGTGAGAAGCGGTGCTGCAAAATCCCTGCGGATCGACGGCCGTGGGGCAACACTGGGTTCCGACCGACTTATCAACGGGGGGCGGCCATGAACGAGTCTTCACGCCGCGAAACAGACCAGACAGCCATCTCATCCATCACGACAGAGCGAAAGATCCCCTCCATGTGCCAGCACCAGCCACCGTGCCCTTCAGCCGACTCCGCCGACCGGGAATCCGCCCGTCTCGCGGCGCACCACCCGGAGCAGGGATGGAGCCTGCTGTGCAACGGCGTCCTGCTCTTCGAGGACACCGGTGAGCTCCTGCCGGACGGCCAGATCATCGCCCCGCACCGCCCGCTGGGCACCGCCACGGTGATGACCGCCGCGTAATCCCTGCCGGCGGACCCCGCCGACAGGGCCCCGCACCACCGGGCAGCACGACGGACGCCCGCGTACTCCCAGGGGCCGGTCGCAGACCACTGCTGCGAGCCGGCCCCGACATGCGTCCGGGGACGATCACGCAACGTGACCCTCTGGTCGCACCGGCCTACTCCAGTGCCTCCCGCAGCGCGAAGTACGCGGGCTTCGGGCGCAGCTCCTCGTCCCAGGGCAGTGCCGCGCCTTCTCCCGGGAAGACCGCCGGGATCCACGAATACCGGTCGGTGTAGTCCCACACCGTGATCCCCACGCAGCGCCGCACCGCGAGGCACGCCTCGGTCATCCTCCGGTACCAGTCGGCCTGCTGCGCCAGCTTCTCCTCGGTCGTCGGCAGCAGCATCCGTACGTCGACCTCGGTCAGCGCGGTGTCCAGACCGAGTCGGGCGAAGCGGCGGAGGTTGTCCTCCAGGGTGGTCGGATAGCCGTACTGAAGCGCCAGGTGGGCCTGGAGGCCGAAACCGTGCAGCGGGACGCCCTGCGCCTTCAGCTCCTTGGCCAGCTTGTAGTAGGCGTCGCTCTTCGGACCGATCGCCTCGACGTTGTAGTCGTTGAGGTAGAGCCTGGCCTTCGGGTCGGCCTGATGGGCCCAGCGCAAGGCATCGGCGATGTAGCCGGGGCCCAGCGTCTTGTAGAAGATCGTCTCGCGGTAGGTGCCGTCCTCGTTGAACGCCTCGTTGACGACGTCCCAGGCGAAGATCTTGCCGCGGTAGTGCCGGACCTCGGTCTGGATGTGCTTCTTCAGTACGGCCCGCAGCTCGGGCGCCGTCCACTCGCGACCGGTGAGCCAATCGGGCAGCTGACTGTGCCAGACGAGGGTGTGACCGCGCACCTTTTGATGGTTGGCGCGGGCGAGCCGCACGATCTCGTCGCCCTTGGCGAAGTCGAACACGCCCTGCTGGGGTTCGGTGGCGTACCACTTCATGGTGTTGCCGGGTGTGAGCTGGTCGAACTCGCTGCCGAGCAGGGCCTTGTACGGCTCGTCGGTCAGCTCGGGGTTGTCGGTGGCGCTGCCGAAGTACCGGCCGTGCCTTTCGGCGAGGTCGGCGAGGGTGGGCTGCTGATGGCCCGCCCGGGCGGGAGAGCCGGCGCCCACAGTGGCGGCGACCAGGAGCGTGGCGACGGCGCCTGCGAGTCTCAGACGGTTCTTGCGCATGGTGCGACTCCTCACGTTTCGGATGGTGGGTGAGCCGTACGTCCGGCCGCGCGTCAGCCCTTCGTGGCGCCGGCGGTGAGGCCGCCGACGAGCTGGCGCTCGGCGACCGAGTAGAAGGCCAGGGCGGGGACCATGGCCAGGACCAGGTAGGCGAAGACGCGGGCGTATTCCGCGGAGTACTGGCCCTGGAACTGCTGGACACCGATGGGGATGGTCCACCACGTGGAGTCGGTGAACACCAGCAGCGGCAGGAAGAAGTTGTTCCAGCTGGTGACGACGGCGAGGACCGACACGGTGCCCAGCGCGGGCCGCGCCATGGGCAGCAGCACCCGCCAGAAGAAGCCGAAGGAACTGCATCCGTCGAGCGTGGCCGCCTCCTCCAGTTCACCGGGGATCTGCCGGAAGAAGCCGCGCAGGATGATGATCGTCATCGGCAGCCCGAAGGCGGCCTGGGGAAGGATGACGCCGAGCGGGTTGTCCAGCAGGCCCATGGAGCGCAGCAGCAGGAAGAGGGGCAGGGCCGCCACCGCGAAGGGAAACATCAGCCCCATCGTGAACAGCGTGAACAACGCTTCCCGTCCGCGGAAGGCGAAGCGCGCGAAGGAGAAGGCCGACAGTGCCGAGACCGCCACCACGAGCACGGTCGTGCCGACGGCGATCAGGGTGCTGTTGCCGATCAGCCGCCAGAAGTCCCCGGAGCCGAGGATGCCCGTGTAGTTGCCGGTCACCCAGGACTCCGGCAGCCCGACCGGGTTGCGGGAGAGCTCGTCGGTGGTTTTGAAGCCGGACAGCACGGCGTAGAGCAGCGGCACGACCATCACCGCGCCGACCACCACGAGGATCACATGCAGCGGCAGGTTCTTCCTGCCGGTCCTCCTGCCCGACCTGGCCGTCACGCGAGGCCTCCCCGCATCGTGGTGGTCGCTCCTTCGAGG
The DNA here is from genome assembly GCF_053594495.1 of Streptomyces sp. NPDC001920. NCBI lineage: Bacteria > Bacillati > Actinomycetota > Actinomycetes > Kitasatosporales > Streptomycetaceae > Streptomyces > Streptomyces sp. NPDC001920. The sequence goes on from NZ_JBSFEP010000009.1 coordinate 330,824, forward strand.
TCGCGGCGGAGCACGAACCGCTGGTAGGCGAGGGCGAAGACGAGGCTGATGCCGAACATGACCACGCTGATCGCGCTGGCGTAGCCGACCTGGTAACGCTTGAAGCCGTACTGGAACATGGTCACGGCCATGGTCTCGGAGTGGTGGTCAGGGCCGCCCGCCGTGGTCACCCAGACCAGGTCGAACAGTTGGATCGCCCCGATGACGGACAGGAACACGCTGATCCGCAAGGTGGGCGCGAGCAGCGGCAGGGTGACGTTGCGGAAGCGCTGCCAGGCGCTCGCGCCGTCGATGAGCGCGGCCTCGGTCAACTCCCTTGGGACGGCCTGGAGTCCGGCCAGGTAGAGCATCATGTGGAAGCCGAAGTACTTCCAGGTCATGACCAGGAAGAGGGTGGCCATGACGGTGGACGGGTCGGCGAACCACTCCCCGCCCAGCCCGTCCAGCCCGATACGGCCGAGGAGTTGGTCGGCGAGCCCGTCGTCGGGCGCGAAGATCATGCTGAACAGCACGCCGGTGATGGCCTCGGACAGCACGTACGGTGCAAAGAACAGCATCCGGTACACGGCCCGGCCCCGCAGTCGCTGGTTGAGCAGCACCGCCATGGCCAGCGCGAACGGCAGTTGCACGGCGAGCGACAGCACGACCAGGACCAGGCAGCGCCAGAGGTCACCCAGGAAGACGGGGTCCTGCACGAGCCGGGTGAAGTTGTCGCCGCCGATGTAGTCGGACGGCATTCCGAAGCCGCCCCAGCGGAAGAAGGCGGCGTACAGGGCGAACAGGATCGGCAGCAGCACCAGGACGAGGAACAGCACCAGGGCGGGCACCTGGAAGCCGACCGCGGTGAACCAGTGCAGCGCGCGTCGCCGGGCCCGTTCCCGATCCGCCCGCGTGGACGGAGGTGGCAGGTCGGCGCCGGTGCCGGTGCGCTCGTCCGGCAGGAACGTGGAGGTCATCGCCGGCTACTGCTCTTCCTTCGCGGTCTTCGTGATCGACTCGGCGACCTGCTGGGGGGACTTGGAGCCGGCGATGAGCGCGCCGACACTGTCGTTGACCTCCTGGCCGACCGCGGGCGCGTATGCCTGGTCGAGATAGAGCTGGAAGCCGGTGGCGCTCCTCAACTGCGCCTGTACGGCCTTGATGTTCGGGTCGGTGAGGGCGCTCTCGGCGGCCGGCACCACCGGCAGGACACCGGTCTTCTTCACCAGTTCCACGTCCGTCGCCTCCGAGGCGAAGAACTTCAGGAAATCGACGGCGGCCTGCGGAGCCCCGGTGCGCAGGGCATGTCCGCCGCCCCCGCCGAACACCTCGGTGATCGCGCCCTTACCGCCCTCGACCTCGGGGAACGGGAAGAAGCCGAGGTCGTCCCCGAGGCCCTTGCCGGCGTCCGCCTGGACGACGGGCGCCCACTGGCCCATGAGTTCCATCGCCGCCTTGCCGTTGCCGACGGCCGCGGCCTGGCCGGTGGGACTGGAGTAGGCGGCCCCGAGGAAACCCTTCTGGAACGGCTGGAGATCGACGAGTTCCTGGAGGTGCTGCCCGGCCTGGACGAAGGCGTCACCGGTGAAGTCCTTGTCGTCGTACGCCTTCTGGAGGGCGGAGGCTCCGGCCGTGCGCATCGAGAGGTAGGCCCAGTAGTACATGCCGGGCCACTTCTCCTTGCCCGCGAGGGCGAGCGGAGTGATGCCCTTGGCCTTCAAGTCGCGTACGGCGTCCAGGAAGCCGCTCCAGGTGGTCGGCGGCTCGGTGATACCCGCGTCCTTGAAGAGCGCCTTGTTGTACCAGAAGCCGATCATGCCGATGTCGAACGGGATGCCGTACACCTTCTCGTCGAGGAGGTACGGCTGCTTCGCCACGGGCAGCAGACCGTCGGCGAAGTCCTTGGTCCGCTCGGTGAGGTCCTCCACGAGCCCGGCGTCGACCTGTTGCTTCAGTACGCCGCCGCCCCAGGTGTGGAAGATGTCGGGCAGCTTCCCGGAGGCGGTCAGCGCGGTCATCTTCGACTTGTAGGCGTCGTTCTCCAGTTGGACGATCTTCACCTTGACCTTGGGGTTCTGCGCCTCGAACTTCTTGGCCAGCGCCGCCCAGACGCCCTTCGTCGGCTCGGTGGTGGAGATGTTCCACCACTCGATGGTGGTCGTCCCGTCCGACGACCCTCCGTCCGAGTCCCCGCCACAACCGGTCAGTGCCGTCATGCCCACACCGGCCGCGGCGGAGGCCGCCAGGAAGCCGCGGCGGGACAGTGCCGGGTCGCCCATCATGCGCTCCTTGGGTACGGGACGACCTGTTCATGGTCCGCCCCTGAGATCGAAAGTTTCGGAAGTGATTCAGAAAGCTGCGTTGATGCCGCACCCTAGAGACAGCTGCCAAACGCTGGCAACCCCTTGTACGAGGTGAATCTGCCGCCAACCATCCCTGCCCGCAGAGCCCTTGAGGCGCACCACACACCAGGGCGCCCGAAACATTCGATTCCAGCAGCGAACATTACGTAGAGGATGGGGCCAAGTTTCCGACAACAGGTCTCCTCGACCAGTTCCTTGACACCTGCATGGCGGGTGGGGCGGCCGCCATGACGTCACACCCGCTCCGGCGACGGCACGTCGGCCCGCTGCACGGCACTCGAAACCTCGCCGGACCAGGGGCACTCAGGGTCTTCAGGGCCTCAGTCAGCACTCGTCCCATGACCCTGAGTGTCCACCCGGCCCGGAGTCGCCCCCGGGTCACCGACACCGCCCCGCGGGGGGGCCGGATCCCCCCGAGCTCGGAGTTTCTGCGCGGCCGACTGCGCCGCAGCAACTCTCAACGGAAGCTTGACGCCCGCAAGCCGCACATCCAAAGGCCCATGCGTCACTCTCTGCTTACGCTGGTGCGGCCGTACGCGTGAGGCCGGACCACACGCCGATTCGCACCTCTGGAGCACGTCCGTCGATGGCCGCCACGACCTAACACCCACCGCCCAGTCGGCTCCGCGTCTGGATGCTGCAAGGTCTGACAGACATGGGCAAGGGCCCCCGGTCCCCAAAACTTCGAACTGCCAACTCTCTGCTCGCTCCGGTCACCCGCGAGGTACTCCGCGAAGCCGAACCGGACCGCACCCGCCGACCGCGCGTGCACACCGGCTGAACGGACAGGTGGAACCGAGAGCCCGTGAACGGGCGGCCGGCCAGAACCAACGACTGCTCAGACGACCCTCACCATCCGCCAGGAGGGCACCTGACTGCGCTCTCGCAGTGCCGTCGACCACCGCGCCACCGCCCCCGGTCACCGGTCACTCTCGGCCGCAATCCCGTCAATTTTCAGGTGTACGCGGTCAGGGTCCCGTCGGCGCCGGTTACAACGACCCGCGCCCGCCTTACCTTCCCTTCATGGGAGGGAGCGGACCGCACGGGCCCGTCGGCGACCGCCACTGGGGTGGCAGCGCCCGGTTCGCGGTGGGCTGCGCTCTCGGGTTCGCCACCATGGCCGAGCTGGTCGACTGGGACGCGGGCACCCTGACTGCGCTGCGCACGCTGCTCTGGCTGACCCTGGCCGCGACGCTGTTCGTGGTGCTCCTGCCCCCGCATGTCACCGCGGGCCCGGGCTGGTTGGCCGTCCAGGGCACGTTACGCCGACACGTCGTGTGCACCGACGCGCTGGTGACCGTACGGCAGTACGGCGGCGTCTCCCTGCACCTGGTCCTGCGCGACGCCTACGGTCATCGCCTGGAGCTCGACCCCCGGGTCCTCGTCGCCAACCCGCTGCTCTGGCACGAACTGGACACGGGCATGCGCCGCTCGCTCGAACGCGGCACACTGCGCGAGGGCGCCGAGGTGCTGAGGCGCATCGGCCACCGGATCGACGACGAGACCGCCCGGTCGGTGCTCAGGACCTCGAGGCTCTCCTGAGGAAGAAGCGCCGAGGCGGCCGTATGACAATCTGACCGAAGTCGATCTCGCCGGCGAGGACCACCCGCAGGACGAGCGGGGCATCGGCGCCACGCCCTCCTCGGGCCTTGACCTTGGCGTAGTGCGTCACGAGGGAGTCCGTGTCCACCACGATCCCCGGCGGGGTCACGAGCTTCAGCGTGCCGCCACGCATGTCGAGGTCGATGTGCAGGGTGTCCCGCGTGATCACCGCCTGACTCAGGTCGAGCGTCACGTCGCCCCACTCCGAGTGGATCCCCAGGCAACTGGGCACCACCCAGCCCTCGCCGCGCCGGACCGAGCCGCCCTGCTGCTCGATGCGCACGACGTCCTTGACGTCGCCCCCGGTCACCCCCGAACCGACCGGAAGGTCCCTCAGCAGCCCGTCCAGTTCCCGCACCGTACGTGCGGTCAGGGCCGCTTCCACCCGCTCGTCCAGCTCCTCGACCGTCAGCCGACCGTCACCCGCGGCCGTCCGCAACACGTCGACGACCTGGTCCCGATCCGCATGCGAAGCCCTCAACGCGGACGCCTCGCCCCCGCCCACCAGCCCAGCCGACATGACCCTCACCCCGTTCGCATCCCCATCGACGACACTAACGCTATATCGCGTCATACGCGTTTGCCAAGCCCTGGCCAAGGCTGCCCGCCCGCCCCTCACCCGCGTCACTTCCGGCCCTATGGTGATGCGCATGCAGTCCTACACAATCGGCCAGGCCGCCCGGCTGCTCGGCGTGAGCCCCGACACCGCGCGCCGCTGGGCGGACGCGGGCCGAGTGGCCACCCACCGCGACGAGGCCGGCCGTCGGCTCATCCACGGCAAGGACCTCGCCGCGTTCTCGGTGGAACTCGCCCACTCCGGCTCCGGCGAGGACGAGCCGGCGCACACCTCCGTCCGCAACGCCTTCCCCGGCATCGTCACCGCGATCAAGCTCGGCGACGTAGCGGCCCAGGTCGAGATCCAGGCCGGCCCGCACCGACTGGTCTCCTTGCTGACCCGGGAAGCGGTCGAGGAACTGGGCCTGGAGGTCGGAATGGAGGCCACCGCCCGCGTGAAGTCGACGAACGTCCACATCGACCGCGCGTGAGCGCGCGGCCGACGCGCTTACGGTGGGGGCCTGAACCCAGAAACAGCCCAAAGGCCCCATACCCACCACCCTCTGTGAGGCGCACCCCCATGAGCCTGAGCATCCGCAACCAGCTCCCCGGCACCGTCACGGCCATCACCCCGGGCGAGGTCATGGCAACGGTCAAGGTCCGCCTCACCGGCGGCCAGAACCTCACCGCGGCGATCACCCTGGAGGCCGTCGAGGACCTGGGCCTGGCCGAGGGCACGTCCGTGACCGCTCTCGTGAAGTCGACGGAGATCTCCCTGGCCACCGGCCCGATCGAGGGATTGTCCATCCGCAACCAGTTCCCTGGCACGGTGTCAGGCATCGCCACCGGCGGCGCCATGGCCTCGGTCAAGATCGCACTGGAGGGCGCGGCACTGACCGCGGCGATCACCCGGGACGCCACCACCGACCTCGCCCTCTCCCCCGGCGTCCCCGTCGTGGCGCTGATCAAGGCGACCGAGGTCGCCCTGACAACGGCGTGAGCCCCGCCCGGCCGAGATCGGCCGAGACGGGGCTCACCCACACCACCTGGTCAGGACACCCTGCAGAGCACCATGCCTCTGGGGTCTCCCGCGCGGGACGTCAGTCCTCGTACGCGTCCAGCGGCGGGCAGGAACAGACGAGGTTCCGGTCGCCGAACGCCTGGTCGATCCGGCGCACCGGCGGCCAGTACTTGTCGGCGACCGACACACCGGCCGGGAACACGGCCTCATCACGGCTGTACGCGTGCTCCCACTCGCCGCCCAGGGCACCAGCCGTGTGCGGAGCGTTCCGCAGCGGGTTGTCGTCAGCGGGCCACTCCCCCGCCCCGACCTTCTCGATCTCCGCACGGATGGCGATCATCGCGTCACAGAACCGGTCGAGCTCGGTCAGGTCCTCGGACTCGGTCGGCTCGATCATCAGCGTCCCGGCCACCGGGAACGACATCGTCGGCGCGTGGAAGCCGTAGTCGATGAGCCTCTTGGCCACGTCGTCGACGCTCACCCCGGTCGCCTTGGTCAGCGGCCGCAGGTCGATGATGCACTCGTGCGCGACGAGTCCGCCGGGCCCGGTGTAGAGCACCGGGTAGTGCGGCTCCAGTCGCCGGGCGATGTAGTTGGCGGACAGCACCGCCACCTGCGTGGCCCGCTTGAGGCCCTCGCCGCCCATGAGCCGTACGTACGCCCACGAGATCGGCAGGATCCCGGCGGAACCCCAGGGCGCGGCCGAGATCGGGCCCACACCCGTCTCAGGACCGGCCGCGGGCTGCAGCGGGTGGTTGGGGAGATACGGCGCCAGGTGCGCCCGGACCGCGACGGGCCCGACCCCCGGACCGCCACCGCCGTGCGGGATGCAGAACGTCTTGTGGAGGTTCAGATGCGACACGTCCCCGCCGAAGTGCCCCGGCTTGGCAAGCCCGACGAGGGCGTTGAGGTTCGCCCCGTCGACATACACCTGCCCGCCGGCCTCGTGCACCTGAGCGCAGATGTCGGCGACGTGCTCCTCGAACACGCCGTGCGTCGACGGGTACGTGATCATCAGCACCGACAGCTCGTCCCGGTGCTTCTCGATCTTCGCCCGCAGGTCCTCGACGTCGATCTCGCCGTCGTCGGCCGTCTTGACGACAACGACCTTCATGCCGGCCATGACGGCACTGGCGGCGTTCGTGCCGTGGGCGGACGACGGGATGAGGCAGACGGTCCGCTGCTCGTCACCGTTGGCGCGGTGGTACCCGCGTACGGCGAGCAGTCCGGCCAGCTCGCCCTGAGAGCCGGCGTTGGGCTGCAGCGACACCTTGTCGTAGCCGGTGACCTCGGCGAGACGTTCCTCCAGCTCCCGGATGAGCGTCAGATAGCCCTGCGCCTGCTCGGCGGGCGCGAAGGGGTGCAGCTGACCGAACTCCGGCCAGGTGACCGGCTCCATCTCGGTGGTCGCGTTGAGCTTCATGGTGCACGAGCCCAGCGGGATCATGCCGCGGTCCAGCGCGTAGTCACGGTCCGCGAGCCTGCGCAGGTAGCGCAGCATCGCCGTCTCGGAGCGGTACTGGTGGAAGACCGGGTGCGTGAGATACGCGTCGCTGCGCAGCAGCGAGCCCGGAAGGGTGTCCGCGCTCGCCGCGTCCAGCGCCTCGATGTCGGCCTGGACCCCGAACGCCGTCCACACGGCACCCAGCTGCGCCCGCGAGGTGGTCTCGTCGCAGGCGATGGACACGTGGTCCGCGTCCACGAGGTGCAGGTTCACGCCGTTCTGCCGGGCGGCGGCGACGACCTCGGCGGCCTTCGACGGCACACGCACGGTCAGCGTGTCGAAGTACGAGCCGTGTACGACCTCGACGCCGCCCGCCGCGAGCCCCGCGGCGAGGACGGTGGCGTACCGATGGGTCCGCCGGGCGATGCCCTTCAGTCCCTCGGGCCCGTGGTAAACGGCGTACATCCCGGCCATCACGGCGAGCAGCACCTGCGCGGTACAGATGTTGCTGGTCGCCTTCTCCCGCCGGATGTGCTGCTCACGCGTCTGCAGGGCCAGGCGGTACGCCTTGTTCCCGTCCGCGTCCACGGAGACACCCACGAGCCGCCCGGGCAGGCTCCGTGCGAACTTCTCCTGTACGGCCATGTAGCCGGCGTGCGGCCCACCGAAGCCCATCGGCACACCGAACCGCTGTGTCGTACCGACCGCGATGTCCGCCCCGAGCTCGCCGGGCGACCTCAGCAGCGTGAGCGCGAGCAGGTCGGCGGCGACAGTGACGAGGGCGCCGAGTTCATGCGCCTGGTCGATGACGGGCTTGATGTCCCGTACGGCACCGGAGGCGCCCGGGTACTGCAGGAGCACGCCGTTGATCTCGCGACCGGCGATCTCGGCCGGAATGCCGTCGCTGAGGTCGGCGACCACGACCTCCACGCCGGTCGGCTCGGCACGGGTCTCGATCACGGCGATGGTCTGCGGCAGCACATCCGCGTCGACCAGGAACAGCCCCTTCTTGTTCTTGCCCATCCGCCGGGACAGCGCCATGGCCTCGGCGGCGGCCGTCCCCTCGTCGAGCAGCGAGGCACCGGAGGTCGGCAGACCGGTGAGTTCGGCGACCACGGTCTGGAAGTTCAGCAGGGCCTCGAGCCGCCCCTGGGAGATCTCGGGCTGGTACGGCGTGTAGGCCGTGTACCAGGCAGGGTTCTCCATGACGTTGCGCAGGATGACCGGCGGGGTGAAGGTCCCGTAGTACCCCAGTCCGATCATCGAGCCCAGCACCTGGTTGCGGTCGGCGAGCGACCGCAGCTCGTCACACACCTCGGCCTCGGTGCGCGCCCCGGGCAGTTCGAGGGAGTCGGCGTTCTTGATCACGTCCGGCACCGCGGCGGCGGTGAGCTCGTCCAGCGAGCCGTACCCGACCTGCGCGAGCATCTTGGCCCGAGCCTCATGATCAGGGCCGATGTGACGCTGCTCGAAGGGGATTCCCTGCTCGAGCTCGGAGAGCGGAATGCGGTGGGCGGTCATTGCGGAGGCCTCCTGGTCTGACGCGACCTTCGAGGGGCACCACGGCACGGGTACCCGAACGGCCTCCCCCTCTGTCATCTCAACCTGAGAGCTTCACCAGGTCGCCACAAGGCTCCCGGCTTTCACCGTCGGTGAGAGCGGAAGCCGTCGACACCCGCCCTGCTTTCCAGAGTGACCTCGTCCGAGCGGTACGTGTGCCTGAGAGATTCCGGGGAGGATTTGCTCCTTCGGCGCCTCCGATGGTGTCTGGAGGACTCTCCCGCACGGGGTCAGCAGCCGTCTGCAAGCCTACCAGCGGGGTCAACGCACGTACCTTCGAGTGGCCACTCTCACCAAAGTGCCTTTTCGTAGTGCTTACGGATGAGTTGCGACCAAGTGGAGGGCCCGTGCAGACCGACATCGATCCGCGCAACCTGATCGGCCGCAAGGCCTTCGACCGCAACGGCACCAAGATCGGCACCATCGACGAGGTCTATCTCGACGACGCGACCGGAGTACCGGAGTGGGCGGCGATACGCACCGGCCTGTTCTCGCGGGACGCCTTCGTCCCCCTGGAGCCCAGTGAACTGGTCGAGGGCAGCCTCCGGGTCCCCTTCGACCGCGCCCTGATCAAGGACGCCCCCGACTTCGGTGTGGGCCGCCACCTCTCCCCGGAACAGGAACTCCAGCTCTACCACCACTACGGCCTGAACGTGGCCCCGCCGCCCTCTGTGCCGGACCGGGACTTCGGCAACCTGGCGGGCTCCGAGGACACCTGACCCCGCGCGCACCGCGAGTACCCCGGCCCGCACCCACAGCAGCCTCACTCAGCCGCCCCCTGTACCCCTGTTGCCCCTGTCCGCCCCCACTCCACCGAGCCGACCTCCTGTGCATGGCCCGAGCCACCCTCGGCCAGCCATCCCACCGGCCCCGAGAGCTCCCCTGACCCACCGATCCTGTAGCAGGTCAGGGCGCCACGGGCCGCGACGGACGGCACCCCGGCAGCGCACGAACGCCGGACCCACCCCGCCCAGGGAGGACGGGTGCGCCGTCACGGGTACGACTGGCCGCAGCGCCTCAGCCCGCCTGGCCCGGCGCCACAGGCTCCACGCCCGCTGCCGCACCCTCAGCCGGCGCGCCCCCGGGTCTTCGCGCCCGCAGCGGCAACGGATCCGCCGTTTCCAGCGCCGGATCATCGACCCGGAACGTCCGCACCCGCCCCGGCTCCGACTCGGGCGTCTCGAACCGCACGGTGACCCGCCCCAGCCCGCTCCCCTGCACCCACCCATGTCCGAACTCGGCGTGCCGCACATCGTGCCCGGCAGCCCACCGCCGCTCCACGGGCGTCACCTCCCGCTCCTGCGCGGTCTGCTCGGGCTCCCCCTCCTCCTCGGCGTGCTCCACCCGTTCCCCGGCCGCCTGCGCGAAGAGATCCTCTTGCGTGTAGTCGGCGAGGCCCGTCACCCCGACGCCCAGCAACCGCACGCCCCCCGTCGTGTCCACGGAGTCCAGCAGCCGCGCAGCGGCCTCCCGCACCACGGCGGGGTCGTCCGTCGGTCCCCGCAGCGTCTCGGACCGGGTCAGGGTGGAGAAGTCGTACCGCCGTACCTTGAGCACGATCGTCCGACCGGACAACCCGGCCCCACGTAGTCGCCGCACACACCGGTCGGCCAGCCGCTGCACCTCCACACCCACCCGAACCCGGTCATGGATGTCCACGTCATACGTGTCCTCGACCGACACCGACTTGGCCTCCCGCTCAGCCACCACAGGCCGCTCGTCGTGCGCCAACGCCATGGCGTACAGGGCGTGCCCATGGGCCTTGCCCAGCAGCCGAACGAGTTCGTCCTCCCCCGCCTCGGCGATCTCGTCCACCGTATGGATTCCGGCCCGCCTCAGGTGGTCCCCTGTCGCAGGCCCCACCCCCGGCAACGTCCGCACCGGCATGGGCCCGAGCAACGCCCGCTCGGTCCCCGGCTCGATCAGGACCAGCCCATCCGGCTTGGCCTCCTCGGAGGCGATCTTCGCAAGCATCTTGGACGCCGCCAGCCCCACCGACCCCGCGAGCCCGGTGACCGCGCGTATGTCGGCCCGCAGCTTCATCCCCACCAGGCGCGCCGACTCCTCGTCCCAGGCCGCTCCCCCGGCCTCCAGATCCACGAAGGCTTCGTCCAGGCTCAACGGCTCCACCAGCGGCGACAGCTCCCGCAGCAGCTCCATCACCTGCTCGCTGATCTCGCGGTAGATCCCGAAGCGTGGCACGAGGTACGCCGCGTTCGGCGCCAGCCGGCGCGCCTGAGCCATGGGCATCGCCGAGTGCACCCCGAGCACCCGGGCCTCATAGGACGCGGTTGCGACGACTCCCCGCGGCCCCAACCCGCCCACGATCACGGCCTTCCCGCGCAGGCTCGGCTTGGATGCCTGCTCCACCGAGGCGTAGAAGGCATCCATGTCGAGATGCAGGATCGTGGGCGCGTTTCTCACATCTCCGATGCTGCCTCACGCCACTGACAATGCCCTGCCCAGCGCACCGGAGCCGCCCCTCCGACCAGGGCGGAACCACTCGGCCTGCGGCCGCGGGCCGCGCACGCTGCTCAGACGGCCCGGTTTCGCCGCCGCGCCAACTCGTCCGCGGGGTTGTGGCCGACCAGCGTCTCCCCCGTGTCGATTCGCTCGCCGTGCAGCTGCGACAACGCGCTCTCCACGTCCCGCCACACCACGCCCACGGCGATCCCGAAGATCCCCTGGCCTCCTTGGAGCAGCGCGTGGACCTCGTCCGGCGACGTGCACTCGTACACCGTCGCACCGTCACTCATCAGCGTCAGGCGTTCGAGGTCCCGGAAGCCCTGCTCCCGCAGATGCTGCACGGCCGTACGAATGTTCTGCAGCGACACACCGGTGTCGAGGAACCGCTTGACGATCTTCAGTACGACGACGTCCCGGAAGCTGTACAGCCGCTGCGTCCCCGACCCGTAGGCGGGCCGCACGCTGGGCTCGACGAGCCCGGTGCGCGCCCAGTAGTCCAGTTGCCGGTAGGTGATGCCGGCGGCCGCACATGCCGTCGGACCGCGATAGCCGATCTGCTCGGACGCCATGGCCGTCGCCTCTCCGCTGGTCGGCACGGCCGTGGGTCGCTGCGGAACATGATCGGCCGCGTTGGAGTGCTGGGGGTATCCCATGCTCGAACGCAGCTGAGAACCTGAGGGAGGGTACGGACCGCTCTCCCCGAAACCGCGTCCCGGGGCACCCCCACCCGTACCGTCGCCGCTGCTTCTCACGCCGACCTCCGTCCTTGACCTGCCTTCTCGACGGTAGGCAGTCACCAGGGGTGCGTCAACGATCGCCACACTCGGCACGCCGAGTGATAATCACCCTAGGAGTGGTTTCCCGCACCCCACCGCGGGGAAAGGCTAGCCGAATGCGCTCGAAGCAGGCCGCAGGACGCTCTCGCTCGCCGCTGGCAAATACCGGCATTTGAGCTGGAACCGGCCGGGGGTGGCCCGTCACAGACGTGAGTCCGGGCCGCCCCGCCGCCTCACTGGCTGCTGGTACCGAAGTCCTCGGGCGAGATCTGGTCGAGGAACTCGCGGAACTTCTCCACCTCGTCCTCCTGCTCGTCCGGGATCGCGATGCCCGCGTCGTCGAGCACTCCGTCACTGCCGTAGATCGGCGTTCCGGTGCGCAAGGCCAGCGCTATGGCATCCGACGGACGGGCGCTCACCTCGACGCCGCTGGCGAAGACCAGTTCGGCGTAGAAGACGCCCTCACGCAGGTCCGTGATGCGTACTTCGGTGAGCTCCTGGCCGACGGCCTCCAACACGTCCTTGAACAGGTCGTGGGTCAGAGGTCGCGCGGGGGCCATGCCCTGCTGGGCGAAGGCGATCGCCGTCGCCTCCCCCGGCCCGATCCAGATGGGGAGGTAGCGGTCGCCTCCCACTTCGCGCAGGAGCACGATCGGCTGGTTGGAGGGCATTTCGACCCGGACACCTACGACATCGAGCTCGTTCACACAGCAACCCTAGGCCGTGCTCGGGACGTTTGGGTAGTCGGGCCGAGAACGGGTGGCCGATCCGGGGCGCCCCGGGCCCCTCCGGCTCAGGGCAGCCGCACTCCGAGGGCGGTCTGCACCAGCGCGGCGTGCAGCTTGACCGTGAGCCCGGCCAGCTCCTTCGCACGAGCCTCGGCATGCGCCCTGGTCTGCGGATTGCGATGCCGGCGCAGCGGCGCGAGGACCTGGTCCACGAGCCCTGCCTCCCGATCGGCGGCCGCCTTCATCGCCCGTAGATGGCGTGGCTCGATCCCGAACCGCCCCAGCTCGGCGACCAGGGACGCCACGGTGACCGCCTCGGCCTCGTACCTTCCGTCCGGCGACGGAGCGATCAGCCCGTACGCCTCCCACTCCTCCAGCTGCTGCTCACCGATCTCGGCGGCGGCGAGCAGTTCGGCCCGTCCGACCCTGGCCGCGCCGGGCCCTTCGACCGGCTCCAGGACGGCTTCGCCGTCGCGCTGACGGCACAGGGCCGACAGTGGTGCCGCCTCGCCGCGTTCCATGGCTCCCAGGTGCTCGCGGATCACTTTGAGGGGAAGATAGTGGTCCCGCTGCATCCGCAGGACGTACCCGAGCCGCTCGATGTCCTGCGCGCTGAACTTGCGGTATCCCGAGGGGGTCCGCTGGGGCTCTACAAGACCCTCCGATTCCAAGAACCGGATCTTGGAGATGGTGATGTCAGGGAACTCCTCGCGGAGCACGTTGAGCACCGTCCCGATGCTCATCAGCCGACTGTCCGTGGCGGCGGCGCCGTGCCCGGCACCGCCGCTCGGTGTTTTCAGCATGGACCTTCCCTGGGTCTCCCCGGACGAAGGCGTCCGGGGGAGGGTCAGTAGCCCCGCTGGCTCGCGTAGAAGACCAGCCGGTACTTGCCGATCTGCACCTCGTCGCCGTTGTTCAGAGCGACCTGGTCGATGCGCTCGCGGTTGACGTACGTGCCGTTCAGGCTGCCGACGTCGGCCACCGTGAACGTGCCGTCCTGGCCTCGGCGGAACTCCACGTGCCGACGCGACACCGTCACGTCGTCCAGGAAGATGTCGCTCTGCGGGTGCCGTCCGGCAGTGGTCAGATCGCTGTCCAGGAGGAAGCGGCTGCCCGAGTTCGGCCCACGGCGCACCACGAGGAGCGCCGAGCCGAGCGGCAGCGCTTCAACGGCCGCCTGGGCCTCGGGAGACAGCGCGGGGACCGGCGTCTGACCGGTGGCCTCCGCGTCGTAGGCCTCAAGGCCCGAGATGGAGATCGTGGAGGTGGTCTCGGACGGACGCTCGGCCGCGGCACCGGCCCGCAGCGGCGCACCACAGTTGGAACAGAAGCGGCTGTTCTCCGCGTTGCGGTTACCGCACCTCGTACACACCAGGGCCGACATCGGGGAAAACCCTCCACCCGTACTTGAGGTTGACGGTTGTCCGAAACCTATGCCGCCGGACTGGCCAGGGTCAACCGACGGCGCGCCCTGACCTCCGGAAATGTCACCGCCCGGCCCAGGCACCTGGTCCCTGAACAGTGGACGCTGGCCTTCCTCGTCCCCCTGTGCGCGATGACGAGCGGTCGCGTTGTCGCTGCCCTCTCGCGCGCTCTTGCCGAACAACTTCGCAAACAACTTCACGGGCGATTCCCCTTGACCGAAACAGACCCGCCCGTGGGGCAGGACGAACCCTGACTGCACTCTCTGGCCGACCCGGACATCCTCACAACGTCCGTCTGTCCCAGACAGTTTCCACCACGCACCACCCATTCGGTGCGCCGACCCCCCGCAACCTCTTGCCCTCGCCGGACGTCCCCCATGCACCCCCGGTTCACCGGGAAGACGACCGAGCGTAGTCAGGCCGCTTCGCCGCTCGCAAGGCGTCCACGATGATCTTGTCCGACCGCTCGATGGTCACGGTGGCCTGCTCCTTCTCAAGGGTCTGCACCACGCCTCCAGGGATGTTGAGAGCCGGTTCGAGGTCCTGCGGCTTGCCGATGACCTTGAAACGATAGGGCGCGTTGATCTTGTTCCCGTCGACGCCCACGCCGTTGCCGGAATCCGTCAGATATGTGCCGGCGACGACACGTACGCCGTTCACCTGGATCGCCTCCGCGCCGGCCGCGCGCAGCTCCTGGATCGCGTCGAGCAGCATGTCCGCCTCGACCGTCCCCTTCGTGTCGTCGATGGTCATCGTGATGCCAGGTCCCTGCGCGGCCACGGTGCCCGCCAGAATGCCGAGTTGCCTCTCCTTCTCGACGGTCTGCCTGCGGGCCTCCTCGGCCTGGTTCGAGCTGTTCTCCAACTCGTCCCGCTGCTTTTCGAGACCTTGCTTCTCGTCCTCAAGACGCTGAGTACGGTCGTCCAGTTCATCGAGGATGCGAACGAGATCTTCCTGACGTGCGCCACGCAGCGCGCTGTCGCCGTCACTGTTCGAGGCGACCTGGACGGCCAGGCCGAAGCCCAGGCCGAACAGCAGCAGGGCGACGATGAGTTGGGCCCGGGTGATCCGCGGCGGCCACAATCCCTGCACCAGCCGCTGCCGACCTGTCAGCCCGCTCTGATCGCTTTGCTCGCCCTGCGGCCCATCAGCAGTCTCCACGGCCTCGCCGACCCCGGCAGGCACCTCCTGGGGCAACTCCTTGCGCAGCCGGTTCTCGGGCGTGTCGTCGTGGTTGTTCATCAGCCTCACGCCCGGAAGACATGCCGGCGAATCGCCGCGGCGTTCGAGAAGATGCGGATACCGAGTACGACGACGACGCCGGTGGACAGCTGTGCGCCCACGCCCAACTTGTCGCCGAGGAAGACGATCAACGCGGCCACGACCACGTTGGACAGAAACGACACGACGAAGACCTTGTCGTCGAAGATGCCGTCGAGCATGGCCCGCAGACCCCCGAAGACGGCGTCCAGCGCCGCCACGACGGCGATCGGCAGATAAGGCTCGACGACCGCCGGAACCTCAGGCCGGACCAACAGGCCGGCCACGACTCCCACGACGAGGCCCAGTACGGCGATCACGATGTGCCCTTCTCGGTTTTCTCGGTGTTCGGCTGTGCTGTACGTACGATCACGCTCGGCGCGGCGGGAAGCCGGAGGTCGTCCTGCACCGAGATGTTGGTCCTGATCCCGAAGTTCTCCTGCAGGGCGTGCAGGTACAGCCCGTCGGCGCTGTCCTGGAACCTGGTGCTCAACCGCTCCCCGTCCCCCACCGCGAGCACCGTGTACGGCGGAACCAGCGGCTTGTTGTCGACCAGTATCGCGTCACCCGCGGCTCTGATCGCCGACAGGGCCGTCAGCCGCTGCCCGTTGATGGAGATCGCCTCGGCACCCGACTCCCACAGCCCGTTGACCACGCGCTGCATGTCCCGGTCGCGCACGCGGCCGGTGTCGGAGAACCCGGACGTTCCGCGCGGGTCTCCGTCCGCGTCCGACGAGGCTTCCTTGGCGTCGTTCACGACGAGCTTCACCCCGGGCCCGTGCACCTCGACAGAGCCCGCGAGCATGCCCACCAGTTCCGCCTGATCGCCGTGGCCGGTCGCACGCAACGCCTCGCGCTGGCGCGCGCTCACGTCGTCACGCAGTTTGTCGACGCTCTGCTCGAGCTTGTC
Source organism: Streptomyces sp. NPDC001920 (assembly GCF_053594495.1). Classification (NCBI taxonomy): domain Bacteria; kingdom Bacillati; phylum Actinomycetota; class Actinomycetes; order Kitasatosporales; family Streptomycetaceae; genus Streptomyces; species Streptomyces sp. NPDC001920. Next base: position 346,912 of record NZ_JBSFEP010000009.1, read on the forward strand.
CGCCGCATCGGTCTCACGGTCGATGCGGTCGATCAGCTCTTCGCGTTCCTTGGCCATCACAGGCGCCGCGACCCGCGCCTGCGCCGCCCCCACGGTCACCACGAGTGCCGCGAGCACCAGACCGGCGGCGAGCCCGAGCTTCGCCCTCAGGGTTCTGGGAAGGCCACCGTCGCCGGCGGCCTTCTTCCGGGCGGCAGCCTCGGCGTATCCGTCGTCGAGGCTGTGGTCCATGACGTTGGTCAGCAGCGACATGGACGCGTCCGGGCGCGAGGGGCGCGTAGGTGTGCTCCGAACGGGGGGCTGCGGCATGCCGCACATCGTCGCACGTCGCGACCAGTACCTCCGAATGGCCCCACCCGCGTGCCGGACAGGCCCCTTTGAGGGTGACCTGCCCGGCACGCGCGCGTGCCGCGTTCTCAGCGGCCGGCGCTGTCCACGACCGCCGCCCACTCGTCGAGCAGGGCCTGCGCGGACGCGTCGTCCGGCCCCTCGGCCCACAGATGGGTGACCGCCTCGGCAGGGTCGGGCAGGACCATCACCCAGCGCCCGTCGGTCTCGACGACACGGACACCGTCGGTCGTATCGACAAAGCGATCTCCGGCCGCCTCCACGACCCGCCTCATCACGAGGCCCTTCACGGCCCACGGAGTCGCCAGGTCACGCTTGATGACATGGGCCCGCGGAATCCGCGCGTCGATCTGGCTGAGCGTGAGCTGCGTCCGCGCCACCAGTCCGATCAGCCGTACGAAGGCCGCCGTACCGTCGAAGACACTGCTGAACTCCGGGACGATGAACCCGCCCTTGCCGTCACCACCGAAGATCGTGGTGTCGTCGCGACCGACACGCGTCAGGTCGTCGGGCGATGTCGTCGTCCACTCCACCTGAGTCCCGTGGTACGCCGCCACCTGCTCGGCGATCCGCGTGGTCGTCACCGGAAGCGCCACCCGCCCGCTGCGCCGCTCCGCGGCCACCAGGTCGAGCATGACGAGCAGGGCCCGGTCGTCCTCGACGATACGTCCCTTCTCGTCCACCAGGGACAGCCGCTCACCGACGGGGTCGAACCGCACGCCGAACGCGGCCCGAGCGGACGCGACGATCTCGCCCAACCGCACCAGTCCCGACCGACGCGCGTCCTCCGACTCGGTCGGCCTGGACTCGTCGAGACCCGGGTTGATGGTCAGGGAGTCCACACCGAGCTTGCCGAGCAGGCTCGGCAGCACCAGTCCGGCGCTGCCGTTCGACGCGTCGACGACGACCTTGAGCCCCGACTCCGAGATCCCGGTCGTGTCGACGTTCCGCAGCAGAGACCCGGTGTACGAGTCGAAGACACTGGCCGGAAAGTGCAGATCCCCGATCTCACCAGGGAAAGCACGCCGGTACTCCTGCCGCGCGAAGACGCGATCCAGCTTCCGCTGACTGCCTTGCGACAGGTCGGCTCCCTGCCCGTCGAAGAACATGATGTCGACGGAATCCGGCACCCCCGGCGTCGTCCGGATCATGATCCCGCCGGCACTGCCACGCGCGGTCTGCTGGCGCGCCACGGGCAGCGGTACGTTCTCCAGGTCTCGTACGTCGATGGCGCTGGCCTGCAACGCGGAGATGACCGCCCGCTTGAGGGCTCGGGCACCCCGGGAGTGGTCTCGGGCCGTCGTGACAGTGGAACCCTTCTTCAACGTCGTCGCGTAGGCCCCGGCAAGGCGTACGGCGAGTTCCGGCGTGATCTCCACGTTCAGGATGCCGGAGACGCCACGGGCCCCGAAGAGATGCGCCTGCCCCCTGGACTCCCAGATCACTGAGGTGTTGACAAAGGCGCCGGCCTCGATGGTCTTGAACGGATAGACACGCACATTGCCCTGGACAATCGATTCTTCACCGATCAGGCACTCGTCACCGATGACCGCACCGTCCTCGATCCGCGCGGCGCGCATGATGTCGGTGTTCTTCCCGACGACACAACCGCGCAGATTGCTGTGCTGCCCGACATACACGTTGTCGTGCACGACAACCTTGTGCAGAAAGGCGCCACTCTTCACGACGACATTCGAGCCGACGACAGTGTGCTCCCGGATTTCCGCGCCGGCTTCGACCTTGGCATAGTCCCCGATGTACAGCGGCCCGCGAAGAACGGCGTCGGGATGCACCTCGGCCCCTTCCGCCACCCACACACCGGGAGAGATCTCGAAGCCGTCGATCTCGACGTCGACCTTGCCCTCCAGGACATCAGCCTGAGCCTTTACGTAACTCTCATGAGTGCCGACATCCTCCCAATAACCCTCCGCGACATACCCATAGATCGGCTTGCCCTCCTTCATGAGCTGAGGGAAGACATCGCCTGACCAGTCCACGGGCACATCGGGCTCGACATAGTCGAAGACCTCGGGCTCCATGACGTAGATGCCGGTGTTCACGGTGTCCGAGAAGACCTGGCCCCAGGTCGGCTTCTCAAGGAAGCGCTCGACCTTGCCTTCCTCGTCGACGATCGTGATGCCGAACTCCAGAGGATTGGGCACACGCGTCAGACAGACGGTGACCAGCGCACCCTTTTCCTTGTGGAAATTGATCAGCTCAGTGAGGTCGAAGTCGGTCAGGGCATCACCGGAAATGACGAGGAAAGCATCGTCCTTCAACGCCTCTTCGGCGTTCTTGACGCTTCCGGCGGTACCGAGTGGCTTCTCCTCATTGGCATAGCTGAGCTCCATTCCGAGCTCTTCACCGTCACCGAAGTAGTTCTTGACCAGCGAAGCCAGGAACTGAACGGTCACCACGGTCTCATTCAGCCCGTGCCTTTTGAGCAGCCGCAGAACGTGCTCCATGATCGGCCGGTTGGCCACCGGCAGGAGCGGCTTGGGCATGCTTGAGGTCATGGGGCGCAGGCGTGTGCCTTCGCCCCCGGCCATCACGACGGCCTTCATGTCGGAAGCGTCCTCCTCCAAGAGACGACGGTCTAGCCGACTTCACCCGTCAGATTGTCCCGCACTTTTACGCCGCGGGCCATCGAGCGCTACGCACGCTTCAATCCGCGAGTTCCGTCGGCCATGGTGTCCGCACGGACCAGGCGGCGGACTTGTACCACGTAGAGGACTCCTGCCCACCAGTAGAGCGTTGTACCCCATCCGGCGAACGCCCATCCGAAAATAGCAGCGAGTGAGTGGATCCAACCATCTCCGTCACTGAGCAGCAACAGCGGGAACGCATACATGAGGTTGAAGGTGGCGGCCTTCCCGAGGAAGTTCACCTGCGGCGGCGGATAGCCATGACGCCGAAGGATGCCCACCATCACCAGCAGGACCAGCTCCCGCGCCAAAAGTACAGCGGTCAACCAGATGGGCAGAATCTCGCGCCATGTGAGACCGACCAACGTCGAGAGAATGTAGAGCCGGTCGGCCGCAGGGTCGAGGAGCCGGCCGAGGCTGCTGACCTGGTTCCAGCGACGCGCCAGCTTGCCGTCCAGATAGTCGCTGACGCCGCTCAGAGCGAGCACCAGGAGCGCCCAACCATCACTCTTGGGCCCGCCGAACTCAGGCCTGAGAATCAGCCACAGGAACAACGGCACGCCAACGAGCCGCGCCATGCTGAGGATGTTGGGGATGGTGAGGACCCGGTCTGTCTGGACACGGGTCTCCTGGACCTCCACCCGGGGGCCTCCTGTGGGGAACGTACCAACGATGCCCCCTGACCCTACCTCAACGCAAAAAAGCTCTGGCTCCTGGGCTGCATGCCCAAGAACCAGAGCTGTAAAAGGAGTTCGGCGGTGTCCTACTCTCCCACAGGGTCCCCCCTGCAGTACCATCGGCGCTGTAAGGCTTAGCTTCCGGGTTCGGAATGTAACCG